>SLDA01000567.1 GCA_007125545.1 Thermoflexales bacterium | reverse complement strand
GCTATTGCGCCGATAGTCGCTGGGAGAAGCGCCGATTTCGCGCTTGAAGACGCGACAGAAGTAGCCGCTGTCGGAGAATCCAACCGCTGCGGCGACCTGGCTGATGCTCAGCTTTCGGTCATGAAGAAGGCGGCGGGCCTGCCTCATGCGGAAGCGGTTCAAGTAGGCAATAGGGGTCAGATCCATTTCATCACAGAAACAACGATCCAGATGTCGCGCGCTCAGATTGACGTGCTCCGCGATCTCTTTTCGTGCGATGGGCTCCATATAGTGTTCGTGGATGTAGGCAATCGCACGGCGCACGATAGCATCCGTGTCCGGGTCGGTCGGTCGTGTCCGCCGGAGTGCTGTTTCGATGTGTTGCAGCGTCTCTTCCGCACTAAACAGCCCTTTTCCCAACACCTTGACGGCGCCTTTGTCGAGGCTCTCGAGTTCTAGACTGGTTAGCGTCTTGGCGGTCAGAACGACGACGGGCACGTCGCAGAGTTCAGGATCGGTCTGCATCGCGGCGATGACCTCAAAGCCGTTCATCTCGGGCATCACCAAGTCCAGGAGCACCAGATCGGGCGGGGAAGTTGTCATAAGCGTCAGGGCTTCGCGCCCATTCGATGCCTGGAGGACACGACTGCCTGGAAGCTGCGATTGTAGCAGCCAGGCGTGTGTCGCCAGCATATCCGGCTCGTCATCGACGATCAGGAATGTGTGCGCTGCGCACGCTACGCCCAAGTCGGCTCCGACGTGTGTCATTCCCAGTCGCCCAAGCATCTCCCCAATTTCGGCAAGGCTGACGGGTTTGGTCAGGTAGTCCAGTGAAATCACGGCGCCGCTGTCACCATCCTCTAGCAGAGAGTAGAAGAGCACCGGCGTACGTTGTGTTCGAGGATTCTCCTTGATCAGGCGCATCAGCGCCCATCCCTCCTCCGATGCCGGTTCCATATCAAGGATCAGACTGGCCGGTGGGTCGAGCAAGACTTGGTTCAGCCAATGTTCTGGATCACTCGGCGCAGTGTGCGGATCGATCACAATGTGCTTCACGTGATAGCCCCTGTCCGTCAGATAACCGGTTAACTTCGTGTCGGCACGATCTGTGGGCTTCTCGGTGAGGATAACGATCGGTGGATTATCGTTTTGCTCGCTATCCGTGGCGCCTGCGTCAGCCATTGCGCCGCGTTGATCTTGGGATAGCATTGTTGGAAGCGTGAAATAGAAGGTCGTCCCTTCACCTTCGACGCCGGATGATGTTACTCCGATACTGCCACCGTGCATCTCTACAAGGCGACTGCTGATGGAGAGGCCCAGTCCCAAGCCTCCATATCCCCGGCCTGCTGTGCGCTCGGACTGGCGAAACTCATCGAAAATGACTTCCTGCTCGTCTGGCGGCACGCCGAGGCCGCTGTCGCTGATCGAGGTAGTTATTTGATCCTCATCGACGCTGATCACCAATCGCACCCCGCCTTCTGACGTGAACCTGAAGGCGTTACTGACCAGATTAAGGGCTACCTGTCGCAAACGGGTACGGTCCCCCCAAATCTGGGGTAAGTGTTCGGGGATCTCTGCCGTCCAGGTCAGCCCCTTATCCTGAGCCATCTGCTCACCGATCAACGTTACAACTTCCATCACTTGAGAGAGATCAAGCGGTTCCCTGGCGAGCCGCAACTGTCCCACCTGGCTGCTGGCGAGGTCAAGCACATCGCGAATCAACCCGTCAAGATGCTGGGCACTGGCATGAATGCGAGTCAATTCCTCCTGATGCCCCTCTTGACGCCATACCAGCATTTCGCTCAGGCTTACGATCAGGTTCAGGGGCGTTCGAAGCTCGTGACTGACCATGGACAGGAAGCGGCTCTTGAGCCGGTCGGCGTCCTCCGCCTGCTGCCGGGCCCGTAGCGTTTTGTCATAGAGCAGGATACCGTAGAGTGCATCGCTGATATAGCCGCGAAGCAAATCGTATGCCGTGCTGTCCGCGGTCTGGTCCTCGAATAGAATATCGCGGGGCCCGGTCTGAAACACAATGAACCCGAACTGTTGGCGGCGCACAAAGAGCGGCGCGATGACCAAGTTGTGCAGCGTGTCTTGTCTTAGCTCGGCCAGCGCCTCTGTCGACAATAGCTCTCGCGCCGGAAAGCGCCATCCGGCCTCCGGGATCGCGGCCGGCTCGTGCGCTGCCCCACAAAAATATAACTTGGCCCAGCCCGCCGGATTTCGTGAGTCCTCGTAGAGCGCCAAAAAACAGCCTTGAATACCGGCGCGCGGCAGTTCCCGGGTTAGGGCCGAAGTTAGTGACTCCAGGTCGGTCACCGTCGTCAGCAGATGCCCGATTTGCGAGAGGGCAACTGCCTGCCTGCCCATAGCTATCCGGGCGCCACTTGCCGTGATTTTTGAGGTTTCATGAAGCAGTACGCGCGCTTGGGATAGTAGATCCAGAGCGCCAACATACGCCTCTGGTTCAACCGCTGACGTGTCGCCGCTCATGGCGCACTCCTTCACGACCTGCCGTAGGAGTGAGAGTGCGTCTTGCATGACCATCAGGTCTTCACCTGTCCGTAGGGCCTGGATCCCCAGCTGCTTCAATGTGTCCAGGAAGGCTGGTCCGTTGTGCTGCGTTCCGGCTATCTCGCACATAAAGCTGTCTACCAACTCCACTATCCACACGGGAGCCATCTGTGTCCCCGGTTTGCGTGCAGCCAGATCTTCCATCAGCTCGATGAGCAGCTCCCGACACATAACGAGCCGCTCGCAAAATCTCTGCGAACCACCGATGTCCGCGTAGGAGTTCAGCGCTTCATCGACAGTACCTGCCCGATCAACGGACCGGCTGGAACAGCCACACGATTGCCGAATAATCATTCGTGCCGGAAAGCGACTTTCCAGGGGCACTGCTTCGCCGTCGATCTGAGCGATCAGCAGCTGGACCGCTCGGCGTCCTATCTCTTGGAAGGGAACGTGAGTGGTGGTCAGTGGGGGCATGAGGCCTGCAAGGTGGGGGAAATTGTCGAATCCGCTCAACGCAACGTCCTCGGGGATGCGTATTTCCCGTATCCGGAGCCAGTTGAGTGCTTGTTCGGCCAACGAAGCGCTCGTGCCAATGATGGCATCGGGAAGCGGCTGGGGACCGGTCCAGAGTGTGGTCAGAAACTCGTTGATGCCCGCCTCATTACTCCAACCCTCGGGTGGTGCGGATACCAAATCCGGATCGTAGGGAATGCCGTGCTCCTCCAGCGCTGCCAGATAGGCCCGGTAACGTTCCCCTGCACCCCGATGAGAAACCGGGCCTCGCAGGAAAGCGAGCCGCCGGTAACCGTGGACGCTAACGAGATGATCGACAATCTCGTGCATGCCGTGATAGTCACCCACGAGGAGGCTGGGTACGCCGGCCAATGCCATCTGTGTGCTGACCCGCGGGAGATCTCCAAATCGCCGGCAGAAAGCCTGTATGCCCTCGGAACCGACGTACAGGGCGATGCCACTCGTAACGAGGAGCAGACCGTCGAACTGGCGGGGATCGATCAACTCGTAAACGGTATTCGCCTGAGCTTCATATTTGTTGGGTGATGCAAGCGCCTGACCGGTGAAGGTGACGACATCAAGGGCCTGTTGGCGGGCGGCCTCAGTAGCCCCTAACCAGATGTCGTAATCCGGCCGGCAAAATCCGCGCATCAGAATCGCGATGCGAGGACGGCTGCGCCTGGTTTCGTTCAAGGTGTAGTGCATGGTGTTGTTATGACTCTAGAGAATAAGAGTGATTATCATACCCAATTCCTGAATTAGCAAATGCGCCCTCATGGACAACCTTGCACTCCAGAGTACAATTTGTCTAGAGTTAGTTGCGGACATACGTGGCTAAACATAACGCGCTTGATTGAGTCGGAAAGGAGGGCATATGCCCTTAACTAAAATCGTTTGCACCCTGGGTCCTGCTACTGATAATCCGGCAACGTTGCGCGCCATGATTCAGGCGGGTATGACCGTCGCACGTCTTAACTTCTCTCATGGATCGGCTGACGAGAAGCGTCGCACTGCTGCGATGGTTCGCGAAGTGGCCGCCGAGGAGGGCCGCTACGTAGCTGTGATGGGAGACTTGCAGGGCCCGAAGATCCGCGTCGGCAAGTTACCCGAAGCCGGCATTGATCTAAAAGCGGGGGACAAGGTCGTCCTTCTCGCGACTGAAGCGGCTCCCACGAAAAGAGATGCAGCCGGGAACGCGCCTTGGGAAGTTCCTTTCCCGCATGCCGACATCATCGAGGATGTACAATCCGGCGATCGATTGTTGCTGGATGACGGAGCGATTGAACTCAAAGTCGTTGGTACGGAAGCCTCTCGCGTCACCTGTCGCGTGGTAGTGGGCGGAAACCTGACGTCGAACAAGGGCGTGAATCTGCCCGGCGTGGCTCTCGATATTCCAGTCTTGACCGAAAAGGATCGCGCCGATGCACTCCTGGCCCTGGAGCTGGAATTGGATTACCTGGCGCTCTCATTCGTGCGGCGCGGATCCGATGTCGAGGTTCTGCGCGATCATCTGCTCGATCACATTGACACGTCTGTGGTACGGCGAGTGGGTGAGGATCCGCATAAGATTCCTGGCATTGTCTCCAAGATAGAAAAGCCGGAGGCATTGGACGATCTTGAGGCCATCGTTAACGATTCCGACGCAGTCATGGTGGCGCGAGGCGATCTCGGTGTGGAGATTGCGCCTGAGCGCGTGCCCCTGGTACAGAAGCGAATTATTCATCTCTGCAATCGGTTGGGCAAACCGGTTATCACTGCGACGCAGATGCTCCAGTCGATGATCGATCTGCCCCGACCCACCCGAGCGGAAGCCTCTGATGTCGCCAATGCAATCCTTGACGGCAGCGACGCGGTTATGCTCTCCGGCGAGACCTCGATTGGGTCCTATCCCATTGAAACCGTCCAGATGATGGCTCGCATCGCCGAAAATGTTGAGCAGTCTGAGGACTTTCCCTATAACCAGCTGCTTGAGGTGGAGCCGGCCGATCGGTTGCCGTCCGTAACCGAACGTTCGACTGAAGAAACCGTCACGACCGCTATTAGCCGGGCTACGGTTACGCTATCAAAGTCCACAGACGCTGCCGCGATCATCTCCTCGAGCGAATCGGGTCGCACCGCGCGCATCGTCGCCCGGCATCGGCCCAGAGTCACGCTGCTTGGCGTCACGCCTTTCGAGTCGACTGCCCGTCGAATGCAGTTGATGTGGGGCGTTGGGGCTCTGGTGATTTCGCCCTTTCGCACTACAGACGAGATGATCCAGCGTATGGTCCGTGCCGCATATGAGCGCGGCTGCGTGGCACTGAACGACAACGTCGTCTTGACCGCTGGCATTCCTCTGGAGGTCCACGGGGTTACCAATATGGTCAAGGTGCATACGATCCGCGAGATCGACTTGCCATAATCCGCTAGCCTGCAGGGGTGGGTTGCCGTGGGTGCTTTCGTAGATCAGCAGCACCGGGAGTTTTCCTGGTGCTGCTGGGGTAGATCGTGAGCGCTGTCCGTTCTGTCGCGGACGGGATTTGTGCAGAGCCCTAGACTTGTACCGGCTCTTCCGTCGGGCTGGGAAGCTCGACTTCGCGATCGATGACCGGCTCGATGACCTTACTGCCTTGTGACGTGCCACAGTAAGGACAGATATTCCAGTCCAGTGCTAAGATGGTCTCACAGGCGAGGCACTTCTTTTTCAGATGAGTGTGGCAGTAAGGACAGTAGACGAAGTCGTCCTTAACCTTTGCGCCACAGCCGGGGCAGACTTCCGGTTCTTCAATCGCCTGGAGAAGGGCTTCCTGTTCTAGCGCATGCTCGTACGCTTCAGACAGGGTCTCTAGAGGGCGAGTTAAGAAGTAGACAATCAGTCCCGGCAGGGTAAGTATCGCGACCATGAAGGTTGCCAGGATTTGCACGACGATATCTCGGGTACGCGACCGGATGTCACGGAAGGTCCACAGGACCATTCCTAACCACACACTGGTGATAAAGACCGCAGTAACCAAGGTCAGAATCGTCACCACCTGTGGTAGGATTTCCAGGAGTTGATCGATCATAGGTTTATGGGACTCCTTTTCTGGAATCGCTGCAGCGCCTGTAACCAGACTCTATCCATTAGCTCAGGCGCGAGCATTATACCATCGGCCCAAGAGGAGGCAAGCGCATGACCATGTACGTCACAGTCAAAGAGATGCCCGTCGATGAGCGCCCTCGCGAGCGCTTGGCCCATGCCGGGCCCCAAGCATTGTCAACCGCCGAACTGCTGGCGATAATCTTACGCGTTGGCACCGGTGGCGAGAATGTCCTAACTATGGCCAGTCGCATTCTCGCCAACTTCGAGGGCCTTGCCGGGTTGTCACGGGCCGATTTCTCTCAACTGGCTGCTGAGCGAGGCCTGGGTCCCGCCAAGTCCGCCCAGATTCTCGCGGCGTTGGAGCTCGGACGTCGTCTGATGGCGGAGAGCCCCGAAGAACGCTGGCAGATCCGGGCTCCTGGCGACGCTGCGCAAATCCTGATGCCGATTCTTAGTCATAAAGAGCAAGAACACTTTGCTATTTTGTACATGGACACCCGTAATCGGGTCACAGCGCGCGAGATTTTGTACAAGGGCAGTCTCAATACCTCGCTCGTACGAACTGCTGAAGTCTTTCGCGGCGCGGTGCGACGTAACTGCGCCGCCGTCGTCGTGGCTCACAATCATCCCTCCGGCGACCCGAATCCCTCACCGGAGGACGTGGCCCTGACTCGCCGTCTCGTCGATGCGGGCAAATTACTGGAAATCGACGTACTCGATCACATCGTCATCGGCGACAATCGCTACGTCAGTCTCCGGGAGCGCGCCCTGGGCTTCGAAGTGGCCTGACGGCGGGCTCCAGTTACGAGGCACCCACTCACGCTTCGAAGAAGTCCGGGTGCGCGGTCGACATCTCCGCCAAGAGGTCGCCAAACACGGTTGGAGCATGCGGTACCAGTTCGATCAACATGGCGACCGCCATGCTTCGGATCTCCCATTGTGCTTCAGGTGCAATCCGCACTCTGAAGAAATGCCGGAGCTCTCGGAAGTTCATGGTCAGCACGAGGCGGGTCGCCGCGGCGTTTGGCAGCACGAAGCGCGCGTCTTCTTTGCGAATCCCCCGGGCGCGCAGTTCCGCGTAAACGGTCTTAACCTCCTCGACGAATTCATCCCAGATTGCTTGCGCCTCGGCGTTGTCTTGGATCGCGTTGGGGATCACCATGTCGGGGTCGGACATTGTGACATATCGCTGGCTTTCCTGTGAGAAGGACGCCAGTCTGTGCCGCACGAGTTGGTGACTACAAGCGCGGCTGATTCCCGAGATCTCGAAGGTCGCGCTGGCATGCTCGATGATGCTTTCATGTCCCTCCCGTAACCGCGCCCGCAAGAAGGCCGCCGGATTCCCTCGGCTTTCGCTCCGGTAACAGACCCTCCCGGCGCGTTCGATGAGCTCCTCCGTGCCGCCTCTTCCCGCCAGATATTGTGTGATTGCAATCAGTTCGACTTCCATATCCCGTGCCTCCTTGTGAATTCACCCTTGCTTCCATTTATCCATAAGCCGTTCTATACGATTCCGGCGGTTGCGGGGGCAGGTGCAAACTCATCTCCCTCTTGTTTCGCCTGTGCATCAATTGCGGCGGCTCTTAGGGCCATTTCTCTTCGAAGCTTCGCCGCATCTCGCGGATAGACCACGTAGAAGCCCGAGTAGACCATGGCGCAGATCAGCCATGGGAAGGGAATCATCCATAGCAGGGCTTGTGTCAACCCTATCCTATCGGCGAGTAGTCCTGCTATGTAGGCAGCCAACGCCGCGAACCCGCTTTCTATGAATGTCGTCATGGCGAAGGCCGTCGACCGTAGCTCCGGCGCGACGGCGCCCTGCATCATCGGTTCCTTGGCGCCCTTGCCGGGCCAACTGATCAGCAGCGCTGTTATGAAACAGAGCGCGAACAATGGCCAGAAGTTCCAACTGGCGGTCCGAGAGAAGAGGATATAGGTGAGTGGAATACCGCTGACGATCGAAACCTGCCCCACGAACGCCCGCCCATACTTCGGATTGACGGTCTCGGCCCAGTCTCCCAAGATGCCGCCAATGATGTTGCTGCATGCGGTGCCGGCTACGATGCCGGCAAACGTCAACGTCGCGCTGCCGACCGGATGGGTGAATGTGATGGCTTCCGTCATGCCGCGCACCTCCACGAGCCACGTGATGAGATAGAGCCCCATCACAACCCAGGGCATGCTGCCGGCCAAGCCCTGTGCGATAGCGACCCAGATTGTCGGAATCGCCAACACCTTCGGAATGTCCGAGAAGGTGACCTGATACTTAGCGGCTGTTTCGGCCGTTATCTTGCCTGCTAGTTCCGGCTCGGCGCTACCTCGGACCGGCTCACGCACAAAGAGGGCAACGAGTCCGCCGGAGAGAACGCTGAATGCGCCCAAAACGAAGAAGCCCCAGCGCCACAGCTCGGGAGATGCCAGCATCCCTAGGCCCAGGGTTCCCACGATGATACCCATGACCCCGATAGCTTCCAAGACACCGAGTGCCCGTCCACGCCGGTTCGGTGGGAAGGTGTCGGCGATGAGCGAGAAGGTCGCGGGCATTAAGCAGCCGAGTCCAATGCCCGAGATAGCACGAATCAGCAGCAGTTGTCCATAATTCTGCGTCAGGCCGCACGCGAGCGTCCAAACGCCCCAAATACCGGTACCGAAGATCACCACTTGTTTTCGCGATAACCGGTCCGAGGCAAATCCCCAAAAGGGAGCGCTGACCGATTGGAGCAGGTTGCGGATGGTCCCAATTGCACCGAGGGCGGCATAGTCGAGACCCCACAGCGCTTTGATCGTCGGGAAGAGCACGGACATCGCTTGTGCTTCTCCCTGGTCGATGAAATAGCCGAAGGCCAGCGCGATAAGGGTGCTGGCACGCGAACGTCGGGCCGGCTCTGCCGGTGTGGTCATAGGAGTCCTCGCTTGGGTCGGGATGACAACAGAAGCGATTATCGCATAAGGAGGGAGAGTGTCCAGCGTCCGGACGGGTCCGGATCCGGGGGCATCATGGAAAAAGGGCCGTTGCCACTGTCGCGGCAACGGCCCTTCACATCGGGGTTACGGGCTAGCGCACCACAATGCTCACAAGTTGTCCACGCGGGACAATAACCTTTAGGATTTGCACGCCTTCAAGGTGACGCTGTACGTTCTCATCTTCCAGAGCGGCTTGCTTGATCTCATCGTCAGTGGCTCCGGCCGCAACAGTGATCCTTCCACGAACCTTGCCGTTCACCTGGACCGGAATCTCAACCGTATCCTCGACTAGCTTGGCTTCATCCCACGTGGGCCACGTCTGCTGGTGTACACTATAGGGCTTACCTAGCCGGGCCCACAGCTCCTCCGCCATATGCGGCGTTATTGGAGCCATGAGAAGCACCAAAGTACTGACGGCCTCGTTCCAGAGATCGGTCGGCCAGGTCGCGCCCCGGACCTTACTGAGCGCATTCGTCATTTCCATCAGCCGCGCGATGGCGGTGTTAAAACTAAACGTCTCCAGATCCTCGGTTACACTCTTGATCGCGTAATGGACGGCGCGATCTAGCTCGCGGTTTGTCTCTTCATCTGCCGCCTCACGCTCATGGGGTGGGTCCAAAATCAGATGCCAGACACGGCTAAGCCACCGGGTCACGCCCTCGATGCCCTGGCTATCCCACGGTCCGCCCTGCTCCCAACGCCAGCCAAACATCAGATAGGCCCGGACCACGTCGGCGCCGTGCTGTGCGACCAGCGTGTCGGGCGATACGACATTTTTCTTGCTCTTGGACATCTTTTCGACGTCCAGGTGGTAGAGCACATCGGCAAGAGAGCCTGTGCCCTCCTGGTCGGGGAATTCCATCTCCAGGTCTTCATCCACCAGTACCACCGTCAGGCCACCACCTTCCGTCGTCCGTACTTTGAGGCTCATCTCGTCGCGGTCCATTACCTCGCCGCGGACTCGAACATCCGTGCGTGTAGGTGGGGGCCAAGTTTCCTTGTTCTCGAAGCTGTAGACGGTGAGGCTCGTGGCCCTGAAGGCGGCGCCTTCCCAAGTGCCGCTCACATCAACGCAGTCTCCCGAGCGGGGCTCGCCCAGGATGATGCCCTGGTTGCGAAGTTGTAGCATCGGCTCGTCGAAATGGAGCACCCCGGCGTCGCGGAGCGCTTTAGTGAAGAAGCGCGTGTAGAGCAAGTGCAACACGGCGTGCTCGGCGCCACCGGTGTACGTATCTACCGGGGCCCAATAGGCTTGCTCGGCGGGATCCCAGGGTGATGCGTTACCACTAACCGATTCGCCTTCACGGTAGTAGGGGCTGAGATAGGCATACTGGTACCACGACGAGCACACGAAGGTGTCCATCGTATCCGTCTCACGAGTCGCGGAACCGCCGCACTTCGGGCACGTGGTGTTTAGGAAGCCATCGTGATACTTGAGGGGGCTTTCACCTGTCGGCATAAAGTCAACATCATCCGGCAGCAGGACCGGCAAGTCCTCATAGGGCACGGGCACCGCACCGCAGGTGTCACAATAGATGATGGGGATTGGCGCGCCCCAGTAGCGCTGGCGGCTGACCAACCAGTCGCGTAGACGGTAGTTGATCGCGGCGTGGCCTAGCCCCCGCTCATCAAGCCAGGCAGTGACCTGCTGGCGGGCGACGTCGCCGGGAGTTCCGGAGAACGCGTCGGAGTGGATCATGATCCCCGACTCATGGTGGAAGAGCACGTCGCGGTAGAAGGGGAGGTTATGGACCATCTCCATAGTTGTCCGGTTATCCTGGACCGGTTCGTACAGTGACTTACAGCGGGCGAGGATCTCCTGGTCTGTCTCCACGGAGTCGAGCGTTTTGACCGTATCCGTGAAGATGAAGTGCCAGCCCGAGCCAACCACCTCACACCAGTTCCCGGGCAGTAGCTCTTTGCCGACCAGCACGACATAGCGTTCAATCTCTTCCTGACCTTGCAGGGTCACGTGGAGCCCCATGCCGGCGCTGCCTACGGGGGCCGCATAGAAGCTGAATCCCGCTGCCTCCAGCTCTGCCGCAAACGCCTCCGGCACCGAGCCGGGGAAGACAAGGCTCTTGGCTACGCCATCAGGGCGTGCGATGACCGGGATAACGGGCAGGCCGAACTTGATCGCGAAGTCGAAGTCACGCTCGTCGTGAGCGGGTACTGCCATAATGGCGCCGGTTCCGTAGCCCATCATGACGTAGTCGGCGACCCAAATCGGAATGCGCGCATTGTTAACAGGGTTGATGGCGTAAGCACCTGTAAAGACGCCGGTCTTCTCCTTCTCGGTGCTCAGCCTCTCGATCTCCGTCTGTCGCGTCGCCTGGAGTTGGTATGCGTGGACCGCCTCGTGATAAGCGGGCTTGGTAATGGCATTGACCAATGGGTGCTCGGGCGCGAGAACCATAAAGGTTGCGCCCCAGAGCGTGTCTGGGCGGGTTGTAAAGACGAGCAGATCGCCTGTTCCCGGATCCGCGTCCTCGGGCAGGTCTTCCGGCGTCACCCTGAAGACAACTTCAGCGCCTTCACTGCGTCCTATCCAATTGGTCTGCAGGAGGCGGATGCGTTCAGGCCAATCAATCTTCGAGAAATCGAGCAGCTCGTCGGCGTACTTCGTGATCCTCCAGAACCACTGCTCCAGGTCGCGCTTAACCACCGGAGCGCCGCAGCGCTCGCAGATGCGCTCGTCGCCCACGACTTGTTCGCGCGCCAACGTGGTCTTGCACGAGGGACAGTAGTCGACGGGCGCCTTTTTACGGTAGGCCAATCCCATCTCGTAGAACTTGAGAAAGAACCATTCGCTCCAGCGATAGTAGCCCGGCAGACAGGAGATGGCCTCACGGTCCCAATCGATCATAGCGCCCATAGAACGAAGCTGGTGCCGCTCGCGATCAATGTTGTTGAGGGTCCACTCTTTGGGATGGATGCGCCGCTGAATTGCCGCGTTCTCGGCGGGCAGACCAAAGGCGTCAAAGCCCATAGGGAACATCACGTTGTATCCCTGCATCCGCTTGAAGCGTGCCCGAACGTCACTGGGCGCCATCGCGTACCAGTGACCGATGTGGATATCACCGCTCGGATAGGGGAGCATCGTAAGGGCGTAGAACTTGGGTTTTTCGTGGTCGATGACGGCCTTATATAGGCCATCTGCTTCCCATGTCTGCTGCCACTTGGGCTCGATCTCCTGCGGTTTATAGGCTTCGGGCATTCTCATCCTCCTTGAACAAGACACTCATATCCGCGTCATTGTACCGCAAGCGCGGGGATTTGCCACACTT
>SLDA01000586.1 GCA_007125545.1 Thermoflexales bacterium | reverse complement strand
CTCTCGTGAAGCAGAGTAAGAGATTCTACAAAAGAATGGCACAGCCTGCCTATCCAGTTCCGACGTTGTTCAAGCTCATGGCCTTCAGGATGTCACGAACGAGCATGAAGCTGATGCTCGACGACAGCAGCTATGACTACCGTTATTATGAGGAGAAGGGCTGGTTCGAATCTGATTACTACTATCCTACGCAGCTGGGCGCGGTCAAGAAAATAACCGGCAACTTGTTCGACTGGATTTCCTCCAGCATGACGAAGAGAAGGGATAGGTAGCAACCTTCGCCGGCGGTATGGAACGCATCGGTCCCCGATCACTGACCTGAAGCGGGCACTGTCAGGACCGACTTTCCAGCAATCTGGTGGCTATGCGCAGATGCCGTGCCGCTGCTCGGGTTGATCCCGCAGCTCGTGACCAGATCGAGCTTGCCTGACAAGGTTGACCTGAGCAAGGCGTTTGCAGGCGGATGAGTGACGTCATCCCCACCGTGCGGTCTCATCTGTTGCAACCGGCAGGACGAAGTAGAAGGTACTTCCGACGTCCTCGATGCTTTCCACCCAGATCCGCCCGCCGTGCCCTTGCACGATGTGCTTACTGATTGCCAATCCGAGCCCCGTGCCCTCGTGAGTACGCGAGGGGTCGGTCTTGTAGAAACGTTCGAAGATCCGGGTCAAATCTTGCTCGGGAATGCCCACACCCGTATCGGCGACACCAATCACGACCTCAAGCACGGGTTCTTCTCGGGTGCAAGCACGTGCAGATACCGTAACCACCCCACCGCTCGAGGTGAACTTGATCGCGTTATGTACCAGATTGGTGATCACCTGGTGGATGCGCTTGGCATCGGCAAGCACCTCGGGGAGACCCCCGGGTACGGAGACCACCAACTCAACTCCGATGCGCTCTGCATGGGGACGAAGCCGCTCAACCGGCTGCTGGATGAGGCTCCGCACATCGGTAGCCTCGAGTTTCAGGGGCACTCGTCCGGACTCGATACGGGATAGCTCCAGCAATTCCCCAACCATCTGAGAGAGCGAAGCCAGTTCATTTTCCATATGCGTGAGGAAGCGTTGCGCGACCGGTGGATCTTCTATGGCGCCATCGCGGAGCGTCTCTACCACCAAGGAGAGGGAGGCCAGCGGCGTCCGGAGCTCGTGGGAGATGTTGCTGATGAAGTCGCGCCGCACCGTCTCCAGGCGGCGCACGTTGGTCAGATCCTGTAGCATAACAAGGATGCGGGGGGGCGTGCTGTCCTGCAGCGGTGTCATCACGGCCTGAAGAAAGTTACCATAGAGCGCAGTCTCAACCGTTTCATTCTGCGCATCGCCCGACTCATAACACCGGTTCCACACTTCGACTAAATGCTGGCTGTAGGCAACCTGCACAAAACGACGGCCCACCATCCTCTCGAGATCATAGCGGAGCATACGGGCCGCCGCTACGTTGGCCATCACAATCGCGCCAGACTCGTCGGTAATAATCACGCCGTCTCCCATAGTCTCCAAAACCGTGGATAGACGGGCTTGTTCAAGCGCCAGGCTTGCAACCTTTTCCTGCAACTGATCAGCCATATAGTTGAAAGCCCGGGTCAACTGGCCAACCTCATCTTGTGTCGTAGGAAGCAGGCGCCCGCTCAGATCACCGGCAGCCATCCTCTCGGCCGCAGCGGTGAGTTGACGAATGGGACGGATAGTCCGCGAAGAGATGTAGGTTGCCGAGAGCGCCGCCAAAACCGCAATGACGATGCCAGAAACGATCAACGTCTGGCTGAGTTGGTTCACTGCAGCGCTGACCACAGCGAGGGGGAGCGCAACACGCACGTAGCCGGCAATTTCGGGCGTCCCGGTGAGTGCGCTGGGGCTAGAGACAACGGCTGCGGCATATAGAGCATCTGCGCCTAGCGTCTGGCTGTACCGCGTCGCCGTCCCTGTGCCGTTGCGTCGCGCTTCTCGAATCTCGGGACGGTTGAGGTGGTTCTCCATCTCGCGAGCATCAGCATGCGATTCTCCGAGCACCCATCCCTGGGCATCAACAATGGTGACCCGCTGGTCGAGCATACTCGACCACCTGCGGGCGCGCGCCTCCATCGTCTCTGCCTCTATGCCACCGCCCTCGGTAACGTCGTCGCGCAGATAATCCGCGAGCAAGACAACCTCATCGAGCAGATGCACACGCAGATCCGCGACCCGGACGCGACGCACCTCGGCGGAGAGATAGAACGTCAGGCCCAATGTGATCGCGAGGACAATCGAGACGTAGGGGATGGTGGTCCGCAGCCAGATTGGCGAGAAACGCCTGGACTTTGGCGGCACCGTTACGCCTCGAAACGATAGCCGACGCCGCGAACCGTCACAATACGCGTGGGGTTGGCCGGATCTTCTTCGATCTTCTCACGCAGCCAGCGCACGTGTACATCGACCGTACGGCTGCCGCCGACATAATCCCAGCCCCAGACGTCTTCGAGCAACTGGTCTCGTGACAGCACGCGACCCGTATGCCGGGCCAGATAGACCAGCAGTTCATACTCCTTCGGCTTGAACGAGACAAGCTCGCCCTTCCACAGAATCTCACGCCGTTTAGTATCCAGCACCAGGTCACCCAAGCTGAGCCGATCCCGTGTCGTGTCATCCTCATCCGGGGCAAGCTCCTCGCGCAGAAGCCGCATCCGTCGCAACTGCGCCTTGACACGCGCCAGCAGTTCACGCATGCTAAACGGCTTGGTCAGGTAGTCATCGGCCCCAAGTTCCAGTCCTACGACTTTATCCACCTCATCGTCTCGGGCCGTGAGTATGATAATGGGCGCGTTGGTCTCTTGGCGCAAGATCCGGCAAACCTCAAAACCGTCTATACCGGGGAGCATCACATCTAGCAGGATGAGATCGGGGTTTTCCTGTTCAGCAAGTGTCACAGCATCGTTGCCGTTGGCGACAGCGCTGACCATGTAGCCCTGCTTCTCCAGGTTATAGGTCAGCGTCTCGCGCAGCACAAGCTCATCCTCAACTACCAGTATTCTCTCAACCACCACATCCTCCGCATCTCGACCTGATAAAGCATTGTAACAGAAAAAGCGCCCCTACACGGGCGATCATGCCGGCTAGAAGACGGCAATAGAGCAAGCTTAAGCCTCTGTGGCCCTGTAGTGGACCTCCGGCTGCTCGCGGAGTCGCTCGGCGGCTTGCTCCGCCGTCAGATCTCGCTGTGGTTCCGCCAGCATCTCATAGCCGACCATAAACTTCTTGACTGTGGCAGAGCGCAACAATGGTGGATAGTAGTGTGCGTGGAGCTGCCAATGAGCGACATCGCCCGTTCCGGTGGGAGCACCGTGCCAGCCCATCGAATAGGG
>SLDA01000404.1 GCA_007125545.1 Thermoflexales bacterium | reverse complement strand
GCAAGATTGCCCAGGCCCTGATGAATGAGTGGCCACGCGTTAAGAGTAACGGCACCGGTCACGTCGTGGAAGTGCCGGACACAACCGCCGTGCCGGCAGACGCATCCAACGAGTTCTCCTTCTCCCGCCTCCTAACGAGGGGCAAAGAGAAGCCGGAGAGCTAGAAAGGCTCCGTCTATGGTGACATTAAGCCTTCCCATCATCGCAGCGATTCTGTCCGCCGCCGCCGTCTTCCTGATCTTTATGGCGCTCTGGCTCCTGATCCAGCGGCGCGATCCGGTAGACGAACGACTGCTCCAGTATGGCGTAGCGGCAGAGCTGGTTCAAGGTCCGTCGGTCGGACAGGTTGACGAACGCTATCCTTCGAGTGTCGGACGATTTTTGGCGGGGTTCGGGCTCGGGCCGCGCCTGGCGCTCTCCCTGACACGGGCGGATATCCCGCTGAAGGTCACCGAGTTCCTGCTGGTTGCCGTCCTGCTGGCTGCCGTCGGGTTCGGCATTGGGACCCTCCGCTTGGGGCCCCTGTTGGGGCTCATACTGGGCGCCGTACTCGGCTACATACCCTTCATTGTCGTCACGTTCAAGAAGCGCAGCCGCCTGCGGCGCATCACCCACCAGATCCCGGACATGCTCACGCTGGTGGTGGGCGCACTGCGGGCCGGTTATGGGCTCAGCCAGGCACTCGATCTGGTCGTGGAACGGATCAGCGATCCGCTATCCGGCGAGATCGGCAAGGTGATGCGCGCGATCAATCTGGGCCTTCCGCTGCAGGCCGCGCTCCTCGATGCCAGCAGCCGCATCGGGTCGGATGACTTCCACCTGATCGTGGTCGCCATCAACGTGCAGGTCGAGACGGGCGGAAACCTGGCCATCACGCTCGAGACCATCGGCGACACCGTCCGGGATCGCCTGCGGATGTTGGACGAGATTCGGACGCTGACAGCGCAGCAGCGTTTCACGGGCTATGTGCTGGGCGCATTGCCCATCGCGGTCGCACTGCTCGTCTCACTCATCAACCCGGAGTATATTCGCGACCTGTTCGCGCCCGGATGGGTGCGCATCCTGCCCATTACGGCCGGGATTATGCAGCTCCTTGGGTTTGCCCTGATTCAGCGCATCGTGGACATTGAGGTGTAGGAGACTATGGACATCGTACGCGATTGGTTCACAGCTCTATTGGCCGAGATCGTGGCGCTCAATGCCTTCTCCTCACCCCTCACCTTCGCAGCGCTGACGAGCCTCGCCATCATTCTGTTCTTTCTGGCCTTCGGCCCCTCGCCCGGTGAGACCGACGAGGAGGGGCGGATCACCGGTTATCTCGCGGGGCGCGACATCCTCGAGGAAGCGGAGCTGCGTCGTTCGATTCTGCATCGCGCGCTGATTCCCTTCACGCGGCGCCTGCTCAAAATGGCCGGCTCGTTGACGCCGGGACAGGATATCGAGCGGGTGCAGAAGCTCGTATTGGAGGCCGGCACGCCCGGTGGGCTCAGCGCAACCGACATTCTGGGCATTCAGGTGCTGGCAGGCTTCGTGCCGGCGGCCCTTTACCTGGTTTTCGGCTTTATGGGCAGCGGGATGACAAATATCTCGCCGCTGATCTTGCTGCGTAACGCGGCGGGCGTGCTGGTGCTGGGATTCGTGCTGCCACGGCTGTGGCTCCGCACGAAGGCCAATGCCCGCAAACGCGACATTATGCGCAACTTCTCCGATGCCCTCGACCTGCTCAGCGTCAGCGTGGATGCCGGACTCGGGTTGGATGCCGCGATTGTCCACGTCTGCGAGCGCTGGCATAACGCACTCACGGAGGAGCTGCGCCGCGTGACCCTGGAGATTCGCGTGGGTACCCCGCGCAATACCGCGCTCCAACGGATGGCCGATCGCGCCGGCGTGCAGGAGCTGGAGACGTTCGTCGGCATCCTCATCCAGTCGCAGGAGCTGGGTGTAAGCATTTCCGAGACGCTCCACACCCAGGCCGCGCAGGTGCGGGTGCGCCGTCGCCAGCGGTCCGAGGAGCTCGCACGTCAGGCCAGCGTGAAGATGGTCTTCCCGCTCGTTTTCTTCATCTTTCCGGCGCTGCTCGTCGTGCTCTTGGGGCCCGGCCTGCCGCGTATTATGAGCGCACTCAGTGGGGTCACGGGTGGCCCCTAGCCCCCGAATGGAGATTCACCAACTATGACGACGTGGACAGAGAGGACACCGGAATCTGGCACAGGGGACCGGGCCGGCAGCTCGGCGGACTGGACCAGTGACGAAGAGGTCAGACAGGATCTGCGGTACCGCGCGGGCACGATGGCGATGCAGGTCGGTGATTGGGACGCGGCCCAGACCGCCTTCGAGGAGCTCAAGCGCGCCTATCCCGAGAGCCGGCTGCCCACCCGCATGCTGGAGCAGTTGCAGTTGCGGTCGGGGACCAACTCGGGACGGCGCGTACGAGGGCGAGTCGTCACCCTACGCATATGGCCCATTTTGTTGAGGGTGGCCATCTTGGCCCTTATCGCCGGTCTCATCTACACGGGAGCCCGCATGCTGACGGACGTCGTCACGCCGATGATTGCGGAGGCCCGTACGCGAGCGGCCGCGGAGAAGCTGCTGGCCGACGCGGTGGCGTTCTTCGAGGCAGGCGAGTATGACGCCGCCGAGGAGCGCTTCAACCAATATCTGGTCGATAACCCCCAGCATCCCGAGTCCCTGGAGTCGCTGGAGTTTATCGCTGCGGAACGCGCGTTTTTGGCGCTGTATGATGAGGCGGTGGCGCTCGACGATGCCGGAGAGGACGATGCGGCGCTGGACCTCTTCCTGGAGTTGGAGGCCCTGCGCCCCGGCTATCGCGACGTCGGCAGACGCATGAGGACCATCGAACAGGCCAAGTCGCTGGCCCAGCTCTATGAAGACGCGACGGCTGCCTTTGAAGCCGGCGACGCGGCGAAAGCACTCTACTTGTACGAAGAGGTTCGCGATCGCAACCTGAGTTACAATCAGGGCCTGGTCGAGGACCGCCTCTTCAATCTCTACCTCGACGAGGGAAACCGTATCATTGAGCAGCGCCCACCGGAGCTCGGACAGCTCACGACGGCCTACAACTATCTGACCAAGGCGCTGGCACTCCGCCCGCGCAGCCAGATCGCGGGCCGCGAGCGCCAGCTTCTCAAGGTCTTCCTCGACGCGCAGACCGCCTATTACGCCGGACGCTGGACGGATGCGGCAAGGATGCTCCGTATCGTCTATGATACCCGTAACGACTACCTGGGTGAGACGACCCTGAACCTGCTCTATGAGTCCTACGTGCGCAGTGGCGACGACTACAAAGACGCAGGCGACAGCTATTTGGCCTACGAACAGTACCGCAAGGCCCTG
>SLDA01000346.1 GCA_007125545.1 Thermoflexales bacterium | reverse complement strand
CCGATATGCAGACGCGGCGCCGCGTTCACCTGACCTACCTTATCGGCTTGGCGTATCAGGGGCTTGGCGAGATGGAGAAGGCCCGTGAAGCCTTCAATGCCGTGCTTGCCCAGGAACCCAACCACGTCGATGCGCTTATGCGGCTGAGGGAATTGGCCTAGCCACAACACAACACGACACTATATAGACCGGGGAATCGGGTTATCTTGACTCCCCGGTCTGTCTTGTCGACTATACTTCAATCACTGATGCCAGGCACGTCCCGGGCGAGCGTCCAGGGTCCGGCGAAGCAGAGGCGTGCGCCACGTCGTTGACGGTAAAGGTGATCCTGCATACAATAGCGCATGGTCGTATCGTCTGAGCGTGGGGTTTGCAAAAGGCCAAGGGCATGAGGTCAGTCACTATTGAGGCACGGCTTGCTGTTTGACGAGCGAGCATTGTACCCGATAGCAGTGGACTGGATAATCGCCGTCCGGTGACCAGCTGCCGAACGACGAGATCAGATCGCTAACCCCAGCTTGGGCAGCCATCGCGACAGTGTTATACCCGAATTCGGTAGGAGCAGAGGGAGGACTAGCATGTCTGAGAAAACGCCGGATCGACTAACCACGCAAGCTTCGTCAAGTGACCCGTTTGAGAAATACCTGAACGAGAGACATGGATCGCGATTTTTGCGCCAGGCACACGAAAAGGTGAGCCAAATGCTCACCCGCAGCGAGCAAATCGTCTACATCGCGGTTCAGCAGCCGGTCAGAAGCCTCGCCCCGGACTCGGCAATCCTCACGAACAGGCGCTTCATTATTTACCGGCCGAGATTTTTCGGAGGCGCGACTTTCGAGGACTACATCTGGCGTGATCTTGAGGACGCACACCTGGAGGAAGGCGTGATGTGGTCGATCTTCTCGCTGAAAACTACCGAAGGGAAGACGTTGGCACTGACCGGGCTCCCCAAGGCACAGGCCCGCCGCCTGTACGCCTATGCCCAAGAGATGGAGGAGCAAATGCTCGAGGAGCGCCGGCACCGTGAGATGGAGGAGAAACGCGCCGCGGCTGGCGGCATCGTCGTGCGCGGAGGCACGCCTTCTTCAGAAGCTCCGGATTCAGCAGCCGCCTCTTTGGAAGACCCGGTACAGAAGCTGCGGCAACTCAAAGAGATGGTAGAGATGGGCCTGATCACGCCGCAGGAGTACGAAGCGACGAAGACCAAAGTCCTCGCCAGTATGTGAACGCTTGTGCGAGTGTCTCCGTCGCTTTATGGTGTGCAGCCGGTTCTCTCCCAGACCCCTTCACTGCCAGGGCGCGGTTCCACAAGGAATGTGGGAATGACGGAGCTTATCCTTGTGCTGCTAGCACGATCAGCTCCGCCACCGTTGCCGACGGGATTCGGCCCGTGTCGATCGTCAGGTGGTAGTACTTGGAGTTGCGCCAGTCGGCGTTATTGAACATCTGGCGGATGAACTGACGTTTCTGCTCGTCGGACCGCTGGACCATTCGCGTCGCATCGACCTGGGAAAGGCCGTCCCGGGCCATCATGCGTTGAACGCGAATGTCTTCGGGGGCGTACAAGCGTACGTGTAGGGCGTCGGGCCAATCGCGCAGGACCATCTGCCCTCCACGCCCGGCGATGAGAGCGTTACCCTCACGAGCATACTCTAGAATGCTCTCATTAAGCACCTGCGCGTACGTGCGATCATCCATCACGCCGGGTCGGTCGAAGGCTGCGGCCTGCTTTCGATAGAGCGAGGTCATCTCGCCACTGACGAGCCGGGCGCGCTTGGTGAACCCCTTCTCCATCTCGATCACAGCCTCGACGTCGATACCTGCTTCCGCAGCAATCTGCATCAGGACCGCTTTATCCATTCGACGAAATCCGAGCTTCTCGCACACGATGTCACAGATGCTATCTCCCTCGCTGCCAAGTTCTCTCGAAACCGTGATCACTACCACAGGTTCACCTCCATTGTCTGACACTGCGCGGAACTATGCGATAGGTCCTGGATGATGAGATCCAGGAATCAACCGGCGCGGAAGGAGAAGAATGGACCTATCTGAGTTGTACAGCCATCCGCCTGCTTTGTCAACTCGGGTCGCGTGCAGGCTGCAGTACACCGTAGAGCAAGTCATCGACGAGTCTTTCCCCACGGGTAGTCCGCACCCAACCCAAACGCAGATTGTCCCACCCGCTCTGTTGAAGTCGCCCCCAATTCTGTTTACAATAGAATCAACCGTACTCACCAGGAGGGCTGACTCGTGACGACCTATACCGCATCCGCAGCTGCTCCCGGCTACAGGTGGCGGAGACAAGCCCCTCTCTTATCCGCCCTTAGTCCGCTTGCGGACAGATCTGAGCCGGTATTACGAAACAAACAGATTTTCGTACGCCGGGCCTCCGGCGCCGCCCCTCTGCGGGCGCCACTGCCGTCTCCCCACGAACCCCTATTACGAAACAAACCCATTTTGGGGCACAGCCGCCCCGCCACGAACCCCCATTACGAAACAAACCCATTTTCGGCACAGCCAAAACTGCTGGACTGCGGCGCGCAGCCGGGCATTTCACCGTGGGCAAAAGTCCGGTTCGCCCGCAGACAGGCAAGTCTCGTCGAGAGTCTGCCCTCCAGTGTAATGTACCCGGTCTAGTCCGCTGGAGGAAAATGCCTATACTCCTATGACTAGCCTGTGACTGAGGTGCAACGGTGTCAATGTTTCAGGTGCAGGACTCTACATTGAGCGCAAGCGCTCTCGGGGAATTCTTGGTCGGACGATATGCCCTTGAAGCGGCCCCGGTCTGTACGTTTTGGCGGAAGGGTATGTGTGATACGTACCGGATCGCGGCCGGTCATCGGCTTTGCTTCTTCAAGGTTTCTATGGCCGGACGCCGATCTCGTAAGGACGTTGAGGAAGAGGTCCGCCTGCTACTTCACCTCGCCAACGGAGGTGTCAGCGTTTCGCTCCCGCTCGAGACGAGGGAGGGCGAGCACGTCCTGGCGCTTCCTGCGCCGGAGGGCGAGCGCTACGCCGTGTTATTCGAAGCGGCAGAGGGCGTAGAAGGGAGCACCGCTTTGCACCGGCGCGAGTTGGGCCGTATGGTTGCGCGACTCCATCTGTGCGCCGACAGCTTGGAGCCCTCCTATGACCGGGATTATTTTGAGCTCTCCTACGTCCTCGACGATAGCTTGACCGCCATTCAGGCGTTGATGAGCCACCGCCCGGACGATTACCAGGTGATCAGCAAGATCGCGCACCACGCGAAGGATCTCGTGACTTCTGCTCTTCCGCGGCGCAAACCCGAGCACGGCGTTTGCCACGGAGACCTCTTCGGTGGGGATGTTCGGTATGCCCCTGACGGAGCGCCCGTGATCTTCGATTT
>SLDA01000603.1 GCA_007125545.1 Thermoflexales bacterium | reverse complement strand
GATAGCGCTTAATCAGCCGGCAGACCTAGACAAACGGGCGGACACACCCAAGTGCGTCCGCCCGTGGTCTTTGAAGCATCATGGTGTGAAGTAGGTCCGCACTGCTGTGCCGCTATCCCTCTTCCCGAGCCGCTACCGGTAGCTGCCCAACTCTTTCGCCAGCTCCACGATGTACCGGAAGTTGTCCAGACTCACGCTCGAGGGTACCGAATGATCCGATGAGAAGATGTAGCCCCCGCCTTCTTTGAGTACGGGGATAACACTGCGCATCTCGGCTTCGATAGCCTCTTTGTCATCCCACAGCACGGCATTGACACCACCATGGAGAAGCATAGCGTCGCCGTATGTTCGCTTGAGCAGAACCGGGTCCATCCCGGCTTTGACCTCCAATGGGTTCAATCCATCGATGCCGATCTCGACGAACTCGGGAACGAAGGGGCGCACGTCTCCACAGGAATGCAGCCGGACCTTGACGCCGCGGGCGTGGGCCCAGTCGACGGCGCGCTTGTGCACCGGCTTCAGCAACTTGCGGTAGGTGCGCAGAGAGAAGAATTGGTTTTGCTTGTAGCCCATATCGTCGGGCCAGTTTACCGCATCGAAGGTATAGCCGGCGTCCCACACGCGATCCAGAAGGGCGAGATTGACATCGAGGAAGTGGTTGAACATGTCGACACACCATTCCGGGTCGTCGAGTAGGGCCATAAGGAGCCGCTCCGTGCCGACCGTCCACGAATGGGCGACGTCAAAGCCGAACCAGAGTCCGGCCTCGATCCAGTATCCTTGCTTTCGCCAGAGGGCGTAGTTGGTCGCGAGGTGCTGCCAGGGGATGCGGTCGTCGGTGGGGGTCATCCGGGCCTTGGCCTCTTGCCAGGCGTCAGGTCCATCTATCTTGAACGACATAAACTCCGGCGTAGACGCAATGTGCTTCCAGTTCTTGAGGGTGGCACCCCAGGAGGTTGTGTTGATAACGTAATCCTCCGTCTCCTCAACGACTCGTACAGGGTAACGTGGGCTGTTGTCCACGCCGATGTGCGCGAACTTGTCGAGCTCAAAGAAGTCGACGTAGTTAACGTCCTCGGGCATACCCTCGCGATGCCAGCGTTCAATGGTGGCGCCCCAGGGGGAGTCGGTCACAGGTACCCGGTCTGCTTCCTGGTGCGCGTACATCCGGGCCGTACGCTCGTGTGTCGTCATCTCTTTCACCGGTCTTCACCTCCTCTTGATCGCAAACGCAAACCAACCGTTGTCAGGTGCCGGCTCAGGTGTAAGCCGGGAGCCAGTCGCCGTGAGCCTCGATGAGGTCGTCTACAAGCGCCCGGATCTGATCGAGATCGAGTTCGGCGGCAGTGTGCGGGTCCAACATAGCGGCATGGTATATGTGGTCGAGCTTGCCGGTCAGTGCTGCCTCGACGGTGAGCTCCTGAACGTTGACGTTGGTGCGAATCAAGGCTGCCAGATGGGGAGGGAGCGACCCGATCCGGGTAGGCTGCAGCCCACTCCTGTCTACGAGAACAGGGACCTCGACCGCGCATCCACGGGGCAAGTTGTCGATGATCCCCTCATTCGGGACGCTGCCGTAGACGACCCGGGGTGTGCCGGTCTCCATGCTGTGAATGATCAGAGAGCCGTATTCCTTGCTGCGTCGCACGGCGATCTCGCCGCCCTTCTCCAGATCCAGTCGCATCGTCTCCCATCCCGCGATCTGGTTTTCACAGCGGCGGGGATATTCGTCGAGAGGGATGTGGAACTTCTCAATGAGGTCCGGGCGGTCGCGTTTGATGAACCAGGGGACATACTCGGCGAAGTGTTCGCTGGACTCGGTGACGAAATAGCCGAGATGCTTGACCATCTCGTAGCGCACGCGATTCCAGTCGGGAATGCGTTCCTCTTCACTGACGCGCCGGATGTGCGGGTACAGGTCTTCGTTGACGCCATTGGCCTGGCGCTCGAAGCGCAGGTAGAAGGCCATGTGGTTGATCCCGGCACAGACGTAGTTGATCTCTTCGATGGGCACGCCGATGTCGCGAGCGAGCTGCTCGGCGGTGCCCTGTACGCTATGGCAGAGGCCGATCGTGTTAACGGGGCTACCGCGGAAGATCCCCCAGCAGTTCATCGCCATAGGATTGACGTAGTTGAGGAAGGTGATATCCGGCTTCCCTACCTCCTCCATATCGCGGCACATATCGAGCATCACAGGGATTGTCCGCAGCGCGCGCATAATACCACCAACGCCCAACGTGTCGGCGATAGTCTGGCGTAAGCCATATTTCTTCGGGATGTCGAAGTCAACGACGGTGGACGGCTTATACCCGCCGATCTGGAACATACCGATCGCATAGTCGGCCCCTTCCAGGGATTCCCGGCGATCCAACGTGGCCTCTATGGTAGGATGTGCGCCCAGAGCGTCGGCGACTTTGCGGGCAACGATCTCGGAGGTCCGTAGTCGGTCCTCATCGATATCGTGGAGGCTGAGTTTACAGGAGCTGAGCTCGGGAAAGCTGAGGATGTCTACGATCAGGTTTTTTGCAAAGACGGTGCTCCCGGCACCCAGGAACGAGATTTTTGGTGCGGACACTGACGGCATGATCGGATCTCCTTGCGTGGTGAGTGATATTGGGTCGGAGCTTTGCGCCCAGACCCAAGATATTCTAGCACAAAGCGTCGGGGGCACGGACAAACCCGTGCCCAGCACGGCAAAGCTCGTGCCCAGGACGGACAAACCCGTGCCCCCGCTCTCGCGCCATCGTGGTCGTTGAGGCGATGAAGGGAGATGTCCTTAGTGACCGCGGACTTCCTTGATCCATTGCATAACCTGGCGCGCATTGTCCGAAATGGCGCCGAAATCGCCGGCGGCGAGCCACTCTTTGCGGACTGCCGCGCTGCCCATGCCGACGCAGACCACGCCGGCCTTGAACCAGGCTTTGATATTGCTCTCCTCTGCGTTCACGCCCCCTGTCGGCATCAGGCGCGACCACGGCATCGGTGCCAGCACAGCTTTGATGAAGCTGGGCCCGCCCACCTCGCTGCCAGGAAAGACCTTGCAGATCTCGACCCCCAGCTCCTCGGCGGCAGAGATCTCACTTACGGTTCCGCAGCCGGGCATATAAGGGATCTTGCGCCGGTTGCAGACCTTGGCGACGTCGGGATTGAGCATCGGGCCGACGACGAAGTTCGCGCCGTAGGCTATGGCGATGCCGGCGGTGGGCGCGTCACTGATCGAACCAACACCGAGAATGACATTGGGCTCGGCTTTGGCGAAGTAGGGTACCAGCTCTTTGAAAACTTCCATCGCCTGGTCGCCGCGGTTGGTGAACTCGACGACGCGGGCGCCGCCCTCTGCCAGCGCATGGATGACTTTTTTGCACAGTTC
>SLDA01000355.1 GCA_007125545.1 Thermoflexales bacterium | reverse complement strand
TCGCTCCTGGTCGTGACGACAACGCGAATGGGACGTTTCGTGTTAATGGGGGGCGCCCTCTCCTTCGTGGGGCTCGGCGCACAGCCGCCCCAGCCGGAGTGGGGTCTGCTGCTGGCAGAGGGCCGCGCCTCTCTGGCGACGGCCCCCTGGTTATCCCTCTATCCCGGCATCGCCATCACGTTCGGCGTGCTCGGCCTTACGCTGCTGGGCGAAGGGCTGGCAACGTGGCTGGACATCCGGGTGGCAAGATCGCCTCAGCGTCCCGGCTGATCCACCGGCGCAGGCGCGGGCTCTTTTCCGACATCCGGGACGATCTGTCGTCCCTCGCAAAGACCGGCATGGCGCACGTGCCGGACCCTACCCCCGGCCCGCAGGCGAGTTGCCAGTCCGCCTCATTCTGCTATCTTCTATCATAGAGAGTGCTAGTAAAGAAAGGGGACTATATGGCCAAGCAAGTTCTGTTCAAGAGTCAGGAGCAACGCGACAGGGAGCAAGTCGGTGCCCTGCTGCTGAGGTTGGCGGAGAAAATAGAGACCGGTCAGATCGCGCTGCAGCGTGGCGACCAAGAGGTCCCACTCGATGTAGGGCAGACGGTCGATGTGCGGCTGACGGCGAGCAAGAAGGACAAGAAACGGGGGAGCCGTGTGGCGCTCAAGCTAAGCCTGAAGTGGTGGGAAGGAGAGGAGGGCGAGACTAAGCTGAGCATCGGCTAGGTTTCGCGATCCGCCGAAGTCGCGGGCCACCTTCACGGCGTGATGCTCGCGCGGTGTAAAACCTGGCCCAGTCACTGACCTTGACACGAGGAGCACGTATGAAAATCACAGCGATCAAGACCTTTATCGTCGATGGCGGCTTCCGTCCGTGGACCTTCGTCAAGGTAGAAACCAGCGAACCGGGACTTGTGGGCTGGGGCGATTGCACCGATTGGGGCGCACCGGGCCCCGTCACCGCAACCGTGACCCGGTTCGCCGACTTTGTGGTGGGGCGCGACCCGATGCAGGCGGAGGCGATCTGGTGGGATCTGTCCGCCGCCTCGGCGCGCCACAGCGGCGGGATCGCCTCGAAAGCGGCGTCGGGCATCGACTCGGCACTGTGGGACATCCGCGGAAAGGTGCTGGGTGCGCCGGTCTGGCAGCTGCTCGGCGGCAAACTCCGCGACCGCCTGCGCCTCTACTGGAGCCACTGCGGTTCCACCCGGGCCCGGTGGTCCGAGGCGCTCGGCGTGCCCAAGGTCGAGACGACGGACGATCTGCGCCGGCTGGCGGACGAGGTCGTCGAACGTGGCTACACGGCCATCAAGACCAATTTCATCAACCTGAAGGACCGCCCGGACGCCATCTACACGCGCGAGATCTACACCCACCCCGCGGGCGACCTACCTCCGGCCCTGTTGCGCAACGCGGAGGCCGTGGTCGGCACCTTCCGCAATGCGCTGGGGCCCGACGTGGGGATCGCGCTGGACGTCGCCTTCGAGTTCAAGCTGGGCGCGGCGGCGAAGCTGGCCCGCGCGCTGGAGCGCTATGACATGATGTGGCTGGAGACCGAGACGCTCGATCCCGATGCACTGCGTATGATCCGCGACAGCACCTCGACGCCCATCTGCCACGGCGAGAGCCTGTTCGGAACGCAGGGCTACCGGCCCTATCTAGAGCTGCACGCGCAGGACGTGATTATGCCCGACCTGGCATGGAACGGGATCACAATGGGCAAGAAGATCGCGGACTACGCGAATACTTACGACGTGCTCATTTCACCGCACAACTGCCACAGCCCGCTCACGACCTTGATCTCGGCGGCGGTCGCCGCCACGGTGCCCAACTTTGCCATTTTGGAATTGGACGTGGATGATGCCCCCTGGCGTGACGATCTGCTCACGCATCCGTTCGAGGTGGAGAACGGGTACCTGAAGCTGTCCGACCGCCCGGGCCTGGGCTCGGACCTGATTGAGGAGGAGCTGCGCAAGCGTCCGGCACGCGAGTATCCGGGAGCGCGGTAACGAGCTTGATGGGCTGAATGGCGTCGTGATGCTCAGCTACGACGACGCCGGGATAGCGTGAGTCAAACCTCGCCGCAGAGCCCTACACCAGACGGACACGGAGCCTTCCGGTCCGGGGCAGAGGGCGGGCAGGATGCCCGCGGTCCGGGGAGGCGAGTATCTTGTCTTAGCCGAGAGGGGTCAGGCTGTCGACGCGACTCTGGCCGTCCTCTTTCACGATGTGCACGACGTGGTCGGTGTCCTGCTCGAAGGTATCATCGTGGCTGATGACGAAGAGCTGGGAGAAGCCTTTGACGGACAGGATCTGTGCGGCGAGATTGGAGCGGCGCTCGCGATCCAGGTTCGCGGTGGGTTCGTCGAAGAAGGCCACGTCGACGGTGGAGATCTGACGCAGCAGCGCCAAGCGGACGGCCAAAGCGGCCGCCATCTGCTCTCCGCCCGAGAGCTGCTGGAAGGAACGCTCCTGTCCCCGGGTCCTGAGCACAATATCGTAGTCATCGGTCCAATGGAGGCGGGCGCCGGGGTTCTGACCCGCGCCGGCGTGGATGATTTCGGAGTAGATGAGATCCGCGCCGTGTGAGATCAGGCCCACCAGGGCGGCGGTGATCCGCGGTCCGGCATCCCGTACGACAGTGCGGAGGCTGTCGAGCAGGGCGCGGAGATCGTGTAGCTCGGTCTGTGCCAGACGGGCGGCTTCCAGTTCGCGGCCTACCGCTTCCAGGCGCTCGACCTCGGCCTGCGCTTTGTCGTGACGGTCCCGCTGCTCGTCGAGCCGTCCCTCAAGTGTCGCCAATTGCGCCTGGAGCTCGTCGGCGCGCGTCACAACACGCTCGAGTTCGTCCGGGTCGAAGTCGCGGGCCACAGCATCTCGCCGCGACTGCTTCTCGCCCAGCGCCGCTCGCGCTGCGTCGTGCCGGTCCCTCAACCCGGCAGCTTCGGCCCGCCGCGGCTCCAGAGCCTCGGCCTCGGCGGATGCGCGCAAGTAGCGCTCGTGCGCCGGTGTGTGCTCTCGCACCTCCTGGCGGACGTCCGAGAGCCGTGCGTCCAGTCCCTCGTACGCGTCGAGCGACTGCTCCAACGCCGCGGCTTCTGCAGCCAACGCATCCCGATGTGCCACAGCCGCGGACTGTTGCGCTTCCCACTCCGGGCGCCGCCCGGCGGTCGCTTCCGCGACCCGCGCAGCCCCTCGCGGATCTCCCAATGACGCCAATTCCCCCTGCAGACGTTCGACCTCTTCAGGCGCGCCTGCGAGGCCGGTAACCGTCCGGGCCGTCTCCTCCACAGCGGATTCCTGCTCGTCGATGTCGCCGGCCAAGCGCTCGGCCTCGTCCTGGCGGGGTAAGGCTGCCAGGCGCTGCTGCAGGGTATCGAGCAG
>SLDA01000580.1 GCA_007125545.1 Thermoflexales bacterium | reverse complement strand
GTCTCTGGACCACCATGATGGCCGGTCGACAGCCTTTCTTTGTTCAGAACGGCAAGCTGGGTCTCCGGTTCAGACCAACCCTACCTGGCCGGCTGTTCGATAAAGACGGTAGACTTACCTTTACCTTCCTCGGGCGAGTGCCTGTCACCTACCACAACTATGACAGGCGCGATCTGTTTCCTGACAATGGGATGCGCGCTCAATCGATGACCTTGCATCTGTCAGATCAGCGCCAGATCGAGTGCGTGGGGGATGTTATCGACGAACGCTATTCTCGGATGGTGCGAGCCGGTCAGATGAGGCGGATCGATGTGCATTTCCCCTACACCGCGTCTATGTCTACGGCCGACTCGGTCTCATCTTTGCCGAAGGGGGACACAGGATAAACACCCTGACGGAATCATGGATCGCCGGAGTGACCAGGCCCGACTCGAGACCTGGCTTGGCCTAACCAAGAACTGGCGTCGCCGTCCGGTGTTGTAAACTCCCATTCCTGGGATATGATATCAGTGTAGGTAGGGATAGGCGTGGATCTATTTGACCTGTTCCTATCCGGATACGTATATCTAGAGGAGGGCAACTATGGATTTCGAAGGCTACTGTGTTAAGTGTCGCGAGAAGCGCGAAGTAACGGAAGGCGAGGTCAAGGAGACGCCTAACGGACGCCGAATGGTACAGGGTGAGTGTCCAGTGTGCAGCACCAAGGTGACGCGTTTCCTCCCGAGCGAGAAGAAAAAGGAACAAGAGAGCTAGACGGCACATCGGCCAACGCCCCCAGGAAACAGCCTGGGGGCGTTTGTCGGAAAGTAAACGACGGAGGTCATTATGCTCGCGCCCTTCACACTCTCAATCCGGCACCGACGCCAGCTCTCACTCGTGGCGTCGCTCATCTTTGCCACCGCTTTCTGTGCGGGCCTACTGGCTTTTCGCATCGCCTATACGCGCGGGCTCACTTACACGAACCTGGCGTGGAACCTCTTCCTGGCCTGGCTACCTGTCGTCAGCTCCTTCGTCGCCTACAAACTCTATTGTCAGGGCCTCAGCTACTGCACCCCGCTCCTGCTGGGGTCGGCCTTTATATGGCTCCTCTTTTTCCCCAACGCACCTTACTTGCTCACCGACATCCTGCACCTCAAGCCCTCTGACGTGCCGCTCTGGTACGACCTTATTCTGCTCGTCGCCTTTGCCTGGACCGGCACCTTCCTCGGTCTCGTCTCGCTCTACCTGATGCAGACGGTCGTCTACCGCCTGGCCGGAGGACTTGCCAGCTGGCTCTTCGTCGTGGGCACGCTCGCAGCAGGCAGCTTCGGCATCTACCTGGGGCGCTTCCTGCGCTGGAATAGCTGGGACATCTTCACGAATCCGGGCCAGATCGTAGCAGACATCGTCCAGCGACTCCGCGACCCTCTGGCACACCCCCAGACCTTTGCTTTCTCCCTTCTCTTCTTTCTATTCCTCGTCTCCGCCTACTGGATGCTGATAGCGGTGGTCCAATTGGGGCAGCACGAAGAGAGCCAGCACACCTGAGAAGAGCTTGCCGTCAGCCAAGCTACGCTGACTCGCCGCCGGTCATTGTCAGCGTCGCCTTGCGCGTCAAGAGGCAATAGTCGATTCCGCCTGGCCGGTACTCGCCCGAGTAGGCCAGCCACATCGTGAGCCCATCCGCGCTCATCCACGCCGGGGGGAATTTGTGATGGATCATCCATCCATCGGCCCACTGATCTGCATAGTAGACGGTTGTCCACGGCCCCCAAGGCTCCGGCGCATCGAAGACGCCGAGTGCCGGGGTGTGGGTAGCGCCGCTGCCGTCGCTATGAGCGGTCGTCAGGAAATAGCGGCGCAATCCCGCGTTGTAGGTCAGGCCAACCCGCTGTGTGCCGGCAGGATCGGAGAACATGGCCTGCCGCTTGGTGATATCCGCATCCCACGACACAAGCCCATCCCTGCTATACCCGGCGAAGAACTCGTACGCCTCACGATGCATCACGAGCCTTCCCGGCACTCGGGCCAACACAACTCCGGGATCGAAATCGTAGGCACTCCTCCCGTCCTGTGAGACTACGTAGACGTATCCATCGCGGGCCTGTGCGTAGTTGGGCCCATACTGGACGAACTCGGGGCAGCCGAAGCTTTCTGTAAAGTGCCAGTCCACCCAGGTCCAGGTTCGTCCCTGATCCATCGACACAGCGAGGCGGCTGTGCCGCCAGTCATCGCCCACCACATAGTTCCGTACGAAGAGATAAAGCACATCATTGACCATCAGTAGCCCCGATGCCTTGATACCCTCCTTACCCCAGCCTACCGGCGTATCAATGTCGGTTGATAGATCGGCAGGCACAAGCTCCGGAGGAGCACCCTGCAACGTCGCAAAAGCCAGCGTGTAGTTGTGCGCGCGAGGGCCAAACCCGTTTCCATCTCCATAGGAAGTCAAACAATGGGCCCCCGGGCCGCGCGCCCCGTGCACCCACGCAATGGGCCAATTATCTCCGGCCCGCTCCCCGCCAAACCGGAGCACCTCACCCCACGTCAGTCCCCCAACCCACTCGCTGGGGGGATACGGCGACGGCCTGCTCTCGTTCTCGTTCATAGCCACCTCCTCCTCTATTATGGCAGACCTCGCCCTGACGAACAGTCCGCGACCGCGCCTGCTCGGGCCGGTGTCTGCCCCAGCAGACTGGGGGGCCGTGTCCGTCTTCTCTGCGGTCTCCATTTGTGACCGTCTTTGGTCGCACCACACAGCAGACGGTCAGAGACCGCAGAGCAGAGCGGCACGGTCCAGCCCCGGCAGACCGGGGCCAAGACCGGCCGCAACAGAGATGCTCGCACCCTTGGGGTTGTACGCGAGCCATGCGGAAAAGTGAAGTTCAACCCTCGATCAAATTGGGTTGCCCTCTCCACATACCTCGTATATACTGGTATGGTATGCAGACGATAAAGCTGCCGAGGATCGAGACGGAGAGGCTGATATTGCGCCCGTTTCAGGAGCGCGATCTGGACCGCTACGTCGCATTTATGACGGATCCTGCCGCCACTCAATATCTCATGCTCACCGAACTCCAGAAGACCGAGCCCGGCGCTCGCCGGCTCTTCGATGCTATCCTGGCGTCCTACGAAACCGACGATCCTATTGTCGCGCTCGCCATCGAGCTAAAGGGACACGGCTGCATCGGCTCCTGCGGCTGCGCACCCCTTACCGGTCCCGGCGTTCACGAGATCTATTATAGTTTGCTGCCCGCCTATTGGGGCCGCGGCTACGCGACGGAAGCAAGCCGTGCCCTGATCGAGTACTGCCTGTTGCAGACGAACTGCCAGGAGATCCGCGCCTATATGACCCCCGAGAATGTCAAGAGCGCCGCCGTCGCCGAGCGCGCCGGCATGGTTCACTGG
>SLDA01000483.1 GCA_007125545.1 Thermoflexales bacterium | reverse complement strand
GAGCGTCGACGGGCGGGTCGTCGGGATGCAGGGCCAGCGTGACCCCGGCCTCTTCCGCCACCGGCAGCAGGGTCTTGATGTAGACTTCCCAGTTGGACCACATCTCCTCCGCCGTGACCTCGCGGCCATGTGTGAGTGGAGCCTTTTCGGCCAGGCTCATATCGAAGCCCGTCACAGCAGCGCCGCCGCGGCCCTGGGCCGTGGTCGAGGTGCGCCAGACGCTGTTGGGCATCCAGTGATAGCCCAGAATAGGAATGCCGGCGCGCCCCAGATTGCGAATGGTGGTCGCCATATGTTCCAACTGCTCGTCGCGGCCCGGCAATCCGAGCATGATCTTGTCGTAGAAGCTGACGGGTACGTTCTCGAGGGCGATGAGCCGCAGTCCGGCATCCTCGGCCCGGGTGCGAAGCCGCAACAGGTCCATAAACGCCCATTCGGTGTCGCCGGGCAGCCGGGGAGTGTTCATCTGCACATCCTGAATGCCCAACTGACGGGCAAAGAGCAGGTTCTCTTCAGTGAGTTCGTTCATCTGACCCAAAGCCACACGCATAGTGTCCACGGTAGATCCTCCTGGAATGATCGTGTTGCCTTGATTGTAAGCCCAGATAGGGAGGGCGCCAGTTGGGCTCCGGCAGGGGGCAGGCGAGACGTTGCGTGTCGGAACACGCGCGCTCCGGGGGCTTAGAGTGGTGAGGTGACGAGGAATTGGCGCTCGTAGAGCTGGCGGTAGAGGCCGCCTTCGGCCAGGAGGGCTTCGTGGGTGCCCCGTTGCACGATTTTGCCGCCGTCCAGCACGAGGATGACATCGGCGGAGAGGACGGTGCTGAGCCGGTGGGCGATGACGAGGCTGGTGCGCCCCTGCATAATGCGCTCCAGTGCCTCCTGGATCAGCGCTTCGCTCTCCGAATCGAGGTGGCTTGTCGCCTCGTCGAGAATGAGGACGCGCGGGTCCTTGAGGATGACGCGGGCCAGTGCAACCCGCTGTTTTTCGCCGCCTGAGAGCCGGTAGCCCCGCTCGCCCACGACGGTCTCGTAGCTCTCGGGGAGGCTCGCGATAAGGTCGTGGATGTTCGCGGCGCGACAGGCCGCGACGAGCTCCGCTTGGGTGGCATCGGGGCGCGCGTAGAGCAGGTTCGCGCGGATGGTGTCGTGGAAGAGATAGGTCTCCTGTGTGACCATCCCGATGGCGCCGGAGAGGGAGGTAAGCTGGAGGTCGCGCAGATCGTGCCCATCGAGCATGACCCGGCCCTGAACAGGGTCGTAGAGGCGGGGCAAAAGATAGGTGATGGTAGTTTTACCTGCGCCGCTGGGTCCTACCAGCGCGGCCAGTTGCCCCGGCTCGATCTCAAAGCTGACGTCCTGGAGTACCCACTGCGTCTCGCCCACCGGCTGCGGCGTGCCGCCATTTCCGCCCTCTGGGCGTGCGCCCCGTTCGCCGGATGCGGGCTTACGGCCACTCATCGTCACATCGTCCTGAACGGCCCCGCCACCGCCGCGACCGCTGAAGCGGCGCACGCTGTCCAGCACTGCCAGCCCTGCGGCACCGGGGCGCTGGTAGTGGAAGGAGACCTGGTCAAAGCGCACCTGCCCGACCGGCTCCGTGAGAGAGATGGCGTCCGGCGTCTCTCCGATCTCCACGGGGAGATCCAATACCTCGAAAACGCGCTCGAAGCTGACGAGGCTGGTCGCGAACTCCACCTGCGCATTTGCAAGCGCGGAGAGCGGGCGGTAGAGCTGGGTGAGGTAGCTGCTGAAAGCGATGATCGTCCCGATCGTCAGACCGCCCACGAGTACGAGATGGCCGCCTGCCCAGAAGACCATGGCGGTTCCGAGGACGCCCACCAGCCCCAAGCCCGTGAAGAACAAGCGAGCGACCAACGACCGCCGAATCCCGATGTCACGGACCTCCGTGGCGCGCGCGGAAAAGCGCTCGCCCTCGTCGTGGGCCCGCCCGAAGACCTTGACGAGCAGCGCGCCGCTCACGTTGAGCGTCTCGTTCATCAACGCGTTCATCGTGGCGGTCACCTCCATATGCCGCCGGGTGATGTCGCGCAGGCGCTTGGCGACCTGGCGCGAGGGCAGCATCAGCAACGGCAGAATGGCAACGCCAATGAGGGTGAGGCGCCAGTCAAGGGCGATCATCACGGCAAGGGTAGAGACGAGCGAGATGATGTTCGAGACGAGATTGACCAGCGTCCCGGTGACGGCTTGCTGGGCACCGCCCACGTCATTGTTCAGGCGCGACATAAGCTCCCCCGTCTTCGTGTGCGTGAAGAAGCGGAGGCTCATCGCTTGCAGGTGGCGGTAGAGAGCGCCGCGGAGGTCGCGGATCAAGCTCTCGCCGACCTTCGCGCTGAGATATCCCTGTCCCACGCCAAGCAGGCGCGCAATGAGCGGAACCCCGATCAGGCCGAGCGCAAGCAGGTTGAGCAGCCGGGCGTCGTTGTTCGGCAGCGCGACGTCGATCAACTCGCGAAAGAGCAAGGGCGGCACCAGGTCGAGCAGCGACGTCACTGCAATCGCGCCCATCAACGCAGCAACCATACCCCAATAGGGGCGTGCATAGCCCGCAACCCGTACCAGCAGCTCGCGGCTGATCTTGGGCCGGTCCTGCTCCTCATCATAACGTAGCAGCGCGCCCCACCCACTCCTATGAAATCCCATTAGTTAGTCTCCAGCACTTGAATGCTCCTGATAGGCGGCGAGTAGACCATCAATTGTGTCGCGGCTCTTGCGCAGCGACGTCATCCAGTCTTCCAGCACCTGCTCGCCCTCGGGGGCCAGCGTATAGATGCGACGTGGCGGTCCCTGCGTCTCTTCCGTCTCCCAATCCGACGCGATCCAGCCAAACTCCTCCATCCCCTGCAGCGTCCGATAGACGCGGCGCAGGGGAATCTGCTCGAGGTTCAGCGCATCCAATTGCTCGGCCAATGCGTACCCGTGCGCCGGTCCGCGCATCAGGCAGATCAACACCGCAGGCTCGAGGAGGTGTGCGGCGCGGCCCTGGCGCCGCCGTCCCCCTCCCGGCCCGTGTCCGTGTGTATGTTCATGTGGGTGTCTTCCCGGCATATTCACTCTCCTTTTTTTGTTATGAAACCAGTTTATCACACTATAGTCATTATGTCAATAGATGGAGACGAGATGTTTGTGCGTCAGTTTTCCGCAAACCGCGTGGCTGTGGTATTGAGAGTATGGGTGCACTGCGCACATCCCCGGCCGAGTCCAGCCTCGCAAGCAAGGCTGCTTGCGCTACAACGGGCAGACGCATCACGTAATGCAACCAGGACTGTTGGACAGCTTAGGAGGGCCGCGAGTCTGGACCGCGCGCCGGCTCTGCTTTTCGAGCCCGGGTGATGCGGAACACTGGCGCGCAGCCGTTCGCCGTACATCGGGAAAACGATG
>SLDA01000540.1 GCA_007125545.1 Thermoflexales bacterium | reverse complement strand
TGCAGCAGTTTGGCCAGGTGCACACCCTCCCGGATATACAGCGCCCCCACGCCTTTCGGCGCGTAGAGCTTGTGCCCCGCCACGGACAACAAATCCACGCCCAGATCATCGACCTTTGCCGGGATCTTGCCGACAGCTTGTGCCGCATCCGTGTGGAACAAAGCGCCCTGACTGTGCGCGATCTCCGCCAGCGCACGAATAGGCTGGATCGTACCCACCTCGTTATTGGCGTGCATCAGCGTGACCAGAAGCGTATCCGGACCAATGGCACGGGCCAGGTCGTCCGGCTCGATCCGACCGGTCTCATCTACCGGCAAAACCGTGATCTCAAACCCTTGCGTCGCGAGCCAGTCACAGACCTCGACCACGGCCGGATGCTCCACCGCCGATGTGATAACCCGCCGGCGCGTGCCGTGGTCCGCCAAAGCCACACCCTTGAGCGCGTGGTTGTTGCTCTCGGTGCCCCCGCTGGTGAAGACCACCTCCGTGGGCCGGCAGCCCAGGAGCGCCGCCACCTGCGCCCGTGCGGTCTCGGTGGCCTCGCGGGCTTTCACCCCATAAGGGTGCGCACTGGAGGGATTGCCGAAGTGCTCGTAGAGATAGGGCGCCATCGCCTCCGCTACAGCCGGATCGATGGGCGTCGTGGCATTATAGTCCAGATAAATCGGGGTGCGCATAGGTCTCTCTCCCTTACCCTTGTTCATCTCCGGCGCGTCACTCCAGTCCACGGGCGACCCCACATGTGATCTGCCCTCTATCATGGCCGAAACCGCGAAAATGCCAACACGAGGTCTTGACAAAGAGGCGGACTCTACTATAATATAACATATGTTATATAACCTATGTAATGTAACTCGGGAGGCCGTATGAATCCGAAGACCAGGTACGAAAAGCAGGAGATCGTCGATGCCGCTTTCGAGATCGCCCGGGAGGAGGGCTTCTCCGCCATCACAGCCCGCGGCGTGGCAGACCGGCTCGGCTGTTCGGTCGCCCCTATCTACGTGAACTTCGAGACGATTGACGACCTGACTGAGGCTGTGGTCCAGCGCGTATTCGCGCTATCCCAGGAGATGCTGGCCGGGCAGCAGGGACCCAGCGCATTCGAAAACATCGGCAGAGCGAGCCTGGCCTTCGCGCGGGAGTATCCGGTCCTTTGTCGGGAGCTGATCCTCAGCCCCAATCCCTACCTGGCCTCGTACGAGACCGTTGAAGCGGCCGTAATTGGGAGCATGGCAGAAGATCCGTCCATGCGGGACTGGACCCTGGAGGAACGGCGGCGCCTCTTCCTGAAGATGCGCGCCTTTCAGATCGGACTTACCGCCATGCTCGCAAATGGTTACGTGCCGTCCTGGATCGATAGTCAGGAACTTGAAGAGCTGTTGATGGAAGTTGGGTCGGATCTGCTGGAAATAGAAACGAATAAGCGGGAGGCTGAGACGTTATGAAGAAGATTGTGATTGTCGGCGGAGGCATTGCAGGACTGAGCGCGGGCGTTTTCGCCCAGATGAACGGCTTTGACAGCGTCATTTTGGAAAAAAACAGTGTTGTCGGGGGCGAATGCACCGGGTGGGACCGTCAGGGATACCACATTGACGGCTGCATTCATTGGTTGATTGGAACCAAGAAGGGCACGCCGATCCATGACCTATGGACGACCGTAGGAGCCTTGGGTAACGTTGAGGTCCACAATCACGAGAGCTTCCTGACCTTTGAGCATGAAGGGACGCAGGTGCATCTCTACCGCGACCTTGATCGGCTGCGCTCCAGCTGGCTGGAGATCTCGCCCGAAGATGCCGATGCAATCGAGGAGTTCTGCAAGACCATCAAGCAGCTCCATTCCTTCGAGATTCCCGTCGGCAAGCCCATGGATATGATGAATATCATCGAGAAGGTCAAGTTTATGCTCTCCATGAAAGACGCCGGCATGGTGATGCGGAAATACGGCAAGATCACCTCAACCGACTATGCCAACACCTTCAAGCACCCGGCCTTAAGGGGCGCTCTGGGCACCTTTGTTCCCGATCGCGGCTATAGTGCCTCAAGCATCCTCTTTGCCCTCGGTAACTTCACAAAGGGGCAGGCAGGCGTCCCTGCCGGAGGCTCGCGGGCCATGGCCTTGCGGATGAAAGACCGCTACCTCTCGCTGGGAGGGACCGTCAAGACCGCCTCCGAGGTCGTTGAGCTGGACATCGCGAATGAGAAAGTGCAAAGTGCCACCTGCAAGAACGGCGAAACCTATGAGGCCGATTTCTTCATCGTGGCCTGCGATGCGCACATGTTCTTCAATCGGTTGCTCAAAGGCAACTATCCCGTACCCGAGTTTGAACAGCGGTTCGGCAATCCCGAAGACTACCCCCTGGCTTCCGAGGTGCGCATCGCCTTCGGATACGCGGGCACCATGAACGACTACCCCCGCACCTTGCGCTTTCCGGTTGCGGCGCCCTTCAGAGTCGGCGCGACCGGCGTCGAGCACCTGCTCATGACCCACTACGGCTACGAGCCCGACTTCGCGCCGGAAGGCCATACAGCGATTTCCTTCAGCATCAACCAGTTCCACAGCGACTACGAAGCCTGGAGCGCGTTGGACCGGCAGGCCTATCAAGAGGAAAAGGCCAGGATCGGCAACGAGGTTATCAGGGAAATGGAGACCAGATTTCCGGAGATGCGTGGGAAACTGAAGCTCCTTGATGTCGCAACGCCCAAAACCTTCGAACGGTACTGCAATGCCTACAGAGGCGCTTTTATGGCATTCATCCCCACGGTCACAGGCAAGCCGATGACGCACACCGGTCAGATCAAGGGCCTCGACAACCTCCACTTCAGCGGTCAGTGGGTTCAGCCCCCGGGAGGACTGCCCGTAGCCCTGATCACCGGGCACGACACCATCATAAGGCTCTGCAAACAAGAGAAACAGCAATTCGTCCGACACTAGCCCCGGAAACGACCTTCTGCGCCGCCCCGCAGAAGGTCTTTCATTGACACACAGGGCTCTGCGCTCTACCTCCCCCTCTCCCATTCGGATGGGAGAGGGGGCCGGGGGGTGAGGGCCTCTCCGCCACTCAAACCCATTTCCCCACCCCACCTGGTTGGCACCGCCCGCCGCGATGCTATACTCCCATCATAGGGAACGCGGGACCAGAGGCGTAGCGTCTCTTCCGGACCGGCCGCCCTGCCTTATATTGTCGACATCTGGAGGCATATCGTGAAATTACATCCGTTGCTGGAGGACCCGCGGGCGGTGCTGGTAACACGCACCCCCTTGCCCGGTGCGGCCACGCGCGAGCATTTCCGCCGGGCTGCTGTACACACCCTCTCCGCCATCGGCCTCGTGCTCGAGGGCGAGAACGCCGTCATCAAACCCAACGCAACCGTTGCGGAGAGCTTCGCCGACCCCGACTCGGG
>SLDA01000344.1 GCA_007125545.1 Thermoflexales bacterium | reverse complement strand
GATCGCGACGATCTGGAGGCCTTCTTCGACACTTTCGTCCTCGAAGGGCTTGAGTCCTATATGCTACCCGGCGTCGCTATAGCCGTGGTCGCCGGTAACGCGCCGGCTTTCGCGAAAGGCTATGGCTATGCCAACGTGGAGCAAGGCATTCCGGTCGATCCGGAAACCACGCTATTCGACGTCGGCTCGGTGGCGAAGCTCTTCACCTTCACGGCTGTAATGCAACTGGTAGAGGACGGACGCCTCGATCTGCATGCCGACGTCAACGATTACCTGACGCAATTTCGGGTACCGGCGACCTTCCCGGAACCGGTAACTGTCGCACGCTTACTCACGCACACCGGCGGCTTCGACGAATGGGACATCGGCGCGGCTGTTCGCACCCCCGAGGAGGTACTCCCCGTGTGCACGTATCTTGCACGGCGGCTGCCGCCCCGCATCCGTCCACCAGGAGAGCTCATCGCCTACTCAAATCACGGCTCAGCCCTCGCCGGTTGTCTGGTTGAGGAGGTATCGGGGATGTCCTTCGCGGCGTACGTCGACAGCCACATCTTCGCGCCCCTCGATATGAGGCGTAGCACCTTCCTATGGCCCCCGGAACTGCTGGATGATATGGCTATCGGCTACCGCAGCGCGAATGGGGCGTTACAGCCCATGGAAATCTATTATCGCCATTTCGGCCCGGCAGGTGAGCTCAAGACCACGGCAGTCGACATAAGTCGTTTTATGCTAGCCCATCTGCAGGAGGGCGCAGCAGCCGGGGGGCGCATCCTCGAACCGGAGACGGCACGGGCTATGCACAGCCGGCAATTCACGCACCATCCCCTGCTGACCGGCTTCACCTACGGCTTCTTCGAGGTAGAGTTCAACGGACATCGCGCGCTGGTTCACGGTGGCGACACCAACCCCATCTTTGCCAGTCTGTTGGTCCTGTTTCCAGAGGAAAACGTGGGGCTGTTCATTGCACACAACACGGCCGAATACGCGTTTCGGGAAGCGCTTGTGCAGGCCTTTATGGATCGCTATTTCCCTCGAGAGGATGATCTTCCGGCACCGCAGCCCTTAGCCGACCACAGGGAACGCGCCGGCCGCTTCACAGGATTGTACGCGCCCACGTTTATGATGCGAGAGACGAGCCTGGAAAAGCTGCTGACTCTTTTCGTTCAGTTCCGGGTGACAGCGCACGCTGAAGGATTACTGACGCTACACGAGCCTGCCCAACTGCCGGGCGACACGCCGGCGGACTGGGTGGAAGTCGAGCCGTTGATCTTTCAAAGCCTGGACGGTGGCGACATGATGATCTTCTTCGAGGACGGTGCCGGGCGCATAACGCACATGGCGACCAGCCGTCATCCGGCGGCAGCCTTCCTACCCCGTACTTCGGCAGACGAGCCCCTCCTACACTTGGCACTTCTGCTCGCCAGCATCCTGCTTTTCCTTTCGGCAGGTGTAGCCTGGCTGTTACGCCGTCGTCGCGGATCGTTAGCCTGGCACCAACACCTGCTACCCGTGATCGCTCTTTTGAACCTGCTCTTCATCTTCAGCTTCGCTGCGATGTTCCAGGCACTGGCCTTCGACGCCATCTTCGGTCTGCCCCTATGGACGCACGGACTGCTTGCCCTGCCGGTACTGTCGATGGCAATGACGGCACTCGCCATAGTGGTCACCGGGTGGTCATGGAAGAATGGCGTCGGATCTCTCGGTGCTCGGCTGCACAACACTCTGATCCTCCTGGCAGCCGTTGCCTTCATCTGGCAGGTGCTCTACTGGAATCTGACGGTGTTTCACTTGTAGGAGGATGCGTTATAGGGCTATGCGGCACTGGATCGCATAAGTGACCTCCCCACGCCAATAGCTAGACAACGCAAGCACTTGTGGTACAATACTCTCCGATGCGCACTTGGCATCGGGGATGCCGAGATAGCTCAGTTCGGTAGAGCAGTGGACTGAAAATCCATGTGTCCCGAGTTCAATTCTCGGTCTCGGCACCAACAAAACGAGGGGGATTGCCCAGCTATTCAGCAAGGGCGATCCCCCTCGTTCGGTAAGGCTCACAGGCCGTGAACCACTGGATGGAGAGCATCTGCACGGCAGTCGCTGAGCGCACCGTAAAGGGGCGTTCAGGAGTAAGCCACAGCGCAAATCATCGCCTCACCACTTTCCTCCTTGATCTCACGCTAGTGTGGAACAACAGCGTCTCTTTTGGCGTCTAGAGCATAGATGCAGGGCCAAAGCTGGCTTTGATGCGTGCCATCTTTGGCGAGTCGTTAATCGAGGAGGAGTGTATGATGGTCCGGATAATGCTGCGTATCCTGATTTCGATCCTGGCGGTAGGGATGTCAATGAGTACGGGCACAGCGAACGCCGCGCCCGTACCACGGGAGCCGGATCCCGACCCCTCCTATTGGGAGGCGATTCAGAGAACTGCGGGTATCGTAGCGAACCCAGATGTGCAGCGGTTGGCGGAGAGGTATGGCCTGCACGTCGTGAACGTTACCTGGGAAGACACAGGTCGGTACTATAACTCGGCTGTCGGTCCCAATATCTCGGACGTCACCATTCAGGTCCAACACGACAATCCCCACCGCCGCGACCGCGACCTGACCCTCATGCCCGTGATCCGCCACCCCAACTTCAGCGATCACTCTGCCGACATTGCGCCCGACCGATTCTACCTGCTGGTAGGCAATGAGAGCGGGGAATCGCTCCGCTCCGTGAGCCTCCGCGACTATTTGAGCGACCTGCGGCGATACCTCAGTGAACCGGCATCGTGGGCCGGCGGCGACACTTCGCTGATCGCGGATCGAGACACACATGTCCTTGTCAGCGCCCAAGCCGCTTTTCTGCCCATTCCGCGCGCCGGAAAGGCGGAGTTCAACCCGGTTATCTTCAACTACCAGTCCTATCAGGGCGACCCGGCCGTGTTAGTGATCGTAGCAACACGCGAAGGCACCAGCGCTACCGTCATCGACAATGTCCGGGACGGCTTTCCCTCCGAGTACTCCTGGGGCCAGCGGCTCTTCTTCAACCATGATGGAGAGCGCGCCAGCTTCACCGGCGAGCGGCTGAGCGACTTCGTGGCTAGCCAGGAAGTGTCCACACCCGTAGGCCCTGGAGCGCCCACTGCCGCCGACGAAAGCGGGCTGAATATGGTGCTGCTCATCCAAGTGCCGTTGAAGCAGAGGCAGCCCCGCATTCAAGAAGAAGCCGTCTTCGCGATGGCATCCAGCGCCCTTGAGAGCGCCGAGACAGACAGATCGGATGTCGAGGCGGCTGTCATCGGCCACGGTGAAGTTGAAGGACCCTTCACCGAGATCGATGGACTGAAGATCGAACGCGATCCTCGCTTCCCCATCCGGGTTACGGTCCAGTTCTACAAAGCGACGAGCAACGGCATAGTCTCTGAGGCGGATATGGCCAAGATCGCCGAACAGATCAAGCGCGTGTATGACGACGGCGACTATGTAGGCAGCCTCGTCGTCGATGGCCTCTCGGACCGACCAACCGAGTATGACGGGCACAAGGTAGAGCCCAATGACTGGTGGGAGACGTTCTGGACGCGTTTCGAGGAGAACACCGGGCTATCAAGAGATGATGCGCAACTGCTCTGGCGCCGGCTCGGCTTCAAGACCCGACCCTGGTGGCCCTTCCAGAGGAGATAGGGTGAACATTCCGGTAGGGGAAAGGTAAGCGCGGATCCCATAGATAATCGGGATCCGCGCCGGTCAGCACAATTCCGAATCGACTCAGATTTCGATATCCGCCACGGAATTCACAACGTGGGTCGGCCGGTAGGGATAGTTCTCAATCATGTCCCGTGATGTCACACCGCTGAGGACGAGGATAGTCTCCATCCCGGTCTCGACCCCGGCGACGATATCTGTATCCATCCTATCCCCTACCATGATGGAATCCTCCGAATGGACGCCCAGATAGTTCAACGCCGTACGCATCATCAGGGGGTTGGGCTTGCCGACAAAGAACGGGGCTTTCCCGCTGGCTGTTTCGATCAACGCCGCCATCGCACCACACGCCGGCACAATCCCTCGCTCCGACGGTCCCGAAGCATCGGGATTGGTCGCGATGAACCGGGCCCCCTCCACTATCAGTCGAATCGCCTTCGTGATTTGCATAATGTTGTAGGTGTGTGTCTCACCCAGCACTACGTATTCGGGTTCGATGTCAGTGATCACATATCCGACCTCGTGGATCGCTTCCGTGAGTCCGCTCTCACCGATGACGTACGCTGTCCCATTGGGTCGCTGACTCTGCAGAAATCGGGCTGTGGCCATAGCCGAGGTGAAGATGCGTTCAGTCGGGATTTCCAGTCCATTCGTGTTGAGCCGGTGCGCCAAGTCGCGCGGCGTGTAAAGCGGGTTATTGGTCAGCACCAAGTACTCCACCTCTTTCTCCCGAAGCCTGCGGATAAACTCAGCCGCTCCGGGTATGAGGCTATCGCCCCGCGCCAGCACGCCATCCATATCGGTGATGTAGTTCTTTATCTCGCCCACTACCCTCTCCTTCTTTCGCTTGAGAAGCACCTTCCCGCTCAGATATGTAATGCCCACCCGCTTTGGTGCTAGGTCAGCTCTTCCACCGCGCTCAATATACCGTACAGATCAGGACGGCGATCTCCAATCGTATCCAGTTCAAACTCACCGGGACGCAGAATGATGCGCTTTTGGCGAGCTAACGCTACATCGATCTCGGCGTAACTGATCGTTTCCTCAGCATCCGCCTCGGCCAAGACCTGACCCCGCGGGTCGGTGATCTGGCTGTGACCGAAGAACCAGAAGTTGCTTTCATGGCCAACACGATTGCACGCCAGCAGAAAGAGGCGGTTCTCCAGGGCCCGGGTGCGCGTCACAAACTGCGGGGCGTTCTGCGAGCCATCCGGCCAATTCGTCGGCAAGGCCACAATGTCAGCCCGAGCAAGTGCCAAAGCCCGCAGCGCCTCGGGAAAGCGGAGATCATAACATATTGCGATGCCAACGCGACCTACCGCGGTTTCCCATACCTGAAACCCCGTATCACCGGGCGTTGTAAAGCGATCGACGCCAAGCAGGGGCAGATGCGCCTTGCGATAGAGGCCTACGAGTCCCTCGGGACCGACCAGCACAGCACTATTATAGACAATCTCCGATCCCTCTACCCGCTCCAGTAGGCCCACCACGACATAGGGCCCACCCTCGTTCTGCTCATACCGGCGACACAGAAGGGTCAACGCGTGAGTGGTAGGACCAGGCACCGTCTCCGCGACAGCTTGGGCGCTCTGGAGATCCGCGAAACCGTAGCCCGTGGTAGCACACTCCGGGAAAACGGTCATCCGCGCACCAGCGCCGACGGCTTCTTCGAAGAGATCCACGATTCTGGCGAGATTGCGCTCATAGGCGCCTAACTGGGGATCCATCTGGGCGACGGCAACTTTTACGCTCACCTTGTACACACTCCTCTGTGTCTAACTGGATAGGTGCTGGAGCGCGGGTAGCAGGATCTCGCGCAGTCGCGCCTGAACCTGCTCAACGTCTCCAGTGGCATCCACACTACGCCAACGCGAGGGATCCTCGGCTATCAACGCCAGATATCCCTCACGGACACGCCGGTGAAATGCCAGCGTCTCGCGATCCAAGCGATTCAGCGCCTCACCGCTCTCCTCACGCCGGCGCAGGCCGATCTCAGGAAGTACATCGAGATAAAGCGTGAGGTCGGGCACGAGGCCTTGGGTGGAAAAAGAGGTGATACGACGGAGGGCTTCCAACGGAAGCCCTCGTCCGTATCCCTGATACGCATAGGTGCTATCGAAGAAGCGGTCGCAAAGCACAACCCGGCCCTTGGCCAGTGCCGGGCGTATCACCTCTGCGACGTGCTGGGCCCGGGAGGCCGAATAGAGCAGGATTTCGGTCTCCGGGGCCATCTCTGTATGACTGCAATCATGGAGCAGACCGCGAATCTGCTCGCCGATGAGCGTGCCACCCGGCTCGCGCGTGACAAGTGGTTCAAAGCCCACACTGCGAAGCCAAGGGATCAGCAACCGGAGCTGCGTCGTCTTACCGCTTCCCTCCGGGCCCTCGAGTGTGATGAAACATCCACGCATACGGTGCTAGCTTTCGCGATAGATACGCACACTTCGATGAGGCTCTTCGCCAAAGGAGCGCGAACGCAAATCCGCTTCCCGGGCCATCTCATGCTGGTAGCGCCGCACGAAAGCATTCTGCGGCGCCAGATTGACCGACTGCTCACCCTCTACCACCCGACCGATCGCATCCTCGGCCTCGCCCATGGCGAGATTAAAAGCATCGGTTTCCTTTTCCGAAAGCTGGAAGGTGTCCGCGAGAAAAGTCTCCAGTTGCGCCGACGTATTCGCACGTAAGACATAGATGGAGACGCCGCGCCGTTCCGCGTCAGACACGACCCGGGGGCGTTTGCGGTAGTACTGCTTCGTCGTTACAAAGATCGTGGCTTCTTTCAAATTGTCCACGACCTGCACCGGGACACGCAGATTCTGCGCGGCGCGGAGCAAGCGATTACGGGCAACCCCAAACGGATAAATCCGTTTCTCCTGAAGCTTGCGGCGCTCCCTACCCGGTGCCGTCCCGAGCGGTGCTAGCTCAGATGGGCGACGCCGGTATTCTGGCGCCTCTCGCTGGTACTCAGGCGACTGACGCCGGTCCGCCGGCGCCTGACGCCGGTAATCAGTCGCGTGACGGCGGTCTCCCGGCGACTGACCCTGGAACTCGGATGAATCGGCTTCAGCTCGCTCCTCGCGCACGTAGTCGACCTGAATCTCGCCTGAAGCGTCACGATAACGCAGCTCTTCGGGCATCGACCTTCCGCGCAGCAAAGCGTCCACAGCCTCAGTCACATCACGATGCACGATCAGGCGCTGGCGATCTTGGAGTTCGACCAGGATGTCAAACGTCGGCGGAGCGCGACGTTCGAGCACGGTCTTCTGCGTACCACGGCGGCGCGCCTCTTCGTCTGAGAGAGTGACACTCTCAATACCACCGACAAGATCGGAGAGCGTTGGGTTGAGCAGTAGGTTATCCAACGCATTCCCATGGGCCGTCGCGATCAGTTGCACACCACGCTCGGCGATGGTGCGGGCTGCGATAGCCTCCATCTCACGTCCGATCTCATCAATGACGATGACCTCGGGATTGTGATTCTCAACAGCCTCAATCATCACCTCGTGCTGCAGACTGGGCATCGCAACCTGCATACGCCGAGCCCGTCCAATTGCCGGATGTGGAATGTCTCCGTCGCCGGCAATCTCATTCGACGTATCCACGATGACCACCCGCTTCTTATCCGCCAAGACGCGTGCAGCTTCCCGCAACATCGTTGTCTTACCGACGGCGGGACGTCCCAGCAGCAGGACACTCTCACCGGACTCGATAAGATCCTGGACGATTTTGATCGTGCCGAAGACGGCGCGTCCCACACGACAGGTAAGCCCAACAACTTGGCCTTTGCGGTTTCGAATCCCCGCGATACGGTGAAGCGTGCGGGCAATGCCGGCGCGGTTATCGGCGTCGAACTCCCCAACCCGACCGACTACCCAATCAATATCTTCGCTGGTGACCTCACGATCGCGGAGGACAATCTCAGCATCCGTATATCGTGCAGTGGGAACCCGTCCAAGATCAAGGATGACCTCAAGCAAATCATCCCGTCGGGCAACTTCATCCACGGCTTCACGTATTTCGGGGGGCAAGACGTCCATCAGCGAATCCAGGTTGTCAATCATGGGCTGCCCCACATCCATCACACCTACATTAAGTGGTTCGCCTTCTGTATTCATATTTCCTGTTACTTTTCTCTCCTTAGACTCATGCTGATTGTACCACGACAGAGACCAACAGAAAAGAGTTGGAGCATAGAGCGATGACTTCCAAGTGCACGGTGCCGCACTATAATCTGGTTTTATAACGTGATGTCTACCTATGAAAGGACTCCGATGATTTTCACGGTAACACCCAATCCGGTTCTGGACCGGACTCTGACGGTTCCCGCGATCGTCCTGAACGAGATGACGCGTGCTCAGAAGATCCGCGAGGATGGGGGGGGCAAAGGGTTTAACGTCTCCAGAGCACTTCGGGCTCTCGGAATGCAGAGTGTAGCGACCGCCTTCATCGGAGGGGCCACCGGTGAAAAGCTTGCTCTGGGGCTGCACACTTTGGGGATCGAAACGGATCTGATCGAGGTAAGCGAAGAAACCCGAACGAATATCGTCATCACCGACGCCGCGGGCGAGCAATATCTAAAGGTGAACGAAGCAGGCCCATACGTGAGTGGAACGGAGATTGCGAGCTTTTTCGCACGCGTTGCGGATCGGGCGCAGGCCGGGGATTTTTGGGCGCTCTGTGGGAGCTTGCCTCCTGGAGTTCCCGATGACTTCTATGCCCGCCTGATCGGTCTGCTCCGGGCCCGGGGGGCAAGAACAATACTGGATACGAGTGGCGAACCCCTGAAACAGGCCTTGAATGCTGTCCCCACATTGGTCAAGCCGAATATCCCGGAGGCTGCTGCCTGGCTTGGTCATCCTATTCGATCGCCTGACGAAGCAGCGGTAGCTGTGGATAACTTCCTCGAAATGGGGATAACTCTGGTCGCACTTTCCTTAGGAGCCGAAGGTTTGCTGCTAGCCTCGGAAGAGATCCGCATCTGGGCACAGCCGCCCGACGTGACAGCGCGAAACCCGGTCGGTGCCGGCGATGCACTCGTCGCCGGCCTCCTCTGGGCGCTTATGGAGGAGCTACCACTTCCGGACGTAGCGCGCTGGGGCGTTGCAGCCGGGACCGCCGCAGCTATGCGCGAGGGCGTAAGCGTGGGATCCCGATCGGAAGTAGAATCACTCTATCGCAATGTAGCATTGCGTCGCTGGCCCTCCACTACATGACCAAAAGGAGACTCATATGAACGACCCTGTGCTGATCGCTGTCGCACCTTCCATTCCGCCGTATATGCGTGAGAATCTGCCCCAGCTCGACCTGTCACCGGAGGGAGTCGCGGCTGAGGTCGTACGCGCGTGGAATGCGGGTGCGAGCATCGCCCATCTTCACGTGTGGGACGAAACGGGGACACCCACCCAGGACGTTGCGGTCTTTGCACGTACAGTGAAGCTTATCCGCGAGCGGTGCGATATCATCATCGAAGGATCGACCGGAGGATTCAACGATTTGACGCCTGCAGAGCGCTCGGTCGCCCTCCAGGCTGATATCGAGTTGGCTTCGCTGAATCCGGGATCGGTCAACTACGATTCGGGCGTCTACATCAATCCACCAGAGGCTATCACATACTGGGCGCAAGAGATGCAGCGTCGAGGGATCAAGCCCGATGCCGCTATCTTCGAGGCCGGTATGATCGCCAACACATTGCAATTAGGCAGCGAAGGCTGGATCACGCCCCCCTACATCTTCACCTTCGTGCTGGGACAGCCGGGAGCGATGCCGGCGACGGCGCGGAATCTCTGCTTTCTGCGAGATAGTATCCCTAAAGATGCTCTTTGGGGAGCGATTGGTCACGGCGGGAACGACGTGCGGATCTCGGTGATGACACTGAGTATGGGTGGGCACGTCGTCCGAGGAGGATTCGAGGACAATCCGTACTACCGACCAGGTCAGCCCGCCACACACAACGCCGAGTTGATAGAACGTCTGGTCCGGGTGGCAGAGGAAATAGGGCGTCCCGTCGCGTCTCCGGCAGAGGCGCGGCAGCTACTCGGACTGGCAACCAGGTGCTGAACCCTGCTATGCAAACCTAGCAATACGTACTACCACCAGCTTCTCGCTCAGGCGTGTTGAAGGGTAAACAAGCTAGAATGCATCGTCATCGGAGGGATGTTCCGCGAGAATGGCCACCCATTCCTCGCTGTGGCGAACCTCCATCACCTGAAGGCCGCTGCGCTCCAGTGCCTCGATGACGCTGTCTGCCTGCTCATCCAGGATACCCGAGGCGATCAATACACCCCCCTCGCACAGTCGTGTGACGAGACCAGCCTCCGCCATAGCAATGATGATAGGAGCGAGTATATTCGCCACGATCAGATCGTAGCTGGCTTCCACGTCGGCCAACGACCCGTACTGCAGCTCGATCCGGGATACAAGCCCATTCGCCTCAACGTTGCGACGTGCGGCAATGACAGCGTTTTCGTCGTTATCCACAGCCAAAACGGTCGTAGCGCCCAATCGTGCCGCGGCCATTGCGAGTATGCCTGTGCCTGTACCCATATCGAGCACGCTCGTGCCTGGCTGCACGAGTTCCTCAATAGCGGCGACACAGAGTTGCGTCGTGGGGTGTAGGCCAGTGCCAAAAGCGATACCGGGGTCCAACTCAAGAAGAACATCGCCCTCTGACGGCGTGTAGACTCGCCAGGAAGGCTTGATCACGACCCGCTTCCCCAAGCGCAAGACCGGTATCTGCTCCTTCCAGGTCGCCGTCCAATCTTGATCGGGAATCTGCCGAAATACGGGCTCCGGGATCACCGACCATATCTGCCTCAAATGCCAGAGCCCCTCCTCCACATTGCGTCGACGTGCCTCAATCCCTTCATCAACGGCAAGATAAGCTTTTACCGTGACCTCAGCCTCGGCGCCTTCAGGAAAATCGAAAGCGACGCCCTGTGGCGCATAGCGGCTGAGCACCTCTGCGACAGCTTCGGCAGCTTCCTGATTCACCCGCACACTTACTTCCAGCCAATCCATAGTCACCTTTGTGGGCGCCAGATCCGGCTATAGCCCCAATGCATCCCGTACTCGATCCACAAAGCTCTGCTTGTCCTCAACGACGACCTCGGTACCAAGAGTGAGCCCCAGATTATAGAAGAGCTCCTTCTGCTCGTCGGTTAAGCGTTTCGGAATCGCCACCTGAATCACAACCAACTGATCCCCACGTCCTCCACCACGAAGCTGAGGGACACCCAGCCCTCGCAAGCGGAAGATGGCACCGGACTGTGTGCCTGCGGGTACGCTAATTTCGCGATCCCCATCCAAGGTCGGCACCGTTACAGTATCTCCAAGCGCGGCTTGAGCAACATTGATCTGCATCTCCAGGATAATGTCAGTACCTCGACGCTTGAAATACTCGTGAGGCTTAACACTAAGAGTAATATAGAGATTGCCTTTAGGGCCGCCCAGCTCGCCCGGTTCGCCTTGCCCGGAGACCCGGATGGTGATCCCATCATCGACCCCTGCAGGCACATTAACTTCAATATGGCGATTGGCGTAGACGCGACCCGATCCATGGCACTCCTCGCAAGGGCTCTTGACAACCGTGCCCTTCCCCTGACAACGGGGGCAGGTTGTGATATTCACGAAAGATCCCAAGAGAGTATGCTGAACTTGGCGCGTCTGCCCTGTCCCGCGGCACTCCGGACAGGTCTCGGGTGAGGTACCGGGCTCGGCACCCGATCCATCGCACACCGAACACAACTCCTGTCGGCGTACTTCGATATCTTTCTCGGCGCCAAACGCGGCTTCCTCGAATGTTATCTCAAGGCTTGTACGCAGATCATTGCCGCGGCGTGGTCCGGCCCGCCCAGAGCGCCCAAATCCACCAAAGCCACCGAGATTACCGAATACCTCCGCAAAGATATCGAAAGGATCGCGCATGTCGCCGAAGTCGAAGCCACCGAATCCGGGCGGACCTTCCGCTCCATAGCGATCATACATTGCACGCTTTTCGGCATCGGAAAGGACCTCGTAAGCAGCATTGACTTCCTTAAACTTATCCTCAGCATTCGGTTCATGACTCACGTCGGGATGATACTTCCGCGCAAGCTGGCGATACGCTTTTTTGATCTCCTCAGGGCTGGCATCGCGTTCCACACCCAGGAGGCTATAGTAGTCTGTACTCATTATCGGTCCATTACTCTTTCGTTCTCGATTATGCTCGGGATCGCGGAGACGGCCTTCTCGGGCGCCATAGCACCTGCCGCCCTGACCACTAGGGTCGGCTCCGGACTATTCATCGGTAGCAACGTCCCCATCTCCATCGGTTTCGACCCCATCGTCGGAGACCGCCTCCTCAGCGTCCTCTGAAGCGCGGCCTTTCGCGACAACCACAAGGGACGGACGCAGAATCCGATCTCCCAACATATACCCCGTCTCGATCTCCGCGACGATTTCACCCTCGTCAAATCCTTCCACCTCTTGATAGAGCACGGCTTCGTGGAAATTCGGATCGAAGGCATCCTTTGGCGCGACTTCGATTGGCTTGACATTCTCGGACTCAAGTACTGACTTGAGCTTGCGCTCGACCAATCGAATTCCCTCAAGCCAGGTATCTTCCCGGACTCCCTCGGGAACCGTCTCAAAGGCCCGCTTGAAATCATCCATGACAGGTACAATGCGTGAGAGTAACCGGGCGTTAGCTGCCGCCTGGATTTGAGCGTACTCGCTCTCCGTACGCTTTCTGAAATTCACAAAAGAAGCCTGAGCCCGCTGCCAACCCTCACGATACTCAGCAGCCAGCTTCTCGGCCTCTGCCAAGCTAGCCTCGGCCTGCGCCAG
>SLDA01000266.1 GCA_007125545.1 Thermoflexales bacterium | reverse complement strand
GTACGCCGTCCTTCGAGGGTGCGTTTCAACTCTGGGGCAAGCCGCAGTTTTGGCCCTGTCGCACCCTCGTTCTACAGCAGCGTCTAGGGCCAAAACTGATTAGGTGCAATTCATCGTGGGGGCAAGTCCTTCGGGGACTTGCCCCCACGATGAATTGCACCCTCCTTCGACCTGGGCCTTGTCATACCTCTGATCTCGGGGTATAATACCTTACATAACGAGGTATCGGGAGGAGCATCGATGAACATCAAAGGTAGTCTCCCCCTGTTGGTCCTCGATGCGCTCTCTAAGGGCTCGAGCTATGGATATCAGATTGCGAAGGAGATTCGTGAGCAGTCGGATGCTGTGCTCGATTTTCAGGAGGGCGCGCTCTATCCGACACTCCATAAGATGGAGTTGGAGGGGCTCATCGAGGCGACCACAACGGTTGTGGACGGGCGCCGGCGCCGTTACTATCACCTGACCCCGCGAGGGGAAGGGCATTTGGCGGCAGAGCGTCACCAATGGATGCAGTACGTGAAAGCCGTAAATATGGTCTTGGGGGCGATGTAAGCAGCGGTGTAACAAGGCGGGCGACGCTCTCGAGGGTCGAGACCGCAACGTTGACACGAGAGCAAGTGGCGTTATAATTAATGGTCGGTCATGAAACGTGAGGCCTCGCGTGCGGTGTCGGCGAGGCCGTTTTTGTCCCTACTAATGGAGCACCCGCAATCTCGAGCGGCGGTCACGGGAGAGACGGACCGCCGCTTTACGATGACTGAGAGGGGTATGAGGAGAGAAGGATGGCGAGGAAAGCAGCACCTATAACGAAAGTACGCATTATTGGGATCTTCGCGCACGTGGATGCAGGGAAAACCACCACGTCCGAGGCGATTCTATTCCACTCCGGGCGGATTCACCGCGCCGGCAATATCGACGCGGGTAGCACCCAGCTCGACTGGATGGAACAAGAACGGGAACGGGGTATCACGATCATGTCCGCCGCGACAGCCTGTCACTGGCAGGATCATCGCATCAACTTGATCGACACCCCCGGACACATTGACTTCACGGCTGAGGTTGTCCGTTCGATCCGCGTGATCGACGGCGCTGTGATCGTCCTATGCGGTGTGGGTGGGGTCGAACCGCAGACCGAGGCGGTCTGGGCGCACGCCAATGGCGAGAATCTGCCACGGCTCATCTTGGTCAACAAACTCGACCGCATTGGCGCGGATTTCGATCGGGTTCTCGCCGAGGTTCACAAGCGGCTGACGGCTCACGCCGTGCCGATCCAAATGCCGATCGGTATCGAGAACACCTTCATCGGCATGGTCGACCTGCTCACACGTCAAGCCTACGACTGGTCGGAGGACGATACCGTTGAACATCTCCACCAGACGCGAGAGGTTCCCGAAGATATGTATGAGGCGGTCGAAATGGCCCGCGAAGCCCTGATCGACAGCATCTGCGAGACCAACGACGACTTGCTTATGCAACGACTTGAGGGAGAGGAGCCCGATGTCGACACGCTGAAAGCAGCGTTGCGTGCGGCTGTGGCGCAGGGTCTGATCGTGCCCGTACTTTGCGGCGCTTCCAAGCAGCATATCGGTGTGCAGCCTCTGCTTGATGCCGTTGTCGATTACCTGCCCTCGCCCATAGATTTGCCGGGAACGGTTGGACATCGGCCGGGAGAGCCTGAGGAGAAGGTGGTACGCGAGGATGATCCTACCGCGCCCTTCTGCGCCTCGGCCTTCAAGATTATGGTCGATCCCTACGTCGGTCACCTGACCTGGGTGCGCGTATTCTCGGGGACCATAAACGCAGGCGAGACGGTTCTTAACCCCCGCACGGGCGATATGGAGCGGGTGGGAAGGATCTATCGTATGCACGCCAACCACCGGGAGCAGGTGGACTCCATGGCAGCCAGCGACGTCGTCGCGCTCGTCGGTATGAAGTCGGCGGTCACCGGTGATACATTGTGTGCGCCGGACGACCCCGTCGTGCTGGAAGCCTTCGAGTTCCCGGAGCCGGTCATCTCGGTAGCGCTCGCACCCAAGTCGCCCAATGACCGCGACAAGCTGAATGCAGCCGTGCGACGCCTTTGCGACGAGGATCCCACGCTGATTCGCAAGGTGATCTCAGAGACCGGCGAACTGACGCTCTCCGGGATGGGCGAACTGCACCTGGAAATCGCCGTGGACCGGCTTAAGCGCGAGTTCGGGCTGACGCCGAACGTGAGCATGCCACAAGTCTCCTATCGTGAGACAGTCCGGCACCCGGCGGAGGTCGTGACGACCTACCGCAAGCAGTCGGGTGGGCACGGCCATTACGCCAAGATCGAGCTGCGGGTGGAGCCGCTGGGACCGGAAGAAGCGGGCGTCGTCTTCGAGGACGCCTCGCCACCGGCGAGTCTACCGCGCGAGTACATCCGCCCGGTCGAGATGGGCATCCGCGCCGCGCTTGAAGAGGGCGTGATCGCGGGCTACCCGCTCACCGACATCAAGGTAACGCTGCTGGACGGCAGCTACCACGAGGTCGACTCAGCATCAATGGACTTCGAGATCTGCGGGAGTATGGCGGTCAAAGAGGCCATCCGCAAGGCAGCCCCGGCGCTGCTGGAGCCGATCATGGGCCTCGATATCAACGTGCCCGAGGAGCACCTGGGCAGCGTCGTCGCCGACATCGGGCGCCGGCGCGGCACAATGAACGAAATGCACGTTCGCGGCGCCTTCCGCAACGTCGATGGCGAGGTGCCGCTGGCAGAGGCCCGTGGCTACGCCACCGACTTGCGCAGCTTGACGCAGGGTCGCGGCACATTCAGTCTGAAGTTCAAGCGCTACGAAGTCTTGCCTGCCGGTATCGCGGAGGGCGTGATCGAAGCCCGTCGCGAGCGCCAGCTCAGCCGCGCGCTGGCATAAGCTTCGCGATCCATACCACATCCGAACCCCAGGTTCTGGCCCAGGCAGCTCGGCCAAGACCCTGGGGTTCTTTTTCTCTCTTCGCCCCACGACCAGGCATCTGCAACTAGCGGTGGATAACCATCCGCATCGCTCTAGCATGTAACCTCTGGACCCTGCGCCACACCGTTGTCTTAAAAGTATAATAATCTGTCCGATTTGTGGAAGAACTTGGGGCAAATGCAGTGTATAATAAGAACGGTACCTCTCAGATGAACGTTGTGTTTTCGTTCCGTTCGTTCAAGTGGCGCCGTTGACGCCGGTCAACAGTGTCCGCTCGTTGCACTCAGACTATCTGTAGGAGGAGAAGATGAAGCTGAGAAAACTTAAACGACGTGAGTTCCTGCATCTGACAGGCGTAGCCGCGATCGGCGCTGTCGCGGCCGCTTGCAGTGCACCGACCCCGGAGGTCATTGAGGTTGATAGGGAGGTTGAGGTCGAGAAGATCGTCGAGAAGGTGGTGGAGGTCGAACGGG
>SLDA01000292.1 GCA_007125545.1 Thermoflexales bacterium | reverse complement strand
GATCCCATCCCGCGCTATGCCGAGCCCTATATGGCGCGGGATCTCCCTCTGCCCGAGGTGCGCACGGATGACCTTGAGGGACAGCCGCCTGCTTTCCAGGCCATGCGCGTGCACAACACCAAGGTCGATCACGACTCGATCGTCCATCAGATCAATCCGACCCGCGAAGAGCTTCGCCGTCAGCGTGCCTACTATCTTGCCAACGTGACGATGATCGACGAGCAGGTTGGGCGCATTCTGCAGACCTTGGAGGCGCGGGGCTACCTCGAAAACGCTGTCGTCATCTTCACTTCGGACCACGGTGATGCTTTGGGCGACCATGGGCACAGCCAGAAGTGGACGATGTACGATATTATCACGCGGGTGCCCACGATCGTGTGGTCGCCGGATAGGTTTGCCGGTGGGCGTCGCATCGATGGGCTTTGCCAGATGATGGATCTGGGGCCCACGATCCTGCAGCTCGCAGGGCTGCCGGTGCCCGATTCGATGGAGGCTCAGTCGCTGCTCCCTGCGCTGGCAGGGGAGGCATGGGCCGAGCGTGAGTTTGTCTTTTCCGAGCACGGCAGCGACGGCATCCTGCAGGAGACCGAATTCATGACCATGATACGCAGTCGTGATTGGAAGCTCGTCCACTTCCTCGACGAGGACGGAGGCCAGCTCTTTGACCTGGTGAACGATCCCGGCGAAGCGAACAATCTCTGGAACGATCCCGCCGCCGCGGAGCGCAAGCGAGAGCTACTAGACGCCCTGCGTGAGTGGCGGATCCGCAGCGCCTACCACACGCGCAACTGGGCCGAAGACTGTCGCTAGCTCTGGATAACCGCAAACGCACGAATACCCGCGGTTTCAAGACCTTGGGTCCATCTCGTTGCGCTGCCAGTTACCTGGTTTGGGAATCCTCGGCCTCGTCATTCGGCACGCGGCTTTTGCGAGCGAGCCCCTTGCTCGAGTGCAGCCGGGAGTGCACAGCAGGCATCAAAGTGAATGATCTCGTAGCCTCGCTCCTGTGCGACAGCCAGCGTTTGCCGCGTCGGCAGCTCGATGCGCGCGATCCCCCCGTCCAGAGCCGCGAGTTCCAGTGCCACCCGCAGCTCCCTGGTGCGGGGGCGCATGCATCCCAGCGCCACTTCGGTGTCCGGGAAACTGTCCCGGATTCGGGCGACCACGTTGCCCACGCTCTCCGGTGTGGCCGGCTCCGCCTCGCCCATCGGCGTGTTACGCGTGGGCGTGAAGACGATCACTACAATCGCCTCCGGCTCCGGACGTCCGGTAGAGGGAGCGAGGGCTGCGAGCAACCGGTCTTCATCCCCATTGTAGATTGAAACGTGGGGCACGACCGGTATCCCGACATCGCAGAGGCTGTCGTAGGTCTCGATGTACGCCTCTACGGTGGCATCCAGGCGGAAGACGTCGCGGATTGTCGCCGGGCTTGGAATTTCGAGCGAGGCAACGTCGATGACGCCTGCGAGCGCACGCGCAGTCGCGTCATCTATCAGGCCCGGATGCAGATTTATGATCAGGCCCGTCTCGGCTTTCGCCTGTCTGATCGTTTCGACCCTCTCCCTGAGGTTCAGGATGCCCCCTTCCTGCGTGGACCCGCCGCTGAGCAGGACGCCAATGGCCCCTTCTGCCTTCAGTTTGTGAAGGGTGGCGAGCAGATCGTCCTCTGTCTTGGCGGGCTGCATCCCCCGCAGATAGGCGCGGCTGCAATGCAGGCAGTTGAGCCGGCACTCCGTGCCCGAAAGAGATATAGGGGGAAACCGGGTGCTAGGTTCGTAGACCTTAAGGTGCATTCATTCTTGACCTTGAGCCGACATAATGATGTGCACGAGATCCGCTACCTCGGCGCCGATGACTTGCACGTCGTTCTCGTAGAAGGCTTCAACCCGAGCGCGGATCGCTTCAGCTTCCCACGGTGCCCCCACAAGCCGCTGCTCAAGGTCTTCAATGGCCTCCTCGGGATGCATAAAGAAGTCGCCGGTCAGCGTGATCGAGTGGATCACCGGCGGATCTTGGCTTTCATCCAGGGCAAGCCGGACCCGCAGCAATTTACCTCCGGGTACTTTGTAATCAGCGCTTAAAGATCCAGGCGTCGCTTTCATACCGCTCCTTTCGCAGCTCTTCGGCGAGGGCTAATTCCTCGTCTGTCAACTCGCCGGGTTCGAGTTCGATATCCAACACCTCTGCAAATCCATCGACCATAGCTCGGGTCACTCGCTCGCGATCGACCTCGCCCAACTCTCGCCCGATCGATGTCACGCGCTCCTCGACGCCGGCAATCAGTTTGTCACGGATCTTCTCGTTGGGCACCTTGAGCAGCGTAAACATACGGTGGGGATCGACCTCGCAGAGTAATGTCCCGTGTTGCAGGATGCCACCGAACCGCCGGGTCTGCGCATTGCCCGAGATCTTTTTGCCGCGGACCAGTATGTCATTGATCGGCTTGAACTCCGCCGGCACACCCAACGACTCGAATCCCACGACTAGCGCGCTGCACAGCAGGGCGTAGGAGTCGAGGACCTTGCGTGGGATACCGGGGTAGCTTTCGGGGATTGACAGCGAATAGGTGATCTCGCCATCATAGTCGTGATACACGGCCCCGCCACCGGTCAATCGCCGGATCACGTCGACGCCTTGTGTCGCGCATGCCTGCCGGTCGACCTCTTGCTCGACCCCCTGGAAGTAGCCGATGGAGACAGCGGAGGGCTGCCACCGGTAGAAGCGTAGCGTATAGGGCGAAGTCCCTTCCGTCACGCATCGCAGGATCGCCTCATCGAGCGCCATATTCTCATAGGCACTTCGGGCTCCGTGCTGCAACAACCGCCACCTCGTCGTCATATCCATCCTCCTTACCATCCTCTTTGAATCACAGAGCGCACGAGCCGCCCCCTGACCTCACCGTAGAGTCGTGTCCTCATTTTCAGCCATTCCCGGCTCCTATCGGAGATAAGCGGCTAGCTCCTCTTGTGCTTTTGCTTTACCGGCATCGCTCAATGGCGCGGCGTAGTTATACCTGGGTCCACCTGGACGTTCATTGTAGTTCGGTCGGTTACAGTCGGGACAGCCGCTCGTGCGGAAAGGCAAGCCTTTTTCCAACGCCTGTGCTAATACGACAGGATCAACGCCCAGATCCACCAGCCGCCCCTCCTCGAAGTGCATCGCCTCGGCCCGCGCCCGACCCGTCAAGATCAGGTAACGTGCCATCTGCATCGCGCGGTAGCGCCCGACGTCCGGCGCCTCTACGTGGAGCCGTGCACCGCGGACGGGGGTGAACGCAAAGAGGGCCACCGTGCAGTGCCGGTCTCGTGCGTCCTGCATCGCGCGAACTAACTCCGCGTCGCTCTCCCCCAGGCCCACAATCAGGTGGACCGAACCGGTGCCAAATACCTCAACGATTTCATCGAGGAAGCGATGATACCG
>SLDA01000553.1 GCA_007125545.1 Thermoflexales bacterium | reverse complement strand
GCGACTACCACGTGCCGGCTTGCATAGTGCCGCCGGACGCGCACACTCGTGCAATGCGTAAAGGGGGGAGAGCCAGAGAGCCGCCGGCGGCACTTTCGCTCAACAGCATCTCTATGCGAATAGAACGGAGAGCCGGAGAGGCGACAACACCTATGCCGGGTAGGGGGCTGTGGCACGAGAGTGCGAGGTTCGCGCAGAAGCCTGGCGCGATGTATAATCGGGACAAGGTTTCCTATCTGTCGGAAAGGAGATACCTTATGCAGCAGATGGATCCGGCAGCCGCTGCCGGTATGCTCCAACAGCAGCTCGGCCCCTGGCATAAGGCTGTAGCCGACCCCGCTGCAGCACAGGAGACGGTCCTGCACAACCTGGTCAAGGACTATGCGAAGACGCGATACGGCGCCGAGCATGGCGCGGCCCATATCGCGACGATTGACGATTACCGGCGCGCCTTCCCCATCCGCAGCTACCCCGAGATGAAGCCGGTGATCGACCAGGTGATGCGAGGGGACACAGAGGCCCTACTCTGGGAGCCCGCGCTGGGCTGGGCCATTACGCGGGGAACGACGAAGGGCGAGTCCAAGTTCATCCCGATGACGCCAACCGACCTCCGAATGCGCGTAAGTGCGGGGCGGGCCGTGATGCAGTACGTGGCGGAAACCCGGCGCTTTGACGTCTTTCAGGGTGTTAACCTGAACCTCAACTTCCCGTCGGTGGTGGGCACGGTCAATGTGGGCGATGATGAGGTGGAGTACGGCTACAGCTCGGGCATCTACACCAAGCACGTCTCCACCCGCACACCGGTGCGGTCGGTGCCCACGCAAGAGGCCATTGACGCGCTGGGCGGTGGGAAGACGGTCAGCGACTGGAACCGGCGTTTTGCATTGGCGTACGAGCAGTGCAAGGATCAGCAGGTCACGCTCGTGGGCGGCGTCTGCTCGACCGCACTTCAGTTTGGGCGCTACCTACGCAAGACACACCAGATCTATCCGAAGGCGCTATGGCAGACGCAGATTATGACGCTCGGAAGCCAACCGGGGATCAACACCACCCACTCTCCCGCACTCACAGCCCTCTACGGGCAGGCCGCGATTCGCGAGATCTACGGCGCCACCGAGGGGATGTTCGGGCAGCAGCGCGACGAGAAGCGAGCCTGGGTCCCCAACTATGACCTCTTCTTCTTCGAGGTGCGCACGGCACGCGGGCTCAAGTTGCTGCACGAGATGCGCCCCGGCGAAATGGGAAGCCTGGTGGTCTCAACGCCTGTACTCCCACGCTATGAGATCGGCGACAAGATCCTGGCCTTTAAGGCGCCCTACTTCCGCTGCATCGGGCGCAATGAATGGTGGGTGCCCTTGCGCTACGCCTGGCAGGAGATGGTCTCCCTCAACCTGGGACAGCTGTAAAGGACGCACCCGAGAAGACAGCCGTCCCAGGGCATCGGCGCTCCGGAATAGCGCAGATGTCCTGAACGGCGTGGATATCTGCGGTGGGTCTGGCTGCAAGCCGACGACATCCGGAGACCCAAGGGGTCGGCAGATGTGGGCCGCTAGGTGCGCCGCATCAGGGCCCCCAGAAGCAGCGATAGGCCGATGGCAATGAGGATGAGAGGCCAGATCAGCGACCACTGTCCAAGAGCAATCCCGAAGAGTACAATAGCCCATATGAGGTTGCCGAGGATCGGGCGGCGGTACTCGGGCACCAACAGTCGCACGATCACGCCCAGCAGCACCAGCACGGCAGCGCCCAGGAAGAAGAGTTGCCAGGCACCCACCCACGCCTCAATCTCTACAGGCAGGTCGAACTCGATGTCGGCCAGCTCGATGCGCAGGGCATCCAGCCAGCCCAGGTTCTGCAACAGGAGCACGACACCTGCCCAGATCAGGGTCGCGGCCCAGACCATCGACCCCACAGGATCTTGCCGGCTTTTCTCTTCGACGGACTTCTCTTCCTTTTCCTCTTTCTCGTCGCGCTTCTCTAGCTCCTTTTCCTCCTTCTCGTCGGTCTCTCGGCGCCTTTCGCGGTAGTCGCGATCGTTCCAGTCCCGCCGGTTGTCATCCCGCCCTTCGGTCATACCCCTACTCCTTCATATGCTAAGCGCCATCAATACAGGATAGCAGGTCATACTCTGATTATAAGATGAAAGCGCCGGCATTGCACGTTTTCCTGTCGGATGCTTGCAGGGGCGCGGAAGGAGGTGCACAAGCCAAGCTCAATGGAGCAAGCGCGGTGCAACACCGGCACCCTTTCCGACACCCCGATGGAGAGTGGCAAGGGGTGTCAGGGCAGCGACAGGCAGCCCTGCACTGCGAGACACGGTCGCCCGCTGCTGTCTTCCGCTACAATCGTGCCAGCGCCTCCGCGATCCGCTCCAGGGCCGTGCGGATGTTGCTGATAGAATTGGCGTAGACGAGGCGAAGATACCCCTCACCATACGGACCGAAGGCGGTGCCGGGCAAGACGGCGACCCCAGCCTCCTCTAGCAGGTAATCCGCGAGCCAGTCGGACGGCTTGTCGAAGGCGCTGACATTAGGGAAGGCGTAAAAGGCGCCCTGCGGCATCCGGCAGTGGAGCCCGGGGATGGCGTTGAGCCCGGCGACGAGCACGTCCCGGCGCTGCTCATACTCGGCAACGACCGCCTCGACTTGCTCCTGCGGGCCGTTGACCGCCTCCAGCCCCGCGTACTGGGTGAAGGTGGCGGTACAGCCGATGCTGTGTGTCAGCAGCAGAGCCACACGTTCGGCGAGCGCTGCGGGCATAATGCCGTAGCCAAGTCGCCAACCGGTCATCGCATAGGTCTTCGAGAACCCGTCACAGATGACGGTCCGCTCGCGCATGCCGGGCAGGGTCGCGATACTGGGCGCCGTGATGCCGTCAAAGACGAGACGGCTGTAGATCTCGTCGGAGAGGACCCAGGCATCGTGACGCCGCGCGGCTTCGGCGATGTGCTCCAACACCTCGAGCGAGAGCACGCCGCCGGTGGGGTTGCTCGGTGAGTTGAGCACGATCAGGCGCGTACGGTCGTTGACGCAGGCATCGAAGGCGTCAAGGTCGAACGCGAAGTCGTTGGCCTCACTGAGCGGGATCGGCACCGGCGTGGCGCCGGCAACCCCGATCATGTCGGCGTAGGTCGGGAAGCCGGGGTCGGGGTAGATGACCTCGTCGCCGGGCTGGACGAGCGCCAGCGTCGGGAAGAAGAGAATGGGCTTAGCGCCCGGACCTACGACAATCTCTTCCGGCGTCAGATGGAGGCCCCGGCGGCGTCCGGCGTCCGCAGCAAGCGCCTGGCGCAGCGGCGGAATGCCCGCGGGCGGATTATAGCGCGTCTGCCCATCACGAATGGCGCGTATGCCCGCCTCGGCGATATTCTCGAAGGTCGGTGCATCGGGCTGCCCGATCTCCAGATGGATAATCTCCCGTCCCTGCGCTTCGAGAGCCTGGGCGCGGGCCAACATAAAGTAAGCGCCCTCCGGCGCCAGGTGTGTGACACGATCGGCGAATGCCATACTTTGCTCCTCTCTCAGGCCTGGAGGATTCCAGGCTATGTCACGGCGCGCTAGCAGCAGCGCATCCACAATCCAGGATGGTACACCGATAGTCGCATTCGGTAAAGGCGAAGATGTGCGTCTGAGCTGAGGGCAATAGGCAGCCGGCCCCGATTTCGGCACTGCCGAAAATGGGTTTGTTTCGTTCTGGGGGTTTGTGGCGGGGCGGCGGCGCCCGCAGACGGCGGCGCCCGCAGACGGGCGTATCAAAATGGGTTTGTTTCGTAAAGCCGGCTCAACGCCGCCGCCCCGCGGACCAGGGGTGTGGATTGCGTGGATTACCGGTTGAGAGGCGGCTACTTGTTTTCGGTTATGGAAGCCAGGAGCTGCTGCAGCTGCCGATGCGGTATGGGTCATCACGGTTCGGTTCTCCTGGTTGGCACTGTTGCCTCCATTGTAGACAAGATTTGGGGTGCATTCAATGGGGCAGGTGGGGCAGAGTGTGCGTCAGTTTTCGGCAAGCGCGTGACGTTGCCATTGACAATATGGGCGTACTGCGCAGATGCCTGGTTGAGTCTGGCCTCGCAAGCAAGGCTGCTTGCGCTACGAGCGGCGGGCGCATCAGGTTGTGCGGGCAGGGCTATGTATGTGGGGACGGGTGATTTCGCCGTGGGGGCGAGTCGCCGACGTGACTTGTCCGTATGCGCGTGAAGAGGGCTTTTGTGCTATAGGCGTTGACTTATCACAGAAAGATGCACCAGTAACACTGACTCGCAAGAGCTTCTTCCCCCCTCTAACTCCCCCCGGTGCGTGGACAAGCCCGCGTGGCCTGGCCCAGGTCGTCTGGACAACGGCATTCGTGCTTGTGACCAGGGGGGAGAACCGGAGATCGTCGGCCGTTGAGTTAACGCCTATGGGCTTTTGCCCGCGGTGAGATCGCACGCGAGCTACTTGACAAGGGGTGCGGGCTGCCGTATACCATGCCGGTGATTGTAGGAGATACCAGGAGGAGAGGGGAGACTATGCAGACGATGCGACTGGGACGCACCGGGTTGGAGGTGAGCAGGACGGGATTTGGCGCTCTGCCCATCCAGCGCGTGGATATGGAGACGGCGAAACAGATACTGCGGCGGGCGTATGAGGGCGGGATCACGTTCTACGACACGGCGCGCGGCTATTCGGACAGCGAAGAGAAGCTCGGTGCGGCGCTCGCCGACGTACGCGACGAAATCGTAGTGGCGACCAAGAGCAGCGGCGCGCAAGACCGCGTCTCGTTACTGGCCCGGCTGGAGATCAGTCTGGAGAAGCTGCAGACGGACCACGTCGACCTGCTGCAGTTGCACAATCCCGCCGGCCTGCCCGATCCCGACGACCCGGAGTCGCTCTACGCGGGTCTCCTGGAGGCGCAGGCCGCGGGCAAGGCGCGCTTCATCGGCATCACGCAACACAAGCTGGACACGGCACTAGCCGCGGCGCGCTCGGGTCTCTACGACACGGTGCAGTTCCCGCTCAGCGCCATCTCCTCGGCGGACGATCTGGCGCTCGTCGATGTCTGCCGCGAGCATGACGTGGGCGTCATCGCGATGAAGGCGCTGTCGGGCGGGCTGATCACCAACGCGCGGCTGGCCTTCGCCGCGCTGCGTCCCTTCACAAATCTGGTCCCCATCTGGGGCGTTCAGCGCGAGAGCGAGCTCGAGGAATTTCTGGCGCTGGAGGCGGACCCACCGGAGATGGACACCGCATTGCGGGAGGAGATCGAGCACTTGCGGGTCGAGTTGTCCGGCGATTTCTGCCGCGGTTGCGGGTACTGCCTGCCATGCCCCGCCGATATCCCCATCCCGATGGCGGCGCGGATGACCTACCTGATCCGCCGCTCGCCGAGCGCGCCTTTCTTCTCCGCGGAATGGCAGGAACGGATGCAGCGCATCGAGGACTGCATCGAGTGCGGCCACTGCCGCGACAATTGCCCTTACGAGCTGGACACACCGGCGCTGCTCAAGCGGATGTTGGCAGGTTACAGGGAGCTGGCGCTACAGCAATGAGCCCCAAGCAGCGGGGAAGCTGGGAGTCAGACGATGTCAGCGCATGCGGCTCCGTGCTTCCTCATGATCAAGCGTTCTTCCACTATCCCACCCAATAGAGAAGGAGACCGACGCGATGATGATAGACGTTCCGGATATCGTGCGACCGCCCAGAGAGTTGATGGATGCCTTACAGGGCATTGGCTCGGCCACTTGCGCGGGCGAAATGAGCCGGCTGGGGATTCGCCAGCCGCACATTCAGGGGCCCGTAGCCTGGACCCCGGGTAGGAGCATCGTCGGCCCGGCGCTGACCCTGCAGTTTATGCCCAAGCGCGAGGATATGTACGGCGCGGGCGAGTATGAGGACCGCGAGCGGCAGCTCCACCGGCGGGTGCTCTACCATACGCAGCCGGGCGATATCGTCGTCGTTGACGCGCGCGGCGATATGACGAGCGGTGTCTTTGGCGAGATGATGCTCACTTACTTTATGGGCAAAGGCGGCATCGGGGTGGTGATCGACGGGTGTATCCGCGACTATCCGCACGCCAAAACGCTGGACCTGGGCTACTGGCTCCGTGGCGTGACGCCCAACTTCCATACGCAAACCAACATCGTGCCCTTCGCCGCCAACGTACCGATCGCCTGTGGCGACGTGCTGGTAATGCCCGGAGATATTATCGTCGCCGACGATGACGGCGTGGTGGTGGTGCCGATCTCGCTGGCGCCGGAGCTGGCCAAGAAGGCCGGCGAGCACGCCGAGTGGGAGGTGTTCACGCGCATCAAACTCGCTGAGGGCGGCGAACTCCGCGATTACTACCCACTCTCCGAGGAGAAGTGGCCCGAGTATGAGGCGTGGCAGAAGGAGCAGGACGAGACGTAAGCAGAAGGCCCGGGCGCAAACCCCAGACCGCTACGGGGTTCGCGTCCGGGCCCTGTCCGGGTTACGCCCCGGGAAGTGTGTCGCGGAACTGCTCAGCAGCCTCAAGGTGACCGTCCAGATCGAAGCCCAGCCCCATCGTGTTGAGGCAGACGTGGGTGACACCCAGTTCGGTATAGCGGTCGAGCAGGCCGGGCCAGGTGTCCGCGCCAAGACGCCGCATATCGATGCGCACGTCGATGCCGAAGGCGTCGCCGGCACCCGGGCTACCGGTGCCTGAGAAGGCGGTCCGGTCTGCGGCCTCGAGGTAACCGCGCAGCTCCGCGAGCATCGCTTCGAGCTGGTCGGGATCGGCGGTGTTGGGCATCCAACCATCGCCGATCCGGGCCATACGCCGCAGCGCCACGTCAGACATGCCGCCGAACCAGATCGGTATCGGTCGCTGTACGGGCAGCGGGTTGATACCCCCGTCGGGGATGCGATGGTCGCGACCCTCGAACTCAACCAGCCGCTGCGTCCAGAGCTTGCGCAAGACGTCCACCTGCTCGGCCTGGCGCCTGCCGCGCGTGTGAAACGCCATCCCCAGCGCTTCGTACTCGAGGGGATTCCACCCCACGCCGATGCCGAGCCGTAGCCGCCCGCCGGAGAGGACGTCGACCTCTGCAGCCTGCTTCGCAACCAGCACGGTCTGGCGTTGCGGCAGGATGAGTATGCCCGTGGCAAAGGCCAGCTGCTGCGTGATGCCCGCCAGGTAGCCAAAGAGCACCAGCGGTTCGTGGAACATGCTCTCATAGGTGTAGGAGCCACCCTGCCATGGACCGGGCTTTTCGGGGTTCGCACCTATGACGTGGTCGAAGGCGACCAAGTACTCAAAGCCCAATGCCTCCGCCGTCTCCGCATAGCGACGCACCCCCGCGGGGTCCGCGCCAATTTCCGTCTGTGGGAACACAACTCCATACTGCATAGTCACCGCTCCTTACTCTTGGTTTTCTTGTCGAGGTGGGGACTTCCGCGGTCCTGCATCGCGCCGCAACCACAAAAGCACGAGGATCAGGGCCACCAGCGCGAGTGGCACAAGGGCTGAGAGGTAGCGGACCCATAGCCCGGTCTCGGGCACGACGTCCCGCACGCCGGCCGTGGGGGTCGGCTCCAGTGCGGGGGTCGAGTCTTCCTCAGGAAGCACCTCTTCCGGCTCCGTGTCCGGGACTTGCGCCGCAAACTCGGCGGACGCCGAGAGGACGACGCCATCGAAAAGTGTCAGGTCTGCTATGTCCAGCGTCCCTTCACCGGCCTCGGGACTGAATCCGACTCGCATAATACGGGAGGGGTCCAGGGAAGGCGCGCCTAGGGAAGGCGCGCCCTCGGAAGGCGCGCCCTCCTCACCTGCGGGAGCTGCGAGCGCGAAGTCAGCCCAGACAAAAGCGATGAGCTCCCAGTCCTCCGTCACCTGGAAGCGCACCTCGTAGGGCGTGGACGCTTCGGGGGTACCCGCGAGAACCGTCAGCCTCACGCTCTGCCCGGGACGGTCGCCGCGCAGCCGGAATGAAAGGCCGCGGTGTGCGCTCCAGTCCTGTGGCACCGCGAAGGGGTGCCAGCAGCCGCCACGTCCCTCCTCAGGCACGGCATACGCGAGCCGGAGAGAACGCGACCCACCCGGAGCGTCTGAGATGGGCGTGCACTCGACACGGGCGCCCGCCTCTACCTCGGCCTCCCACCCGAGCTCCGAATCAAACTCCCCCACCCCAGCTTCCGGCAGGACCACATCTCTGGCCGCGCCTTCCCTTGCCGCGGCCAGGGCGGCGTCCTTGTCGGCCTGCCAGCGATTGTAGTAGACGTTGAGCAGCGGCACGAATTCAGAGGTCGCCTTGGAGTGCCCCTCTGTCGAGGGATAACTCGCCTCGACGGGAGTGTTGTCGCGAACACCGCCCGGATAGGCGGCGAAGTTGCCGGACGTACTGCGCACGTGCTCGATCTCACTGCCGGTCCAGCGGTGGTGGTTGCCGGTGCCGGTCAGCACATTATAGTAATCGAAGACCGCGACGTTGGCGTAGGGATAGTCGCGGAGCCAGTCTTCAACCAGCCAGGTATTGAAGGCGCGGGCATTAGCGGCGCGCTCGGGCGTCGTATCACCGAGCACGAGCGGCGGCGCGGTGATGATGACGAAAAGCTTGTCAGGACGAAGGCGAAAGTAATCGAGCAGGGCGATGTAGACGGCTTTGGCGTTGGCGACGCTCATCTCCCGGTCGTCTGGCACGTCAAGCGGGGGGTCATCGGGATTGCCATCGAGATTTGAGTTGGAGGGATGCGGCTTGATCAGGACAATCTGATTCTCACCTCCGGGATCCCGACCCAGCCGCGACCAGTCGCCGAAGCCGGCCAGATTCTGCCTACTTTCACTGTACAACTCATCCAAGACGATCTCACGGTTGGGTGCGAGGAACCATTTGGGCCAATCCGGAATGTCGGTCTGATCGCCGATCTCCGCAGAGCCCCAGCCGTAGTTGGTGGCACTCACGAAGTAGTTGCTCTCCATCAGCGCACGTCCCAGGCCACCGTAGGGTTGAGCCTTGTTGGGATCCGCGAGCCAATATCCCCCGCTGGAGAGGTGGACAAAGACAAGCTTAACGGGGATTCTGGGGGGGGTTGAGTTCGCGGGCAGCGCAGAAGATGCGAGGGCGGGCGTGGAGCCCGCCAGAAGCAGCAGGCAGATCAGCAGATAGAGCACTACTCGGCAGTTTCGCATTCGACGCCTCATCACCCATTGTTGCCACCCAGTATATGTCCCCCTACTCTCATTATATAGTAGGCATAGTGCAGGTCAACGGTGTTCGCAGGGCGTGCGTCAGTTTTCCGCGTGATGATGACCTTTGAGCTCCAGGTGCCGACCCGGTACCTGGGAAAACGAGGGGCCTGGTCCACCATGGCCGTTCGTTCGCGCCGAGAGCTCAAAGGTCTCGCCGGCGAGGTGACACCCGTCGAAGGGTCGGCGCTGTGTTTGCGAAGATATGACGTACACGTGTATCCGCGATGCCGTCGCCGCCAACGATTGACAGCAACAGGGAAAGCTTTAGACTCCCGTAGACCAGATTGAGGAAGAGGAGGCGTCTTATGACCGACCCGATCGAGGCAAACCGGCGGACGTGGGGACTGATTGCCGAGGACCACTACAACACCTACAAAGCCCAGCTCGCGCAGAAGGAATCGCTCCTGTCCGAGGTCCAGAAGCAGGAATTGGGCGACATCCGCGGTAAATCGTTGATCCATCTACAGTGCAACACCGGCGCCGATACGGTATCACTGGCGCGGATGGGCGCCACGGTGACCGGAGTGGACCTGGTGCCGGAGAACATCCATTATGCGCGCAAGTTGGCGGCGGATTTCGGCATCGACGACGCGCGCTTCATCGAATCCAACGTGTTGGAGATCATGAACGTCCATCACGAGACCTACGATATCGTCTATACGACTGAGGGGGTACTCTGCTGGCTGCCGGACCTGAGCTTGTGGGCGCGTAACGTCCGCGCCCTGATGAAGGAGGATGGCTATCTCTATCTGCTGGACAGCCATCCGTTCTTTATGATGTGGGATGAGGAGAAGCTACCGGAGCTGGAGGTCAGATACCCCTACTTTCTGAAGCCGGCGGACGAGGACGGCTGGATCGGGGGATATGCCTCCGAACCCAAGGAAGGCGTTAACTACAGCTGGATGTACACTATGGGCGAGATCATCACAGCCCTGAGCGCGGTGGGGCTGCACATCGAATGGTTGCACGAGTTCGACTGGCTCTACTACCGGCTCGGAGACAACATGGTCAAGCAGGCGGATGGGCAATGGCTGATGCCCGAGCACAAGGACAAATTGCCGTATACCTTCTCCTTGAAGGCGACGGTGCGGTAATGCCGGGAGCTATTGAGCAGGCCTGCCAGGAGCGGGCCTGCTCCTGGCAGGTAACACTACGATCCGGCGCGAGCACCTCACATCTCATCCCCGGCGACCAGCGCGCGGAGCGCCGTGGCGTTATCCGCCCGGGCGTAGACCGTCAGGCGGTCGCCCGGCCGGATCACGACACCGCCCTGTCCCAGGATCACGTCATCATCGCGGTGGACGGCAACGATCAGGCAGCCCTCGGGCCAGGCCACAGAGCGGATGGTCCGGCCCGCAAGGGGTGAGTCTGTGGGCACGACCAGATCCATCACCTGATCCGGTGCTTCCACCTCCAACTTGCGACGCCGCTCGGAGCTGAGGCCCTGGCTGCGATAGCGCAACGCCTGCTGGTAAGCCGCGCCGATGTCACTCTGACGGATGAGTCCCAAGAAGCGCTCCAGCGACTCGCGGTCAACCACCGGCAGCTGGCTCAGGTTGTAGACGCCCATCCGCTGGAGCGCCACCGAGACGGATTCATCGGGATAGGCGGTGAGCACCTCGCGCGAGCCGATCTCCTCGACCCTATGGTGGGGCCAGTCCTCCCACCGCAGCTTGGCATCCGCCAGATCCTCAAGGGTGACGTACCCGGTGAGACGCCCTTCTTCATCGAGGACCGGATAGCTACGCTCCCGCGTCTCGACGGCGATCCGGTCCAGTTCGCCCAGGGGGGTTTCCTCATGCACGATGGCCGGGTCGACCGCCATCACCTCCTGGACGGTCACGTGCTGCAGCACATCCATCTCCTCACCACGCCAGACGTGAATACCCCTGCGCACCAGGTCCAGGGTATAGACCGACTCGGGCTGCAGGGCGAGCGACATCACCGTACTGAGGCCCGTCGCCAGCATCAGGGGCAGGATGAGGCTGTAGCTGCCGGACATCTCAAAGACGATCAGGAGGGAGGTCATCGGTGCGTGCGCGGCGGCGGAGAAGACCGCGGCCATGCCCACCAGGGCGTAGGCGCCGGAGGGAGCGAGGTTGATGCCGGGCAATAGGAGCTGGAGCACTTCGCCATAGGCGCCGCCCAGCATGGCCCCTATGAAGAGCAGCGGCGCGAAGATACCACCGGAGCTGCCGGTGCCGACGGTGAGGTTTGTCGCCACGAGCTTTCCCAGGACGAGCAGCCCCATCAGCGGGAGGGCGAGCTGACCCTGGAGGGCGAGGCTGATGTACCGAAAGCCGCCGCCCAGGACCTGGGGCAGGCCGAGCGCCAGCAAGCCCAGCAGAAGGCCACCGAGCGCCGGACGGAGCGGCGGCGGCACCCGCCGCAACTTGGCCGTCAGATCGCGGGTCCCGTAGAAGGAGGTGATGAATAGCCAGGCGATCAAGGCCGCCAACCCGCCGAGAAGCACGTAGAAGAGGATCTCCAGGGGCTGAGCCAGCTCGTAGGCGGGCACGACAAAGGCTACATCGTCGCCCAGCACACTCTGGGTGATGATGCTGGAGGTCACCGCCGATATCACGATGGTGGCGAAGTAGCTTTCGGTGAACTCGCCGAGAATGACCTCCAGCGCGAAGATAACGCCGGCGATGGGCGCATTGAAGGTGGAGGCAATTGCGGCGGCGGCACCGCACGCGACCAGGTTGCGAATCCGTTCATCCGTCAGGTGGAAGCGCTGGCCCACCTGGGATCCCAGCGCCGCACCGATCTGTACGACGGGTCCGACCCGGCCCGCGGAGCCGCCGGTACCGATGACGATAGCCGTAGCGAGGGGCTTGGCCCAGACCAGCCGCGCACGGAGGCGCGATCCCTGGAGCGCGATGGCGCTGAGCACAGAGGGGATACTGCCACCCCGCATCTCCGGTGCCACGTAGGTGATGAGCAGTCCGGCGATCAGGCCACCCCCGGCGGGGATGAGAGGCGCCCACCACTGCAGCGGCGCCCAGACATCGATAAATTGGGCCTCGATTAGGCGTATCAGAGCGACGAACCCGATCATGGCACCCGCGGTCAGCACGCCGACCAATACCGCTGTAACGGTGACAACCGCGGTTTCGGAGCGTACCCAACGCTTGAGCGTGCCACGAAGCGATCGCGGATCTGATAGTCCGGTCATACAATGACTCCGGTCATACTATGACTCCGGTCATACAATGACTCCCCTCACCCCAGGCCCTGTAGGCAGTATACCGCGTCGGGCCAGAAAGTGTGATGGGGCAACCCGGCAACGTCCGCAGGTGGCTGCGTCTGGCTCTGGCTCCTCCCCGTCGGGGGAGGCTGGGTGGGGGTCTGCGGTTGGGCGCGCGTCTGTAGGGGACG
>SLDA01000140.1 GCA_007125545.1 Thermoflexales bacterium | reverse complement strand
GTGTGGTGGTATGGTAGGCTGAGACGACGGGGAAGGAGGTCTGATGCAGACGAGAGATGAGATGGGGGGGCGCGCACGGTTGGCGCTCGATACTCTTATGCAGCACCCCACGGCGGGGATTCCTACGTGGCAGCTCTTCCTGATGGAGCACGCGCACATTGAGCGGCTGGCAGGGGTGGAGCCGGGCGCCTACAGGCGAGACCCGGTCGCGGTGTATGCCGCGATGCAGCGCGCCGCGGGGGCGTGCCTGGTCGACCAGTGGATTCCCGAGAATCCGCTCACGCTGGGCGACCACGGGTATGAAGCGGGCGCCGAGATGCGCCGGCAGCCCACGTCGGGGCAGATGAGGGAGACCGTGGTGGACGGCATCGCGATCGATGGGCCGGAGGCGGTGGTGGCGCATCTGGAGCAGCACGCTTTCCCCCGCCTGCGGGGTGCGATCGACGGCTTCGACCCGGATGAGCGGATACGGAGCGTGTTGGCGGAGGAGGAGGCAGTCCAGGGGTTGCTGGGTGGCGAGATCCTCAAGGTGCCCTACGGTGTGGTGGCTTTCCCGGCGCTGGCTTACGGCACGTACGGCTACGGCCCCTATTTTATGGCCTATGCGCTCTATCCGGAGGTGATGGAGCGCCACTTCGCGTTGCAGGCGGACGTGGCACTGTTGAACAACCAGGCGGTGGCCCGGGCCTATCAGGAAGGCGGGCTGCCGCCGCTGCACCGGCTCGATCACGATATGGCGGACGGGCGCGGGCTGCTGGTGCGCCCGGAGAGTCTCGACCGGATCTGGTTCCCCCACGTCGCCCGCTGTCTGGAGCCGGTGCTGAAGCAGGGCATCCGCCTGATCTGGCACTGCGACGGCAATCTGATGGCGATGGTGCCGCGGCTGCTGGAGCTGGGCCTGCACGGCTTCCAGGGTTTCCAATATGAGTGCGGGATGGACTACGAGGCGATCTGCAGGATGCGCACCCGCGACGGCGACCCGCTGATCATCTTCGCGGGCGTATCGGTGACGCGGACGCTGCCCTACGGCACGCCGGCGGATGTGCGGCGGGAGTTGCGCCGGCTCGTGGAGCACGGGCCAGAGGTGGGGCTGGTGCTGGGGGCGTCCAGTTCGATCACGCCGGGCGTGCCGTGGGAGAATGTTAAGGCGCTGGTGGAGGGGCTGGGGTATTATCGTGGGGGAGCGGCCCTCACCCCCCGGCCCCCTCTCCCATCGGAATAGGAGAGGGGGAGGCATAGGCGGGGGAAGTCGAGTTCCGGCGTATGGGGAGCGGACGGGTGTGCATCGCGATGTCGAATTAGACGTGGCTTGTGAGCGTCCACTCGTTGCGTTGATTCTTGGCCAGGTGGACCGGATAGACGAGGTGTTGTCTGCCGGGGCGACGGATCGTGAGTTCGTAGGTGCCGTAGAAACCGGTGAACCGGATCTCGCCCCGGTCATCCGTGACGACCTGGGTCGGGTCGGTCTTCCATTCGCCTTTGATCAGCTTCTTGAGCGCCTCGTAGGCGGGTTTGGGCCGGTACTCGGCGTCGATGAGGCCGGCGCCTTCGAGCCAGCTGTTGCGGTCGGAGAGGCCCCAGGCGTTGATGGAGACGACCGACGGGTGCCCGAAGAAGAGGCGATAGAGTTGCTCGAGGTATTCGGCCTGCGCCTGTTCGCCCCATTCCCCTTCCCGCCAGCCGCCCTCAATGGGGTGCGGGAGGGAGGGCTGGTGCAGTTCGGTGATGTGAACGGGCAGGTCAAGTTCGGTGTACATCTCCAGGGTTTCCCAGATCTGCTGTGGCCAGAGCCAGTGATTGATCGGGTGCACTTGTAGCCCAATGCCGGAGATGGGCGCGCCACGGGCCTGGAGTTCGAGGATCAGGTCGTAGAAGCGCCGGCGCACGTTGGGATCGATCTCCTGGTTGTAGTCGTTGACGATCAGGGTCGCGCGGGGGTTGGCGGCGTAGGCCAGGCGCAGGCTGCGCTCCACCCAGTCCGCGGCTTCGGGGATGGGGATTTCGCGTTTGAAGGCGCCCGCCACGGGCGTGCCTCGCCATAGGGCGGTCTCGTGGTAGCGCTCGCGGAAGGATGGATGGGTGGCCTCGTCCCAGGAGATGTGGTTGACGGCCTCGTTGGTGACGTCCCAGATGTTGATCTCTTCGGAGAATCCCCGTACGAGGCTCAGGACACGTGCCTCGAGCAGCGCGTCCACCGATCCCTCGGGCATGTCATAGAGCCATTCGGGAACGCCGGCGTTATAGGGCCACACCAGCGGGTGACCCTTTGGCGTGATGCCGTTGGCCCGGCACCAGGCCAGCGCCGGGAGGGCCCGCTGCCATTCCGGACGTCCGGGCGTGCGCTCGTACATGGTCCAGTAGAAGGGGAAGATCGCGAGGTTGAACAGCTCCAGAAACCGCTGCTTGAACAGCTCCGGTTGGTAGGGCGCATCGGGCCATACCAGGTCAAAGGCCAAGTTGCCAAAGAGAAAGTCTTGTGAGGTCTGGACGATGTCAACGTCCAGCCCGGCGAGCGGTCGCCCATCCGGGGCCTGGAAGCGTATCTGAGCGTGCCCTGTGCGTGCGGGGCCGATGTTAGCGGCTGCTTGCTCCAGGATCTGTTCTCCCTGACGGATCTCGTGTTGGGTCGGCATCACTACCTCCTGTGGTTCACTTGTCCGGCACATAGTCGCTATGAATGATTGTAGCATGCAAGCGGGGAAGCACGCATCCCGGCGCACCCACGAGGGTGCGCTTGGTGATGCTGCGGTGCGGATAATCCTAAGGATGCGGCGGTCAGCCATCTCGTAGGCTCACGCGTAAGCCCCCTTCCTACCCCAACCCGCATCCTTAGGATTGGCGACGGCAGGGCGTGCGGTCCAGGCTGAGTATCCAGGATTCGTTGGGGTGCACGATTTTTTGGTTGGGAGGTCGGGGTGGATGTAGGGAGTGCGGGGTGCCTCGATTCGGGGTGGAGCGAGGCCACGCAATCAGGGCTGATTGCGCTACATATTGCGGAAGCTTGTCGGGGGTGCACGATTTGTTGGTTGGGAGGCCGGGGGGCGTAGGGGGTGCGGGTCGCCCTGATACGGGATGAGCTGGGCTAGGGGCTTGCGTCTGGTCAGGGCCTGCCGAAGGTCGCGCGGTGAGACTTTGCCCGTATAATGGACGCCGGCTGAACGCCCCGTCCGCGAACCCGGACCCGGGGTGCTCAGCCGCGCGCGGCGTCTTGCGTCTGTCTGAGGACAGAGGTCGAGGCGTCGATGCACAGGATCACGGAGCGTGTTGAAAGAGAGGATGGGCAAACCCAGATGAGATCCTTCTATGAACTGACTATAGCAGGCCGGGCGCGGCGCTTGCGCCGGCTGGCCTTCAACCTTCTGGAGCACTACGATCTGGAGGTCCGCCGCCTGCGCCTGATGAGCAACGAGTTCAATGCCATATTCCGGC
>SLDA01000463.1 GCA_007125545.1 Thermoflexales bacterium | reverse complement strand
GTGTCGGTGAGACTGTCCGCAGAATCAACACGGTCTTTCCACATTGGTTCTGTAGCAACTTCAAAGCCTTCAATGGCAATGAGGACGCGCTGCCTGTGGATCAGCACGAATTGATCGCCCTACTCGCGCCCCGACCGGTTTATATCGCGAGTGCTGAGGACGATCTGTGGGCGGACCCCCGGGGCGAGTTTCTTGCTGCCAAAGCTGCCGATCCGGTTTACCGATTGGTTGCCGGCTCGGGTTTGCCGGTGGCGCAGATGCCCGCGACCAATACGCCGGCGCATGGCAGGATCGGGTATCACGTACGCAGTGGGGGACACGATATCACGGCTTATGACTGGGAACAGTATCTGAACTTTGCCGATATGCACCTAACCGTGTGAGCGAGCAGATCATCGTTACTGTGCGCGTGTGTTTCGCGGGTGTGCGTCATTTTTCTGCATCAGGTCGCTGCCTCAGTTCTGTTGCGGCCGGTCTCGGCCCCGGTCTGCTGGGGCAGACACCGGCCCGAACAGAAGCGGTTGCGGAAAAACGACGCGCACCCGTGTTTCGCGTCTAACTGGACATAGAGCATGAATGATGTACCCTTCGTAGGACTCTTGTGAAGGAGGGAGAACGACGATGCGATTGGTACAATTTCGCGACTCCGGGGGAACGCGCCGGGTGGGAGTCGTGCAGAGCTTGGAGATGGTTGCACCCCTGGAAGGCGAACAGACTGTGTATAACCTGGCGCTCGCGGCGCTTCGCCAGGAGCGATCCCTGTCGGAGCTGATCGGCGACGCGCCACTCGGAGGCCGTGTGGCCTACGAAGAACTGGTGGCCCAACAGTGCATTTTGCCGCCCCTGGATCATCCCGACCCAGCTCACGCCCTGGTCACCGGCACCGGGCTCACGCATCTGGGCAGCGCAGACGCACGCGACCGTATGCACAAACTGGCACAAGAAGCCGAAGAGGAATCCGTGCCCGAACCCACCCTTGTCGAGGAAGTATTAACCGACAGTATGCGGATGTTCCAGCTGGGACTGGAGGGGGGCAAGCCGGAGGGGGGGGCGGTTGGAGTACAGCCGGAGTGGTTCTACAAGGGCGACGGCAGCATCATCGTCGCGCCCTACCAGACGTTGATGAGCCCGGCCTTCGCGCTCGACGGCGGCGAGGAGCCCGAAATCGCGGGGCTCTATATCATCGGGCTGGATGGCGTGCCGCGCCGTCTGGGGTTCGCCCTGGGCAACGAATTCTCAGATCATGTGATGGAGAAGCAGAACTATCTCTACCTCGCTCATTCCAAGCTGCGACCCTGCTCTATCGGTCCCGAGCTCCGCCTGGGCGAACTACCGCCCAGCGTACACGGTACCTCTCGGGTTTTGCGTGGCGGTGAGACACTCTGGGAGCGCCCTTTCTTGAGCGGAGAGGAGAATATGTCTCACACAATTGCCAATCTCGAATACCATCACTTCAAATACGCACAGTTCCGGCGTCCGGGAGATGTCCATATTCACTTCTTTGGGACGGCGACGTTGAGTTTCACCGAGGATATCGTGCTACTGCCGGGAGATGAAATGGAAATCGAGGCCGATGACTTTGGACGCGCGCTCCGCAACTCTTACGCGGTCAGCCAGCAAACCGGGAGTGAAATATTGGCACTATGATCGCTCGGTGCTCGCGTCTGATCTCCCGGACGGCGAAGGCTTTCAGGGTATAATGGTTGCATACAAGTTAAGCTAGGCGATGGTTATAATTACGCTCGCAGCACGATTAAGGAAATAAATAATGGACGATGCTTTAGTATCGCTTTGGGAGAAACCCGAAGCCAAAGAGATCTACATGATCGCAGGTTGGCACCAATGGGCGGATGCCGGTGCTATCTCTTCCGGATTACCGCTCTATCTGATTCACAAGACCGACGCCCGCAAGATCGGCGAGATCAAGGACGACGGCTTCTATCTATTTCAGTTGCCCGGTGCGCATCACTTCCTGCGTCCCGAAATCCAATTGGAAGAGGGCTACCGTAAGTCGCTAAAGAAGCCCCAAAACGAGATCTACTACACGGGTGACGAGGAGAAGGGGCTGATCATCTTCCTGGGCGAGGAACCTCATATACGAGCGGACCGGTATGCCGAGGCGCTACTCAACGCTGCCCGGCAATTGGGCGTCAAGCGCGTAACAGCACTGGGCGGTGTTTACGGTGCCATTCCATATGACCAGGACCGTGAGGTCTCGTGCGTCTACAGTATGCCCTATATGAAACAGGAGCTGAATCGTTACGCGGTCCGCTTCTCCGACTATGAAGGTGGGACAACCATCGGCACGTACCTCGTTGATGCTGCCGAGAACGAGGGCGTCGAGTTCCTGGTCTTCTACGCGTTTGTGCCCGCCTACAACTTCTCTGAGGTCTCCGATCTGGTCCAAGCGATCAGCATCGAGCACGACTTTAAGGCGTGGTATGACGTGATGCGCCGCATTAACCATATGTTCGAGCTAGAGATCGACCTCTCGGAGCTTGAAGAACAAAGCTACGAACTGATGGTATCGATGGACGCAAAGATTGACGAATTGGACGAGCAGATGCCCGATCTGGACGTGCGCTCCTATATGGAGGAAATCGCCGACGACTTCGAGGCACATCCCTTCGTGCCGCCGCTGAGTGAGGTCTGGGGCAAAGCCCTGGACAATCTACTGCGAGACAAAGACGAAGCCGCGGACGAAGACGCCGACGAGGGTGACGACGAAGGAGACGACGAAGACACTGAGGCAGGCACAGAGAGCGACTAGCACGCCGGCTATCCCCCCAAGAACTACGAAGAGGTCACCTGGGCAGGTGACCTCTTCTCGATATCCATGACTTGGGGCAGAGCCAGTGCTACGCCGCATCCTCTCGCAAGAGCGCGGCGATATCAAACTTTGGCTTGCCTTCACGATCGCAGAGACCGAAAGCCACATGGATGGGGCTCTGCTCCACATTCCAAATCTTGGCGTGATGAAGATTGTCGCGCCATTCGTAGAAATAGAGCGACTGAATCACCCCATCATAGTCTCGACTTGCCTGCCGAATGCGGCCAAGGAATTCCGCCATCACCCGACCGTAGCTCTCCGTATCGTGCTGGGGGATGACCCACTTGCCATCCTCAATGTGGTAGCCGATGGCAGAGGGAAATCCTGTCTCGGTGAGAATCAGTCGCTTTCCAAGCGCGCTCACCTCCGCAAGTACGCGCCGCAGATGCAGTTCGAAGAGCGCAAGGCGATCGTGGCGCACGCGCGGCTCCTGCAGGAAACGGCGGCTCTCTTCGAAGGCACCATAGCCAAACCATTCCTCGTGGCCCATTGGGTAGAGGTTCAGCCCAATGCTATCACAGGCATCCACGAGAGGCCAGAGCCACTCGTAGAATTGACCTTCACCATCCAAGACAATACCTTCCATGGCATAGGTGAGAG
>SLDA01000040.1 GCA_007125545.1 Thermoflexales bacterium | reverse complement strand
CCCTCTGTGAGCGCAACCGCCAGAGCCAACGTATCGCCGGCACCCACGGTTACGGGCGCATCGAAGGGCAGTATCAGTTCGGTGACGCCATAGCCGTCTGTCCCGGTTGCCGGCAAATCGACCGTCAGCGCTGCCCGCCCCTCCGCCAGGGACGCTGTCAACGCCCGTGTCCCGGTAAGGGCCCCGGGATTGCCCGGAGCCGCGACCTTCGGCAAGACCACCGCCTGGATCTCGGCATCTCGTGGTGCTCGCCAGAGGGCGCTGAGCGATCCGTTGTCGGGATAAAGCACCACATCCGGCGAATGGGCTACATTGAGCCGCTCGCCCTCCACCGTCTGTACCTGGATGGCCGTGGGGATCTGCTCGTACATCCAGCGGGATGCCTCAATGCGCGTCACAGGTTGGCTGTAGATTGAAAGAAAGGCGATCCCCCAGAGGAGCGTGCCGCCAAGGACCACGGGCACGGCCACGGCTCCCACAACCCGGCTCACGCGGGCGAGCCGGCGGGGCACGTCGCTCGTGGCTTCCTCGTCTGGCTGCGGCGGATTGAGAAGGCGCACGAGCGCCCACGCCGCAAACATCGCGAAGACCGGATAGATGGGCAGCAGATAGCGCATCGACTTGACCCACTGCGTGCCCTGATAGAGGAAAAAAAGCGTACCCCACACCCAGGGGATCAGGTGGACCCACCGGCGCCTGTGCCAGGTCTGCCATCCGATCCAGAGCCACCCGACCCAGGCCATCAGGCCTAGCGGCAGCCCCAGGCCCCAGAAGACCATATTGCGCCAGGGGAAGATCACGGGCGTTCGCGCCGTCCATTGGTGGCCAAAGGGTACGTCGCGCAGGCCCTGCATCAGCTCCTGGATCTCGTTCATCGTCGCCATCCAGCGCGGGTTGATGCCCACGCCCAGGAAGCCGGGGCCGGTAAACGCATAAGGTTGGCCGGTGCGGAAGGCGATCGCAGCCAACACGCCCGACAACACGAGCGCCACAAGCACGGCGAGACTACGCGAGTTTCCGGTCGGGGTCGAGCTTACACCACTCTCGACGGGGCGATCGACGTCCTCAGCTAGGACACCGTCGCTTTCAGCGGGGACCTCCTCGGTTCCGACCGAGGCAACCTCGGTTCCGGGCGGGCGCCGGCTCCAGAGCTGGATGAAACCCGCCAGGGCGACCATCAAGGCCAATGGCCAGACGCTGGCCTTGGAGGCGACGGCCAGGCCCGTGAACACGCCCGCGGGCAACAGTAGCAGCGGCCTGTGCCGGCGCTGGGAGAGCACGCAGAAGACGAGAGTCCAAACCACAAAGACGGTGGCGAAGCTGTCCACGACAAAAAAGTGCGCGTGCTGGATCGGCAGCGCCGCGGCGGCATAGAGCGCGCCGCTCAAAATACTGACGCGGCTCCCGTAGAGCACATAGGCGAGCAGCATCAGCCCCAACAGCGTCGCCAGATCGGCCAGCGCCGATAGGCCCCTACCCACCAGATAGATACCACCGTAGCCTGTGTAGTGACCGGGCCAGCAGGTCTCGGGCCGGCTCAAGAAGGTACGCGCCACCAGGGAAGGCAGGGGGGCCGGCTCGGGGGCACAGGCGCCATCCACCCAATGCGCCGCGGCACGCGTCGTGAAGAGCGGGAGCGTGCCATAGACGTAGTTACTGTATTGGGCATAGTTGGCGGGGTTGAGGGGCGAGGCGTCCGTCTGCCAATAAAGACTGAGGCACGAACGTAGCCCATCGCAGACCGCCTCCTCCCCTCCCTCGCCGGGGAAGCGCACGGCACTAACCACCATCGTCAGATAGCGCTCATCCGGATGCAGATGTGTATTGCGATCCCAGTTGAGGTTATAGAAGCGCAGCCAGGCGCCTGTCACCAGGACGACCATGACAGCGAGGAGCGTCAGAAGACGAGAAGATCGATTTCGCATAGCCAGTTTTTTCATTCCGAGTTAACCAAAGATCCGCTGCCGTCGCAGGCGCGTTATGACTACGCGAAATAGCTACCTTCGCCGCCGGGGCCTGGAGAGGGCCATATCGCCCATACGACTGGCGCCAAACTCCGCCTCCTCCAGAAGCTCGTCCAAAATATCCGCGGCCGTCCGCCCCGAAAGCTCGCTGATCGCGATGCTCAAATCGCGCCGGAAGCTGCGGGTCAGGTCGTCGCCGGTCGTGTAATAGATCAGGGCCATCGCCTGCACCGCACTGGCGATGGCATAGCGCGGCTCCAGCCGCTCCAGCTCCTCGAAGAAGAAGGCGCAGCTCACGAACATGCGCTGCCGGTGCACCTGGGCCTCCAGCAGATTGACGACCTGAGCCTGGGCCTCAGCCGAGAGGCCCGCCAGGTCGTGATCGGCGAGGAACTGCTCCGCAGGAATCTGGCCGAGCAGGACGTGGATATAGTCATCGCGCAGGCGCCAGGGCGCCACGTGACGCCGCAGGAGCGCACCGGCGTAGATCTCGTCGATTTCGCGGGAGAGATTGTCGAGCGCACGCCGTAGGGCGCCCTTCCAATGACCGCAGCCGTGGGTACACCCGCAGCCCGTCGCCCAGCGCCCGAGATGATGGCTGCAGCTCCAGGCCGTGTTATCCCGAACCAGGATCTCACTCGTGGGCGGCGACTCCTGCAGAATCCGCGCGAGCGTGGTCACCTCGTAGGCGTCATGGCCATTCGTCTGCGTGAGATCCTGCAATACCGCCACCCCCTGCCGGTGGTGATGGCCGAAGGTCTCGCCATCGGTCGCCACCAGCGCCAACTCCCCAGGCCTGCGCCCGCGCAGCGCATCGTTCATCCACCGCCTGGCATCCGCAGGACCGGGCATCTGAAATGAAAGGTGGTTGGAGAGCCAGCGGTCGCGGACGAAGACCGCGATCTGGCGTCCGCCCTCCAGCTTCACCAAATATGGGCCGGCGCCACGGGCGCGATCGCCCTCGACTTGCTCGTCGGACAGGATCACAAACTGCAGCCCGGCGCCCGCCACGATCTCGAGCGTCTCGTGATCGACGGCCATCTCCGGCAGCCACATCCCCACAGGCATGTGGCCGAAACGGTGCTGGAAGCTGGCGATCCCCCACCGCACCTGACAGCGCTTGTCGCGTCCGCGCGCGAGGGGGAGAATGGTATGGTGTACCGACTGCGCTACCGCGTTGGTCTGCCCGATGCGGTCCTTGTGCCGGCGCGCTGCCGACACAATGCCACCGTAGGTGTCCTGGGCGTACCCCTCCAGCCAGCGGGCCAGCGTTCCCCCCAGATTGAAGCTGATGCGGTCGAAATTGCCGACCGACATGTTGGGGGCGTAGCATTCGGAGGTGATGCGGTCGTTCCAGTTTGCATAGGGTGCAGCGGAAGGTTCGCGCCGGTATTCGCCCGTAAAGGGATCTTCGCGCGGCGGCTGGTAGAAATGGCCGTGTATACAGAGTAAGGGTCTATGATTGTCCGT
>SLDA01000410.1 GCA_007125545.1 Thermoflexales bacterium | reverse complement strand
GTAGATATCTACCTGCGGGGAGGGGTTAGTTTGCAGCGTCCAATGCATCTCGGCGAGCGCATTCAGCGCTACGTCGAGAGCCTGAATCATCTGTGGGCGTTCTCCCACAATCCAATGCACCGATATACCGCTCTCGCTCGCGGTCTGCCAGGTGAAGCGGTTATCAAGGTAGGTAAATGTCTGAGCTTCGGTTTCGAGTCGCTGCGCATCGGAGGCCACATAGTCCCACCAATACGTAACCTCCGCGAAGGGCGGCAATGGCGTTACCACCAGATCCCGCACCACGGTGACGGAGGTGGCCTCGAGGAATGCAGAGAAGGCATAGGGGGCCTGCCCGGAGACTCGAAGATACAGCCGGGCCTCCGTGGGCCGTGGCTCTGTCGGGAAGGTCAGCGTAAAGGTCGCTGTCTCGCCGTATGCGTAGACGTGACTGCTGACGGGCTTGTCCTCCTGCGCCAGAACCGTGGCTCGCCACAACAGGAGGCCCACGAGGCAGACAGCGAGAGCCAGCCCCACACGTCGTCCTGCAGGATGACCGCGTCGCCGGAATGGGCCGGCGCTACCCAGTCTCTTAGTTCCACTCCTCATCGTCGTCATCGCCGTCGTCCATTGCCTCGAGTAAGGTCAGATCGAGAAATCTATCAGCGTCATCTTCGAAGGCGTCATCATCATCGTCATCGTCGTCGAGGGGATATAAAAACCCGTCTTCGTCTTCGTATTCCGATTCGGAGTCGTCGTCTTCATCCTCATCGATCTCGTCGTCTTCGTCTTCGTCCTCGAGATCGCTGACGCTGGGCATTTGCCACAGCTCCTCTGTCTCGCCATCGTATTCAGAGGGTGGACCGAAGAAGCTTGTCAGGTCGCCGTAGAAGAATTCTAGCTCCTGTAACGCTTGCTCTGCAACTTCACTCAGAACGGGGTCTTCCGCATTGATGTAGCGCTGCAGCGTCTTGCGCGCGAGTCTGCCCCCCATCTGCCCGAGCGCCCAGAGGGCAGTTGCACGGATTCGGGCGTCCGCGTCCTCAGCCAACTCGACAACCTCAGCGGCGGCTGCGCGCAGCTGCAGTTCACCGCTCGCGCGCGTGGCATCAAGGCGCATCGCCGGGTCCGGGTTACGGAGCTCGCGCCGTACCGTACTTCCCCAACGCTTGTCGGCGCTACGACCCATCGCGACGACAGCACTCCGCCGCATATCTGCATCGCCCGCGGCATAGGAGAAGGCGATCATCTCGGGCACGTCCTGCTCGCCGGTGTAGGCGAGAGATTCCATCGCGTGGCGTCTGACATCAGGGTCTTCGTTCAGATTGATGTAGGAGCTCCGAAGCGCCGTCACGGTAGCTTGAAAGGGCGCCGGACGTATCTTCTCCAGCTCACCTAACAACACAAAATTGCCCAGGCTTCGGGCTGCTGCCTCGCGAACGCGCGCGACCGGGTCGTGATGGAGCAGCTCGACGAACTCCGAGACGAGGCGCACGTCCTCGACTTCGTTCAGGCTCTCGACCGCCGTCGCCCGGATGTCCGATTCGGGATCCCGCATTGCGATGCGGAAGACTGCCGTGAAATCCATCACCGCGCGGTTATCGGCAACCCGGCTCAAGGTCAGCACGAGATCTCTACGGACTTGAGCCGGGAGTTCGGACCATAACTTCTTCGCGTGAGTGATCTCCTCTTCGAGCAAATTCGAGAAGTGCTCGAGTTCATCCGGCTCGGGTAGCACGCCCTCCTTCTCCAGAGCGGTCCACACTGCGCGCTTACGTTCCTCGCGCTCCTGTCTGATCTGAGCGATCTCGAGCTCCAAACGCTCTCGGTCTTCCATATATCTACCTCATCACCCCGTCGTGTCTACTCGAGCCGGATCGGCATAACGATGTCGAGCACCGTAATGGCAACGAAGAGTACGACCATCGCGACTAGCGCAATCAAGTGAATGCGCTCCTCAATCTCGGGCGTGAGTGCGCGCCCACGAATGGCCTCGACGAGGGAAAAGAGAATGCGACCTCCGTCAAGCGCCGGGATGGGTAACAAATTGAAGATCCCCAGGCTTACGCTGAGCAACATCACGATACTGAGGAAGGGATAGAGAGCGTTGCGCTCCAGACTCTGAGTTACGGAGTATTCGGCAATTTGGCTAATGCCCACGACGCCGACGGGACGCGCCTGTTCGAAGGGAATGCCCTGTCGTATTACCATCACCGGCAAGGACACAGTCAATGCCGTCATCTGTGCAAAGTAACGACTACCTTGCACGATGGAATCCCCCAAAGGCAGGCGCTGCAGACCCTCATCCGTCTCCAGGTTTCCAATCTGAATGCCGACCGCTCCTTGCCCGGCAGGCGGGTCCTCACGCGGCGTTACGGTGATGTTGAGAACTTCGCCGTCTCGATCTACTGTGAGGGTCGTTGGCTGCCCCACGTTCTCCATAATCCGGGCATGCAGTTCGTTGGAGTCTTCGATGGGCTCCTCATTGACCATGAGAACGAGATCGCCTTCCCGGAGATCTGCTTCTGCAGCCGGCGAGTCTGGGGCAACGCCCGCGATCATTGCCTGCAACTGCGGGATTCCGGTCATAAAAATCACAATTGCGATGAGCCACGCGGTGAGCAGGTTGCTCACGGGACCACCGAGATAGACAAAGATGCGCTGCCAGGGAGACTTGGCGTAAAGGCTATGCTTCTTGGCTTCTTTCTTCGCCTCTGTTAGCTCCTCATCCTCGTCATCGTCGGCAAACGTTGTTTCACCTTCGAAACGCGTAAAGCCGCCGAACGGAATCCAGTTCAGCGTGAAATCAGTTTCTTGCCACCGAAATAGCTTCACAAGACGCGGTGGGTACCCAACCCCGAACTCATGCGCCCACACCCCCATCAGCTTGCCTGTGAGGAGGTGACCGAACTCGTGAATCAGAATCAGTGGGATCAGCCCGAGCAGAAAACCGATGATCGGACCGATAATATTGCCCAATGCTTCTGTGAATACTGGCATAGTTCTCTCCTTATATGGTTACACTCGAATTATACCGGATTGGGGGTGCAGTGTCCAGCACTTTTGCAGACTGCCGAGACTTGGCTACTCGCAGGTTGTGGCAGCCAACATAGGGAGCAGCGCTACTTAGCTTGCGACTTTTCCGCTCAGTCCTATACTTTAGGTTATCCCGTGATGTCCGCGTTGGGGCTACTGTGAGGAGGAGGACCGTGCGCCGCAGCTGTTGCCGACGACTCTTGCCCGGTTTGGGGCTTTTGGTGCTTGCACTGGCACTCGGAGCCGGCCCTGTGGTGTCCCAGAATTCCGGTGCGGGCGAGGGTCTGGTCTTGGCTCTGTATTATGCTGGGTATAGTTTCAACAGTTGGGTACCCCAGCTTTGTGACCAACCTGCGCCACTCTATGACTCCTCCAGCTCGGAGACGATCGACCGGCAGATCAGGCAAGCTCGCGAGATCGGTTTCGATGCTTTCGTTCAAGTATGGAACGGACCGGAGCTTGCTCGGAATCCGACCGAGATGAACCTCCGCACGTTGCTGGAGCGCGCGCGGATGGACAACTTCGAAGTCGCGGTGTTGGTCGACCTGAGCGGTGGTTTCCTTGATACAGCTGATGAGGTAGAAACCGCGCTTGTGGCGCTCCGTGATCGTCACACCGCACATGACGCCTACCTCAAGGTGGCTGGGCGCCCGATTATCTTCTTTCTGGGACAGCATCGTCGCCTGACGATCTCGCAATGGGAGGCGCTGCGTGCAAAGGTCGACCCGGGTAGGCGGATGATCTGGATCGCCGAAGGGGATTCGACCGCATCACTCGGGGTTTTCGACGGTCTCTATATCTATGATCTTGCGCAGACCACACAGATAGGAGCGCTGCTCTCCAATGTGTCGAATAAGATCAGTACCTGGAACAGTGGACAAGCAGTCCCCGCCTACTGGGTGGCGACCGTCATTCCCGGCTACGACAACAGCGCCGTGGTAGATCAAGCGAGACCCGTGCTCGCACGCATGCGCGGCGACGGTAGTTACTACCGGCAGAACTGGCATGCGGCTATGGCCAGTGATCCGGCGTGGATTATGGTTCGCAGCTTCAATGAGTGGCGCTACTGCACACAGATTGAGCCCTCCGCCGCGTATGGTTCGGCGTATCTTGATCTGACCTCCGAGCTGGTCAGCACCTACCGGGAGAGCTTACTGCCGCCCACGCCGACGTCGACTGCGGAGCCCACAGAAGCCGCTACATCTACCGTGACCCCGGAGCCCACGGTTACCGAGACGTCGACGATCACGGACACGGCAACGATGGAGCCCGTAGCGACCGAGACTCTCACCCCGACGTTGACGCCGACCGCAACGGCCACGCCTTTTCGGCTCTCCACTCCCACACCGTCACCGCCGCCGAGCGCAACGCGGTTGCCGGGGCAAGTGCCGACGTTGGCGCCCGGTGCGATTGTGCGATTGACAGAAGTCAGCCGGCCGGGAAACGGTCAACCCCATCTGACGCCAGTCCCCAGACTGCCCGTTGAGGGCGCCAGCCGACGCCGCTGCTCTTTGCTGCCCTTGTTGCTCCCCGCCGTAGCTCTGCTCGTGACCCGGCGGTCACACCGCCGCTAACCGGCAGTGCCGGAGACTGTTAGAACACGGCTGTGGTCCTTAGGTGATCTTGTGACGCCTTATACCTGTGGTATAGTTCCGGCAGTCAACGTGACTGAGGAGGGGGGATCCATGTTCAAGACTCATAGCTGTGGCGCTCTGCGCTTGGATCATGTCGGCACGACGGTAACACTTGCCGGTTGGGTGCATCTGCGCCGTGACTTCGGTGGCGTTATCTTCGTCGTGATGCGTGACCGCGAGGGGTTGGTCCAAGTTGTCATCAGCGCTGAGGTGTCAGCCGAGGCTCACAAGGTCGCCTCAGAGGTGCGTAGTGAGTACGTGATCCAGGTGGAGGGAACGATACGTGCTCGGCCCACAGATCAGGTGAACCCCGATTGGCCGACCGGTGAGATTGAGGTAGCCGCGAGTACTGTCCGCATTCTGAATACTGCCAAGACGCCTCCCTTCTATATCTACGAGGATGCTCAGGTCGATGAAGCGTTAAGGTTGCGTTACCGGTATCTGGATCTGCGGCGCACGCGGATGCAGCGCAATATCATTCTTCGTCACAAGACGGTGCAGTTCATTCGCCACTACCTGGATGCCCAGGGGTTCCTCGAGATTGAGACCCCGCAGCTCTTCAAGTCAACGCCCGAAGGTGCGCGGGACTATCTCGTGCCAAGCCGTGTGCACCCCGGGCTTTTCTATGCTCTGCCGCAGTCGCCGCAGCAACTCAAGCAGCTCCTGATGGTGGGTGGTTATGAGCGGTACTACCAGATTGCGCGCTGCTTCCGCGATGAAGACCTGCGCGGTGACCGCCAGCCGGAGTTCACGCAACTCGATCTCGAAATGTCCTTTGTTCACCGGGATGACATTCTGGATTTGATGGAGGCTATGTTTGTGGCGCTGGTACCTGCGGTAACACCGCAGAAGCGCATTCTCTCACCTTTTCCGCGCCTGTCGTACGTGGAGGCCCTCGAGCGGTATGGAACCGACAAGCCGGATCTCCGTTTTGGCCTGGAGCTGGTTGACCTCACAGCGGCCTTGGGAAAGAGTGAGTTCCGGGTGTTTAGCGGTACCGTGGCCAATGAGGGACGGATTAAGGGACTGAGGGTGCCGGGGTGCGCTGGTTACTCGCGGCGGGAGATTGATGAGATTACCGAAGTGGCGAAGCATGCGGGGGCCAAGGGACTGGTCACACTCGCGTATACCGTGGATGGGATCAAGGGTCCGACCGTCAAGTTCCTGTCGGAACAAGATCTCGAGGCGATTGCCGAGACGACCGGCGCCGAGGAAGGCGATCTGGTCTGCATCGTTGCGGACAGCTTCGTCGTTGTCTCTGCAGCGCTCTCCGCTCTGCGTCTGATCTTCCGCGATCGCTTGAACTTGGTGGACCCCGATCTGATCGCGATGGGATGGGTGCTCGATTTCCCCATGTTTGAGTGGAATGAGACGGAGGAGCGCTGGGATGCAGCGCATCATCCGTTTACGTTGCCGCGTCCGTCTACCTACGAAGCGATGCTGGCAGATCCGACGGCGGTACTTTCGGATGCGTACGATCTGGTCTGCAACGGCTACGAGATCGCGTCCGGCAGCATCCGCGTTCACGATCCGAAAATCCAACTGGACATCTTTCGCATCCTTGGATACGAAGAAGCCGACATCCAGGCTCGGTTCGGGCATATGATGGAAGCGTTCTCTTACGGAGCGCCGCCCCACGGCGGCATTGCTCCCGGTATCGACCGGTTGGTCATGCTGTTGGCCGACGCGACCAGCATTCGGGATGTCATTGCTTTTCCCAAGACCACACAAGCAACCGATCTGATGGCGGATGCTCCCGCCGAGGTTTCTGAGCGGCAGCTCCGCGAATTGCACATCAAGCTTCTCGGCACGGATACCTGATCCACGCGTGCTTTTCGCTAGCACGCGCGGGCACGCGATAGGTAGGTGGCTTGGTTCAGGGGCGCATCCGTCCGCGTGCAGCTTCCGCGTTGCAGGCGACCGGGTTGTGAACTTGTCTTGCTGGACTATACTGGGCTGAATATCTATTTGAGCCCTTGTGATGGATACAGAGAGGGGTGGTCAGCGTGCCGGATCGTCTGCTTCAGAGCCCTTCCTTCGAGTTGACCTGGGAACCACGAGCGCGAACCGTTCGTTTGGAGAGCCCGGGTCGTCTTCTGGAGGTAACTCCCGGGATTGAGTTCGTAAGACGGCACCGCACGTGCACGCTGACAGCTGCTGATTTCACGGCATGCCGGGATGTCGAGACCCAACTCGAGGATGTACATGGCCTGGCCCACGAATTGCAGCTCCATTTTCAGGAGTCGCAGGGCCTCGCATTGTTGATGCGTATCCGCCTCTACCCGGGGCGACCCTTTGCCATTCTGCGCTTATCCGTGACCAATGTGGGTCCCGACCCCATCAAACTTCGCCGCTTCTTCCTGAACACATCCGACGGGGGCATCGTCACCACCCAACCCATCTCCGGCTTCTTCGTGAACGGCTGGCAGTCCTGGTCGCGTGCCGGACTACGGCTCACGGGATCCCGTAGTTTCTTCCCCAGCTTGCCTGTGCGCCGGCTTCAGGGCCCGATGATCCATAATGCGCGGACTCCCTGGATCGGGCAGGCCGATCGCGCGTGGAGTGAGATGGTGGGCGCGCTTATCACACCCCGAGAGGCGTTGATTGCCGGTATCGTCTCGCTGGCCGACCAGTTCGGCCAGGTCATGGCAGATCTGCGCCCGGATCATCCAGGCATGACGGTTCAGACGCAAGTGGATGACGTCCTGCTTGCGGTAGGGGAGTCGCGCCAGTCGGAGTGGTTCTATTTTGAGTGGGTTCCTCTGCCCAGTATCGATCCGTTCGCTCAATACTCGCACGCGGTTGCTCGGGAAATGGCGTTGACGCCGACCCGGCGGACGTTGACGGGATGGTGTTCCTGGTATGTCTATGGGCGCCAGGTGGGCGAAGCTAATGTGATGGAGAACCTGGCGTCGGCAGCGTTGCTAGCCGATGAACTCCCGATCAGTGTGATTCAGCTTGATGATGGTTACCAAGCTGCTTGGGGTGACTGGTCGACCCGTAATGAGCGTTTCCCGCATTCCTTGCAGTGGCTGGCCGATCGCATCAGAGGATCGGGGTTCAAGCCGGGTCTCTGGCTTGCGCCCCTGGTTGCAGAGCGCTCATCAGGGCTGGCACGCGATCATCCTGAGTGGTTGCTGCATGACGCGGCAGGGCGCACCGTTAAGGCAGGGCTCGTTTCCAACTTTGTAGGACGCGCCCTGGATGCGACGCATCCGGGCGTGGAGGCATATTTGGCGGATCTGATCGAGATGGCAGTTAAGGGGTGGGGATACGACTACTTGAAGCTTGACTTCATGTACGCGGCAGCGCTGAACGGACGTCGCCACAATCCGCAGATGACCCGGGCCCAAGCATTGCGCCAGGCGTACCGCATCATTCGCGAGGCAGCAGGTCCTGATACCTACCTGGTTGGGTGCGGGACGCCCTTGGGCCCTGCCGCCGGGTTGGTGGATGCGGTACGGATCGGCCCAGACACGGCGCCGCACTGGACGCCGCGGCTGTGGCGAATGCGGCGGCAGTTTCGAGACAACCCGTCCCTGCCCAGCCTGCGCAACGCACTGCGGAATACGGCCAGCCGCGCATGGATGCACGGTCGGTGGTGGGTCAACGATCCGGACGTGCTCATTATCCGAGAGGGCGACAGCGATCTGACCGACGATGAGGTACTCTCTCAAGTCACGATGGTAGGGCTGTCCGGGGGTTTGGTGCTCTTCTCAGATGATCTCGACGACGTGCCGCCCGAACGACGCGCGCTTGCCTCGACCTTGTTGCCGCCGCTGCTGGATGGCATGGATGTGCTGGATCTGTTTGAGCGGGAGATGCCGGAGGTGATCCTCGTTCCGGTTGCGAGATCTTGGGGGCGATGGCGGTTGGTCGCTCTCTTCAACTGGAGCGATGAGCCCATCGAGCGCGAACTGCCCGAGACAGTGGCACTCAACGACCGCAAGGCCTATCACATCGTGGATTTTTGGGAGCAGCGTTACCTGCTTCTCGCTCCCGGGGCGCTGCGCCCGATCCTCCATCTACCCCCTCATGGCGTTGTTCTGCTCGGCTTACGCTCGGTCAAGCCCGATCCTCACCTGGTCGCCACCACATTCCACATCTCCCAAGGCGGTGAAATAGCTCGGTGGCTAGTGAATGGAAACGAGCTTACGATAACAGTGGATATCGAGCGCTTTGCGCGCGGTTCACTATGGCTAGCCCTGCCCAACCGGCCCAAGGCCGTGATCCTCGATGATGAACCGCTCCCAGAAAAGGCGATTCGGGCCGTAGCTTCGGGCATTTGGTCGATCACGTGCCGAATTAACCACGTCGGTACGCTGAGAGTACAGTGGTAGGCCGAGGATCCGGATTCGCTTAGGTTTTTCCCGGACCGACCGTACGCCCCGGCCTGTTCGCACCATTGCCCGGTTGGTTACCCCGGTAGAGGGCCTCCCGCAGTCGTTGGACGATCTGCTGTAGGTCCATTGTGGCCAACATCGACGGATGCCTGGGCCTGGCGAGCGGGACGTCTACGATCTCGATAACGTGGCCAGGGCGTGCGCTCAGAATTACCACCCGGTCAGCCAATAGGGTTGCTTCCTCGACGCTATGGGTCACCATCAATACGGTTCGCTGAGTCTGTTCCCAGATGCGTAGGAGTTCGCCGGCCATATACTCCCTTGTAAGAGCATCCAGGGCGCCAAAGGGCTCGTCGAGCAGGAGGACCTCCGGATCCTGGGCCAGTGCCCGAGCGATAGCAGCGCGCTGCGCCATGCCGCCGGACAGGTTAGCCGGATACTCCTGACCAAAGTCAGCGAGTCCGACGAGCGCGAGTAGGTGTGCGACCCGGGCTTCAATCTCGCTCGTGGAGTCCCCCCGGATCTGTAGAGGCAGCGCGACGTTGTCTCCTACGGTGAGCCAGGGCAACAAGGTGGGTTGCTGGAAGACCAGGCCCACCTTATTGCTCGGCCCGGTAGGCCTTTGCCCCTCGATGCGAATCTCGCCGGAGACCGCAGGAAGGAGACCGGCGATGATCCGCAACAGGGTGCTCTTGCCGCATCCCGAAGGACCGACAAGGCATACGAACTCGCCCCGCTCGACCGCGAACGAGACCGCCTCAAGTGCGTCCAACTCGCCGAGGCGGCTCGTGAAACGCGCATCGACGTTGGCTATTTCCAGCAACGGCTGTTCCAGCTGTCTGCTAATCGGGAGCCTCCTGAGTCTTCGTGCCTATTTCAGTCAACGGCCGGCACGAAGTCGTTCGTGAAGAGTGTGTCGACAGGAACTCGTTGCTCAATCAGTCCGGCTTCCTCCATCACCAGCTGCGCCTGCTCCCAGGCGTCGGCGTTCATAATGCCCAGAGTCGGTGCCGTCCATAGCGCGGACGAGGCCTCTAGCACGGGCCATTGCGTTGAGCGGTTGTCGGCAAGCCCCTCCACATAGATCTCGCTGATTTCGAACGCCGCATCGGGATCTTCCAGGGCATCGCCAAGGCCCTTTAAGAACGCCTCCACGAAACGCGCAGTTTCTTCCGGGTTCTCGGCGATATAGGTGTCGTTGCTCACCAGTACATTTGAGACCAAGTTGCTGTAATCCATGACGCGGAGCTCATGAAAGGAAACGCCCTGCAAGCCGAGCACGACGGGTTCGTTGTTGGTGTACACCACAACCGCATCGACGGTCCCGGCTGTGAGTACAGCAAGCTGGGCATAGCCGATAGCCTGGAGATCCACATCTTGCTCGGTCAACCCGCCCGCGTCCAGTAGGGCGCGCAGGCCGATGTAAGAGGCACCGAAGGTCTCGGGCAAGCCAATCCGCAGTCCGCGCAGTGCCTCCGGGCTTTCCAAAGGTATGTCCTCTAGCGTGATCACGCTCACGGGGAAGGATTGCCACCAGGCGGCGATCGCGACTACAGGCAAGCCCATGCTGCGCGCTTGGATGACTTGATCCCCACTGGCCACTGTGAAGGGCAGCTCTCCAGCTGCGACCAATTGAATACCGTCGGTCTCCCAACGATAGTCGAAGTTCACGTCGAAGCCCGCGTCGGCAAAATAGCCCCGCTCACGTGTGACGTAGAAAGGGCTGAACTGCACATTGGCCACGTATCCCATCGGCAGGGAGATTGTCTCCAGCGTGCTGGGTTGTCGTGCGCAGCCGCTGAAGCCGGCTGCCAGTACGACCAGAATAAGGCCTAAGAGGGTTAACCTATAACGAGTTTTTGTTGTCCGGTTTGCGTACATGTGTGATTCCCTTCTGATCTGAAATAGTGTGTGCTAGCAAAATGAGATGCCGCCGGCAGTCCCGAGGTGCCGGCCCCGCTCCTTATCTTTCGCCCTGCTGCCAATGTAAGACTCGACGTTCGAGCAGCGTAAGCAGGGCATAGATGCTGGTTGCGATGACCATCAGCGCTATGATGGCGACGAACATCATCGGAAGGTCGTACAGATTCTGCCCTTGCTTGACGAGGTAGCCGAGTCCGCGCGTTGATGCCACGAACTCGCCGACGACGGCGCCCATCGCCGACAGCGTGCCTCCAACCTTGAGTCCGGAGAGGAAGGCCGGCATGGCGGCGGGCGCTTCGAGATGCAGCAGTACCTGGGTTGGGCTGGCCTCCAGCAATCGGAAGAGATCCCGCAGTTGCGGATCGATACTCTTGAGCCCCGTCGTGACATTGACCAGGATGGGAAAGAAGACGATAAGTCCGCAGACGACGACTTTTGAGGCCAGGCCGGGTCCGAACCAGATTGTGAGCAAAGGGGCGAGGGCGATGATGGGCACGGCCTGGGATGTGACGATCACCGGCTCGAGCAGATAGGCGATCACGCGGTTGTGTGCGACGGCATAGCCGAGGATCAGGGCTACGGCAGTCCCCATCAGCAGCCCCAAGCCCATCTCGAGGAGTGTTGTCCGGACATGAAAGGCGAGGCTGCCATTTTCAACCAGCCTGACAAACCTTCCCGCGACGGCAGCGGGCGTAGGCACGAGAAAGTGCCGGGCTGTATCCGACGTCAGAGTCACGCCAATCTGCCATATAACGAAGAGCAGAAGCACAGAGAGCAAGTAATACGGGGCTGTACGCAATCCTGGAGCAAAGCTCCCCTCCTTGGACCTATAAACGGATTGCCTGTTGCCTTCTACTTTGTCTACCATATCGTCTCATCCCCTCGGCGCTACATGCAAAACGCCCCGAAACCTTGCCTCTGGCATAGCTTCGGGGCGTTGCTAGTTTGCAGATACGATGCGCGCTCCTTCTCTCATCCGGACTTTACCGTCGGCCCCGGAATCTCACCGGATCTACGGACGACTGAGGGCGGAACCTTCATAGGGCTCGTGCTGTCCTCATCGCTCGCTCGCGGGCTTGCGCCACATCTGGGTCGCTTACCGCCGGTCGGGAATTGACGTGTCGGCTGACAAACAGACCGACGGCGCCTCACCCTGCCCCGAAGAATGCATCTTAAGGTCCAGTATACCACATTTTCTTCAGACAAACAGAAAAGCAAGTGCGCCAACGCACCGCGGAATACACCGAACACACGGAAGGCCCCGCCTCTGCTGTCGCCTATATAAGCCGGTGCATTTCGTGGTGAACTCGTGTTGTCTGCGGATCCAGCGAGGAAAATGGGGGAAAATGCAAAAGTGGGTGGAAAAAGGTCTTGACAGGCTGGGGGGAGGTGGTATGATCCACGCTCGTGCCTGGGGAAGGGAAACCGGAGCCAGGGGGACCTTGAGAAATACAAGCGAGAGCGCGTGCGAGCGGCGCAAGGGAGAGCGGGGGAAATCCTGCGAAGGCCTTGACAGCGCAGCGGGAGGTGGTAGAATGCACTTCGCGCTGAGGGGAGACCCAGCAGCGCACGTACCTTGAGAAGCGTGGCTTGAGTTAGGCAAAAGTTGGCGGAAACGCCGGAAAAGGCTTGACAGAGAGCGCGGGTATGGTATACTCAAGGATACCTCAGGACAATAGATAGCGG
>SLDA01000303.1 GCA_007125545.1 Thermoflexales bacterium | reverse complement strand
GCGCAGAGTAACGACGTGCTGGCCTATCTGGCCGCAGCGGAGCAGGTGACGCTGCTCGATCCTCCGGAGGGACATCCCCAGCTTGTACGGTATGGCTTCGTCATCAGCGGCCCTGCCTACGCCGAGCAAGTGCGCCGTGACGCCGAGATGGCATTGCGGGCGCAACCGGGGGCGCCTGAGGGTCTGACCGTGAAGGCTCTACCCACGCTGCAGCAGTTGACGGGCCACGGCGAGCTTTGGGTCAACGCGGCGGGGCTCCCGGTCCGGCAGGTCCTGGAGCTCAGGATGCCGGAGGTCAGCGAGGGGTATGATGCGCACGTAAGGATGGTCACCGATCTGTCGAATTATGGCCAGGTCGAGGGTCTACCACGTGCCGTGCAGAACCCGGACGGCACCTGGCGCCTCGAGGGCAGCTTGCCGCCGGGCGCCGGCACCCGCCTGGGCGCCTTCACCGGTTTCGGGGCGCTGCCGACGGAGCCAGATCCCGACGAGCCGGTGCCGGCAGCTGCGCCTCAAGCGTGGTGGGCGCGCGCCTCCGCCGCCACGCCCGTGCGCGTCAGCCCTACCGGCATGATCCTGGTCGTCGTCCTGCTGGTTGGCGTGCTCCTGGTGCGCTTCTATCGCCGCGACAAACGCCGGTGCTATGCGTTCATCGTCCTATTGCTCGTGCCGATCATGGTGCTCTCCCCGCTGCTGCAGGCGGCAGGCGTTGTCCGCTTTATGGAGCGACAGATCCAGGCGGCCGAAGCGCGGGCCGCGGGGCTGCCCGATCTGCTCCGCGGGCTGGGTTTGGACAGGCACGAGATCGCGACCGGGAACCAGACCACGGTGGACCTCAACGCCTTGCAGGCGATGGGTGACCCAAGCCGGCTCAGCCGTTGCGGGCAAGGCGATGATGGCGTCGATACAGACGGCGACGGGCTCAGCGATCGGGTCGAGCTCTGCCTGGGTACCAACCCCTATGACCCCGACACCGACCGGGATGGCATTCCGGACGGGGTGGAGGTGGCGGGATTCGAGTACAACGGGCGCATCTGGACCAGCGATCCGCTGAAGGCCGACTCCAGCGGCGATGGCATCGGGGATATGATGGGCTATCCCCCCGACGTCGCCCCCTATGGCCAGGCCACAGAGATCGATACGGACGGCGACGGTATCCCGAACCTCTGGGATGATGACATCGACAATGATGGTGTACCCAACGGACTGGACCTCTCACCCTATGGGATGACGGACTATATGCTCGAGCTGGACCTGAGCATCTCGGGCGAAGGGCCCCAGGGTCACAGGTACATCGAGTTACACATCCAGCCGGAGAACCGCGACCACCTCCGCTACTCGACCACCGCCCTCGACTGGCCGTACGATGAGCTCGGGAATGTCCGCGATCTGGACGACTCGCCCGGCGACCTGCGGATGACGCCGTTCCTGCTGGTGACGGCCAATGTCGCGCCTGCTCCGGAGCTCGAGGTCAAGTACGGCTACCGCTCCTGGGAATCGGAGGGCGTGATTACGGTGCTCGTGCCCTTGCTGCCGCTGGAGAGCAACGGCGCCATCCACGCCTACTACGCCAAGGTCGTCTATGGACCTGAGACTACGGACGACATCCGCTGGCAGGGCAAGATGGTCTGGTTGACGCAGATGGACGTTGACTCCTGGGTGCATAAGTGGACCTACTGGGGCACGCAGACCACGATGTCCACCGAGACCATGATCCTTCACCAGTATGTCGATCGCTTCCGCATCACCGGTCTGGATATAACCGTGAACCAGGGCTATGAGGCGCTGGTGTTGGCCACGCCCGCCACGATGGTGGACGGTCAGCCCGACGACATCGATCTTTTCAAGCTGCTGCTGGGACTCAACAACACGTACAGGACCCACATGCGGATGGAAAACCAGGCCGACAACGAGACGGCGCTGCAGGAGATCGCCAGCCGCTTCGGAGACGCCAGCACGGCCAGTATCACGCACACCTTTGGTGTCGCGCCGGAGTACGTGGCCGTGGCCGGACCGCGCCAATACAGCCATCTGGATGCGGGGTTGGCGGGGGTCGGATCCGAGCTCGTGCCGAGCTTCTTCGAACTCTACAGCGGGTCCTACCTTTACGCGTGCCAGGACGCTGCCGGCGCCCCCGTGAGCTGCGGGACAATGATCGTGGCCTATGAGCAGAGATTGGGCGTGCACGATTTGACGGATCTCTCGATCACGTCTGCGGGTGACGTGGTGAGCTTGCACGCGAATTCGGCCACCATCGGCATGGTGACCTTCCGCGGCGTCCAGATGCGCATGTACGAGCAGGAACCGGGTGGTTGGCAGATGACGACGCCCGCGCGCATGCTCGAGTTGGCGGAAGGACGCTATCGGGATAGGTATGGAACGCTGGTCGAAGATGACTACCCGGGCCTGGAGATCGATGACCTGCGCTATGTGACCTATGCCGCCTATCTGTGGGCCATGGGCTCCTCCTACAGTGCAATCGCCGTCGATGGACAGGCTATAGTGCCAAGCCTGGCCGATGAGACGGCACTGGCCCTGGAACGCGTGCTGCCTCCTGACCAGGCGCTTACGGCCAATAGCGCCATCGCCTACTGGGGCATCGGCACCGGCATGCTTCAAGCTATCGGCAATTTCTCCAACATCGGCTGGGTATTCTCGGATCTCGCCACCTTTGCCAAGGAGCTGAGCAAGAGCCTGAAATCGGTCTGGGATGGCGTGGGCGTGGGTCTATTCATGACGGCCACCCTCGCTTCCACGATCATGGGCATCCTCAAGGCGCTCTGTGGCGCCATTGAGAACGATCCGATATGCCGTAACCAGGAAGCCCTGAAGATTGCCAGTCTGGTCATTGACTCGTGGGGTATCGTCGCCCAAGCACAGACGGCGATATCGTTCATCATCACGGCTGTCCAGAACTACATCAAGGGCATTATCGAGCCGCTGAACAAGGCTGCGACCGTCGCACAGGCTGTCGGCATGGTGGTGGGCATCGCAGTGGCTTGGGTCAACTTCGGTCTGGTCGTGCACTACAACAAGGGCAACCCGATCGCCTGGCGGGTGGCGCTAGCCCAGGCGATCATAGCAACGGCGTACTATATTTATGTGTTCGCCATAAGCCTCATCCCCGTCGTCGGCCAGATCATCGCTGCCATATTGGGCCTGATCGATTTGATCCTGGCCCTCGTGTTCGGGTTATTGGGCCTCCCCCAGTTCTCCAGCCTCGTCAACCTACTCGTCGGCCTCGTGTATGGCGGTGAGGTGTGCACGAGCCTGGCGTCCGCCGAGTTCGGCGAGTTCTCGAGCGGCCTACGAGAGCCGGAGGGTGGCATGATCGCCGGGAACGCGTTCCTGGTCAACCTCTCGGCCAGCGGCACCATCACGAAGACAAACTACGGCAACAGCGATGACCTCCAGAAGAGTCATGTGAATAGCGGTCTATCGATTTT
>SLDA01000340.1 GCA_007125545.1 Thermoflexales bacterium | reverse complement strand
GGCCTCGGTCACCATCACGTCAGCGGAATGGCCGCCGAGGACGATGAGGGCATCGTAGTCGTTGGGATTCGCTGCCTTGCATGAGCGATAGGTGTGACGATCGGCACCCAAAACAGGAATCGGGTCGACACCCATACCCCACATACCGCGTACACCCTTGTCCTTCACGTAAGGTCGCGTGAACTTCCAGGTGACCCAGTCGACGAGCAGGAAGTCGACCTGCGCTCCAAACTCGCTGGCGTAGGAGGCAATATAGTAAGCCTGGAAGTCGCTGAACTCACTGGCAACAAGCACGCCGATGGTCTTGCCGGCGAGAGGGCCGTCGCCCTTTCGCTGTCCGGTGGTGGGGCCCTGCCAGGTCACCACACCCTCTTCCGTCACGATGTCGATACCCGTTTTTTGTGCGAGTTCGAGATACGACTGCGCGTCCATATCATCCACCTCCTGGGGATTTTCACCACAAGCAAGCATAAGCAATTGTACTCCGGTTCTACTCTTAGCAGAAGCAGGACCGGTAGCCCAGGGGGTGCATCAGTTTTCCGCAACCGCGTGGCCCTGCTGTTGATAGTATTGGTGCGCTACGCACATCCCTGGTCGAGTCCGGCCTCGCAAGCAAGGCTGCTTGCGCTACGAGAGAGGGGCGCATTACGCTGTGCAAGCAGGGCTGGGGGCCTAGCGGGGAATGACCGCGCGCCGGCCCTGGTTTCGAGCACGGGTGATGTGAAAAACTCAAGTGCACCCGGTAGCCTAACGCGTATCCACAGCCATAGCCTCGCTTTGACGACCGAAGTAGGAGAGGACGGCGACTACGCCGCCCACACCAAGCGCCGAGGCTACGGCGAAGGGCAGCCCGGCGCGGATTTCGACGAGCAGTCCACCTACCAGAATGCTGAGAACCATCGCCAGATTCCACACCAGGTGCAGGGCCCCGAGCACGCGGCCCTGTTCGTGAGCCACGGTGGCGCGCGAGACGAGGACCAGCATCATCGTCGACAGCGACCAGGCCGAAGCCATACCCAGGCACCCAAAGGCAAACAGGCCCCACGGCTGCCCTGCGAAGACCGCTTGCCCCAAAGCTGCCGCCGCTACGCCACCCATTGCGACCAGGGTCGGCACCCGAGGCCCCAACCGATCCGCAGCGCGACCCGCGATGAGTTGCGCCCCCATCGCCAGAATCTGACTGGTCGTGACGAACGCGGCAACCGAGATCTTGGTGCCCGTCTGGGCATAGATCAGGAGCGGAATGAGCACGCCGCTCATTCCGTAGTAGCACGTGGGTAGGAACCGGATGAGGCCCAGACGTATCACGGTGGGCCGGCGCACCACATCCAGGTATCCGGCCAACACCTCAGCCCAGCGATGCCGGTCCTCCCGCGCCTCTCGATGCTGAAGGCGCGGCATCACTGCGACGGCAAGCACCGTGTTAAACGTGGCCAGGCCCATCAGCAGCCGTGCGAAGGTAGCGTAGCCCCGTGTATCCAGGACATAGCCGGCGAAGGGACTGCCCAGGGCGCCGCCAAGCGTGAACCCCCAATGGTAGAACGCGGAAATCGTGCCGATGCGCAGGTGTTCTCCGGCGCGGATCAGGTAGCTCTGCGCGCCCAGCGACTCCAGACTCATCGCGAGGCCGTTGACCACCCATAGGGCCGCCACAAGCCAGGGGATACGCGCGAAGAAAGCGATGCTGCTCACGACGAAACAGCCGAGACCCAGCACGAGCGTCCACTTGCGTCCGAGGGTGTCCGTGAGCCCTCCCGCCATAAGCGCTGCCACCATGCCGGCAGCCTGAGCCATCGAGACCAGCGATGATGCGAGGACTACGGTGCCGCCCAAGGCATCGCTGACATAGATTGGGAAGAAGTAGCGCTGCGCGGAGACCACGACGCCGTTGAGGCACTGCACCAGCAGCAGCGCAGCAACGGGCCGGTAGTTCGGCAGATGGGCCGAGGATGTATCGATCCCGTCCAGGGATTCGATGGTCGGCATCGTCACGTCCCTGGGCCCTATTCCCCTACCACGATCCGTCCGTATTTGCCGATCACATCGTCATTCAGCTCCATACCCAACCCTGGGGCGGTGGGGATGGGCAGGTAACCGGCGACGACCTGCCGCTCCAGCGGCTCCATCACAAGGTCGTAGCGATCATCGGAATGGTATGGGAAGATCTCCTGGATGATGAAATTCGGGATGCAGCAGTCCACCTGGACCGACGCCGCGGTGGAGATTGGGCCGGCGCAGTTGTGGGGCTGAACGTGGATGTTGTAGGTCTCGGCGTAGGTCGCGATCTTCTTGGTCTCGCTGATGCCCCCGGTGAGCCCCACATCGGGCTGCAACACAGCGAGAATCTGTCCCTCGATGTAGGGGCGGAAGTCATAGCGGGTGTAGAGTCGCTCGCCGGCTGCGAGGGGAATCGTCACATTCTCGGCGACCTTGCGCATGCACTCGACGTTCAGGGCGTCCACGGGCTCCTCGTAGAAGAAGGGGTCGAGCGCCTCCAGCCGCTTGCCCATCCGGATCGCAGAGGCGGTGCCCAGGTTGCCGTGGACCTCGACCAGGATGTCGACATTGGGGCCGATCGCCTCGCGGACGGCACGCACGCGCTCGTAGGCCAGGTCGGCGCGCTGACGGTCGAGCGCGCGCAGCGGGTAGTCCCAGACCCGGTCGGGACGCACGGCGAAGGGGTCGAACTTCATCGCCGTGTAGCCGTCATCGACAACGCGCAGGGCGGCGTCGGCGTACTCCTCGGGTGAGACACAGCCGTGGTACCACCCATTGGCGTAGACCCGAAGCCGATCCCACACGCGCCCGCCCAGCAGCTCGTAGACAGGCATGCCCAGTGCTTTGCCCTTGATGTCCCAGAGCGCCTCGTCAATAGCGCTCATCCCGCCATAGACAACCGGCCCGCCCCCCTGGCCCCAGAAGGTCTTGCGAAAGGCAAGATCCCAAAGATACTCGATGCGGAAGGGGTCCGCGCCGATGAGAAAGCGCTCGGCCAGATCGCGCGCCATTGCCAGCCCTGCGTCGGCTCCCACGCCATACGCAAGGGCGACCTCACCCACCCCGCTGATGCCCTCGTCGGTATTGATGCGCACGATAACCGGGTTCCAACGAGTGCTGGGGGTCTCGCCCAGCTTGCAGTCAAAGATGTCCACGCTCGTGATCTTCATGGGAGGTCTCCTGTTATGAAATTCGAGAGGATGTAAGATCCTTAGCCTATTTTCGACACTTATGGAAATCCTATCAGTAATCGAGCCGTAACGCTGCTCGGGAAGGCCATTAAAGGCCCTTTCTCGCCCTTCGGAGAGTCCTCAGCGGCCTTTCAAGGCATCGATTTGTCATCCGGGCGACCGTTTTTCTGGCTTCAGCGGATAGAAATGGCCAAAGTGTCGAAAATAGGCTAAGGTTTTCATCTCAGTTTGATCTCAAGCGATGGTCACGTCTTCGCAG
>SLDA01000193.1 GCA_007125545.1 Thermoflexales bacterium | reverse complement strand
GGCGGGGTCCCCACGTTGCATCGCCAGAAGCGCCAGCGCTCCCAGACCACTGCCCAGATAGAGTAGGGCCGCCAGGGGAATCGGGGCTACCTGGCCCAGGGCACTGGGCGCGAGCAGCAGCTTGGAGAGCGGGGCATTGATGCCGAAGAGCACTGCTGCCGCCAGCGCCTTCAGTACCGGTACGATGTGGGTGCGGGTCATACGCTAGCCTCCTGACACACTATGGCGGGTACGTTCATTATAACACGCCACAACTGGCCCACCGGCCAAGGGCGCCGTCGGTGAGGCGACGTCCTTCGATGGAGTTGTGCTGTGCTTGCGGGAATGTGAAGGGATCCCCACACAATCCCTTGCCTTGTGCTTGGCGGGGGGCCGGTATGTACTGAAGGCAGTCTCCCCTCATCTATCGGACAAGCAGGATATGGGACCCAACGTATTCAGCACTCTAGCAAGATACAGCGCTCACGCCGAGGAGAACTATCTCACTGAGAGCTTGGTGTACGTTGCCAGGCTGCTCCTTGAGCGGGACCGGCCTCTTGGTCTGGACCTCGTCAACCTGCTTGCTTGTCAGCGCGGTGAGCCTTGGTTCACATCTACGGCGCCTGTACAGATCAGCACTCAGGTCAATACAGCCGCCGGCACCCCTGATATCGAGCTGAGGCAGGGTGGAGTACTGGTCTATGTGGAGGTGAAGCACGACTCTCCCCTCGGCATCGATCAGCTCGAAAGATACAAAGACCAGCTCGATCAAACCAGTGTCTCCAGAAGGCGCCTCGTCCTCCTGTCCCGCTCGCGCTACTCCAAGACCGGAACTACCCTGGACCCGAGTGCCTATCACCGTCTGTACTGGCATAACATATACAGCTGGTTAGCGGATGCGGTGACTGATGATGAAGTCAACCGCTACTTCTGCGATAGCCTGATGGCGCTCTTGGAGGAGCAGAATATGAGCGTGAAGAAGGTGGGCTGGGAATACATCAATGGCGTTTCGGCGATGCGTGAGCCGATCCAGATCGATAACCCAACGAGTCTATGGCGTCATACTGGGGACGGGGGCGCACCGAGTGCGCCCCCGCGGTTCGTCGTGATCAGTAGTCGTCGATCGATTGGCCTAGGGCGCGTCGAATCCCAGACCCGGGAAGGTGAGGATGTTGCGGATGTTGGCGACCGTCATACCGTCGACTGTCTGCGGCACCGAGACGCCCTGAGCCAGTCCACCACCGAAGTCATCGAAGTCCTCGCTAGTTAGGACGCAGAGGAACATCAGGCTGCCATCGGGGTTCGGGTAGATCGGACTGGCGGACTCATAGTGGATGATGATCGGATCGGGCTGCCGGCCCCTACCGGGCGCGGTGACCTCGATATTGTAGTCTCCGTAGACTACCATCCCACCATCTTTCAGGATCGCCATAAACCCACCATCGCGTACGACCCAGCCCTCGGTCGGTACCCGCATACCCGAGATGAAGTAAGCGCGATATTCATTGCGCGGGTCGAAACCGAAGGCGAAGAGCGAACCGGGCTCATAGTCGTCGCCGAAGGTGTCCTGGAAGTAGGCATCGGCTTCCGCCTCCTCCTGCGCTAGTGCCGCATCGTCACGGCCCATCACACCACGATGGAACCAGTCGGCCAGATTTCCCCATTCGGCGACCTCGGGCAGTGCCTCCTCGGGCGGGATGCTGGCGTCATAGACACCCGCCGCGGAATAGACGAGGTACTGACCGAATGGGTCGGGTGACGGAGCGTGAGGCCAACCCGCTGCAACAGTGACCAGCGCCAGTAGGGCAACCAGCCCCAGCATCATATACTTACCTTTTCGCAACATGTCCGTACATCTCCTTTCACAGAAACTAAAGTGGACTTGAAGGGATCCCTTGTACTCAGTAGACGGGATAGTGCCAGTAAATCTTACGTTCATCTAGGAAATTATCGAGGAGTGTCCACACTCGAACAGAACGCTGTACCGTCCAAACCGGAATAGTGATACACTGAGTGAGCGTGGGTGAAGACCTGTGCGGACGTTCAAGTACGTTTGAGGGCTTCGACCCACCCTACCCCACGCGGGTGGCTTCATGGGACACGGGCATAATGACACGAAAGGAGAGTCGATGAGCGGTGTCACGAGGACGGCGGATGTGCTGATCGTGGGGGGCGGGACCGGCGGGTGCGCGGCGGCGCTGGCGGCGTGCCGCGCGGGCAAGCGGGTGCTGATGACGGAGCCGTGCGAATGGGTCGGCGGGCAGCTCACGAGCCAGGCCGTCCCGCCTGACGAGAACCGGTGGATCGAGACGCACGGCGGCACGGCGTCGTATCTCGCGTTCCGCGAGCGCGTGCGAAGCTATTACCGGGAGCACTATCCGCTGACTGCGGCGGCGCGGCAGGCGTCCGAGTTGAACCCGGGCACGGGGTTCGTCTCGCGCCTGTGCGCGGAGCCGAAGGTGGCGCACGCGGTGCTGAACCAGATGCTCGCGCCGTATGCGTCGCGGGGCTTGCTGCGGATCCTGCGCTACGTGGTGCCGGCGAAGGTCGAGGTGGAGGGGGACCGGGTGCGGGAGGTCGAGCTCCGCTCGCTGCGCGGGGAGCCGGATGTGACGGTGATCGCGCCCTATGTCCTCGACGCGACCGAGTTGGGCGACCTGCTGCCGCTGGCAGGCTGTGAATATGTGGTGGGAGCGGAATCGCAGGACGAGACGGGGGAGCTGCACGCGAAGCCAGGGGCCGCGGAGCCGGGAAATGTGCAGGCGCTGACGTGGTGCTTCGCGATGGGTTACGATCCGGCGCCCGAGGCCGATCACACGATTCCGGAGCCGGCGTCCTACGCCCGGTGGCGTGACTATGTGCCGCGGATGGACCCGCCGTGGCCGGGCAAGCTCTTCACCTGGACGGACTACGCCCCCCACCTCCTGGAGCCCCGGCACAACTTCCTGTTTCCGCACGAGTACGCCCCCGAAGAGGGTCGCGACGGCATCAGCTATTTCGCCTACCGGCAGATCGTGGGGGCCCGGCACTGGGAGCCCGACGCCGCGCCGCACGAGGTGACGGTGGTCAACTGGGCGATGAACGATTACATTGAGGCCAACCTGATGAGCGACGATCCGGAGGAACGGGAGCGGGCCGTCCGAGAAGGACGCGAGCTATCGCTGTCGTTTCTCTACTGGTTGCAGACCGAGACGCCGAACTACACGACGGGCGGGCAGGGGTACCCGGGCCTGTACCTGCACGGTGATGCAACGGGGACCAACGACGGGCTGGCCCAGGCGCCTTATATCCGCGAGTCGCGGCGCATACGCGCCCGCTTCACCGTGACCGAGCAGCACGTGGGCACGCTGATGCGGACCGGCCTCGACCACCGGCCGGGGACGCCCGTCGACGAGCGGCTGGTGGGCGCACGCGCCGAGACGTTTGAGGACAGCATCGGCATCGGGCACTACCGGATCGATCTCCATCCCTCCACCGG
>SLDA01000250.1 GCA_007125545.1 Thermoflexales bacterium | reverse complement strand
GGCTCCGCCTGCTGCACCATCCGCAGGCCCGTCTTGCCGCCGGCGAGGTCGAGCAAGTCGTCAATCAGAGTTTGCAGAAACTCGGAGCGCCGGAGCGCGCGATCCACCATATCAGCCTGCACCTCGGATAGCGGTCCTGCGTAGCCGCCGGCTACCGTGCTGAGCAGGCTGCGGACGACGCTCACGGGCGATCGTAACTCGTGCGTGACCGTCAACACGAACTTGCGTTTCGCCTCCTCCAGGTTCTGCAGGGCTTCATAGGCCATCGCATTCTCTATCGCGATGCTACCATAGCGCGCAACGGTTGCCAGGAAGTGGGCATCATCCTCCGTGAAGCAGTCCACGTCGTGGCAATAAACGCGCAGAATGCCCAATGGACGCTCGTGGCCCTGTAGCGGGGCTGTGAGGGTCGACCGGATGCCCACCGCTGCCGCCTCCGCCGGATACTGAAGCCGGTTGTCGTCGCGAATGTCCGGAATCCTGACCACCTCGCCCCCCAGCACTTGCCGCGCGAGCGGGTTTTGCTGTACCAGCAGGCACCCCTTCTGCAGGTAGTCCTCGCTAAGCCCGTACCAGCTCTCCAGACACAACTCGGTTCCCGTCTCGTGAAGCAGGCGAATGGTACAGCCTTGCACGCCCATGACCTCGGCGGTGCTGCGCGTCAGCCGGTCGAGCACGTCCTGCAGTTTTAGCGTCGATCCGACCACTTGAGCGCTCTCGTAGAGAGATTCCAGACGTCCATAGGCGCGCTGCAGATCCTGTCCCAGGCGCATAATCTCTTCCTGGCGCGCCCGCAACCGCCGGGTGGTGCGCGTGGCAAGGTAGGCAGAGACGAAGAGTGTGCTGATGAAAAAGAAGAGGATGCCGCCGGCGTAGATAGGGCTGCGGTAGAGCTCCACGGGCAGGAAGCCCTCGACGTGATGGTGGGGAAGGATCCCGGCTGCTTCCAGTCCGGTTACGCCACCCACGAGAAGCGCGGCGACACCCACGAACAGGTAGGTATCCCGGACCGTGAGCAGAATCGCGGCGAGCGTGATGTGAAAGAAAAAGTAGAGGATGATGGGACTCTCAATGCCGCCCGAAAAGTGCATAAGGCCCGTCATCGCCAACCAATCGGCCGCAATCTGCAAGCGGGATAGGGTGTGCGCCTGCGGGCTACTGCCCACCAGATCGCAGGTGATTTTGGTGAGCCAGCGCGTGAAGACGAGATTGTAGAGCAGGATGAGCAGGCCAATGAAGTAGAGCGGCAGGCTGTTCACTCCCAGCCCCAGGACCTCTCCGGCGACCGCGGTTCCGACAATCACGGTCGCGCCCGCAGCCCACCGGAGACGCGTGAGCCAACTCAGGCTCACGCATAACTCGTACTCGACGGGCATCCGGCCCAGCGGGGCAGTGTCCTGTGTCACGCGTAGTTGTGCCATTCCCGGCTCCTACATTCCTGAGACCAGCCCTCCAGCGCCTGAACCTAGAATAGCGCGGGATGAGACAAAGGCAAACCCGCGCCGGCTCTACAATGACGGAACCAGGCCCTCGCCTTGTCGGGGTAGGAACTTCCTTTCGGATGACGCTTGCGCGCCCGTTGGGCCAAGGGTACAATCTGTTTGCGGAGTACGGAGCACACTGCACTGGGCTGCTCGTAACTCGCGTGTACGGATTCACTATCGCTAGACGAAGGGTGGGGATACAAGAATGAGCAAATCGCCACTAGGTGTTTTGATTCTTCATGGCTTCACCGCAAGCTTGGACTGCGTAAGTGGCATTGATGAAGGGGTCGCACCCCTCGGCATTCCCACGCGCATGCCCGTCCTGCGTGGGCATGAGGCTGGGTCGCCCGAGGCGTTGCGTGGTGTTCGCTGGTCCGATTGGGTGGCCGACGCCGAGTCGGCGCTCCAGGAGTTACGGGGCGAAGCCGATCAGGTCGTCATCGTCGGGCACAGTATGGGCACGCTGGTCGCGACAATGCTGGCTGCCGATCACGCCGAAGAAGCCTTCGTGGACAGTGTCGTGCTTGCAGCGCCGGCTGTACAGTTAGCGTCGCCGCTGGCACCGGGAAACCGCTTCTCCTTTATGATCCCCGCTATGAAGTGGGTGCTGAGGAAATGGGACATGCCACCCAATTACGCGGATGAGTCTCTGGCCCAATACGACACCAACTATCCGTGGGCACCCATGGACGCTGTGATGGAGATCCTTCAATTCTCAGCTATTGCGCGCCGGCGTTTACCGGAGCTCAAGCTGCCGGCGCTCATCATACAGAGTCGGAACGACACCACCGTTGCTCCCGAATCCGCTCAGATCGTTTGTGATGAGCTTGCGACGCCACCCGAGCACAAGCGCATTCAATGGTTCGAGCGGACCGAGCACGAGATGTTCCGCGACTGCGAGCGCGACGAGGTCATCGAGGCGGTGGTGGACTTCATCCGAGAGCGGCTTGCTGCAGTTTCGAACGCCTCCCGAATCGGGAAACCCGCGGCGCGTGGGGAAGGGCGCTAGATGCGGCTCGATCGACGTGTGTGGGAAAAGTTGCGCCGTTGGGCGGGGGAGTCGCCCGGTCGATGGCTTCCTGCCGGCGCCTTCGGAGGTGTCGCGGGTGGGTGCGCAGCAGCCTGGGTGCTCTGGGGCTCGGCCGAACTCATCGGCGGACCCATCTGCTTTCCTCTGAACCTGGTGGCGGCGGGTTTGCTCTACCTGCTGGCGGCTGTGGGAGGCTATAGCTTCATCTCGTCGATGCAGCATGTCATCCGTGCGATACGCTATCTGCGCAGGCCACCCGTCTATGCTTACTATGAGCCGCCCTCGGAGAAATTCCCCGAGCTCCAGATCATTGGTGGTCCTTTCCCCGGCTGTGGTTTGGTCATCTTCCTTCCCATCCTGGTGTTGGGCTTGGTGATCTCAGTGCCCTGGTTCTGGGTTGCCGCGGTCTCTGTGCCGCCGGGGCGCCTCCTACTCGCGGTGCTCTTGGGCCTGCCCCCGGGCATTAAGATCGCCCGGGGAGAGGCCCGACGGGAAGAAAAGCAGTCCCAGCCATAAATCGCCTCTAGACATGTCAGCGATTTTCCCCCCTTGTCGTAGTGGCTGGTTGGCTTGGCCGACTCGCAACAACCGGCAAGAAGATCATCAGGTTTCGCATATTCGGGGTCGCCGTCCCGCAATACTCGTATGCGCCCATATCCACGATGGGTGGCGTGCCGTTTCCCGTGTTGGGAACCGAGGGCACATCCACGAAGCGCGGTGCGCCGTTCAGGTCGGTCGTGATGCCCTCCGGCACACTCTCATTGTCTCCTGCGTCGATGGCAGGTGAGCTGAGCTGGAGCCGATAGTCGCCACCCGTGGTCGGCGCGGTGGCGCGCGCGGGCGCCACGAAACGGGGGTCCCGGTCGCCCCAGACGTGGTTCTCCGCGTCGTTGGTCCGCCCCTCGACTAACGAGTAGCGCAGAACCGGCGCCGCATCCGTGCTGTCGGCG
>SLDA01000524.1 GCA_007125545.1 Thermoflexales bacterium | reverse complement strand
GCGTCATCGTGATATTGGGAGTAGGCTTCCAGGCCCGCGATGCCCTCCGTGAGGAGGGGAGCCAGGTTTGCATCGGTGACGCCGCCCCCGTTCTTGAGGCTGACGCCCGGATGGGCCAGCACCGGGATGCCTCCCGCCGCGTGGATGGTCGCTATAGCTTCGCGGATATGGACGAAGTTGGGCAGGCGGCGCCCGAGTTGGTCCCGGATGCGGGTGAAGAAGTCGCGCGGTCCCGTGCAGATACCCCTGTCAAGGCAGTAGTTAAGCGATTTGAAGCCGCCACGGGTGCGGTCGTAGTCGTAGGCCAGATATTCGTCGTAGTCCAGGTCGTAGCCCAGAGCAATGAGGTCGGCGATATCCCGTTTGTTGAAGGTCTCCATTGCGGCGCGGTTCTCGGCCAGCACCTCGCACAGGAGTGGAGATGCCGGATCGATGCCGTAGCCGAGGATGTGGAACAGCTCGTCTGAGGCGAGAACGGAGATCTCGACGGCACGCAGGAAGGAGAGGCCGGCCTCCAGCGCGAGTGCTTCGGTCCTGACGACGGCGTCCACGGTGTCATGGTCGGCTATGGCGAGCAGCTCGATGCCTTCGGCTTTGCAGCCCGCGACGACTTGCTCGGATGTCCAGCGGCTGTCGGAGGCTGTGGTGTGGATGTGAAGGTCGGCGCGGACGGGGGGTTTGGACTTTGGGTAATCTGCGTTCGGCATGCTCCTCCTGAGTGTGCGAGTTTGGGCTATTCTAGCGTGGATTCAGGCGGGTGCAATGGTGGGGCCGGGCAGAGGGCGGACAGGCGTCCGCCTCAAGCGAGGTGTGAAGTGCACCGCCGCGCCGCCATAGCCGCGCCAGTGACGCTGCCCCAGGCCGTCCACCTACCAGCCTCAAGCGGGTAGGGAGCGCGTGGATCAGAGTGTGGATGAGGGGATCAGGGACTGCTGCCGCCTATTCGGCCTGCTCAACCGGCGCTCTTCTCACCAGCCGCGTGAGCTTCGGCCAACGCCAGCTCTGCTCGCCACCGACCCGGATCTCGCGCTGCTGGAACAGGGCCATAGCCGCCACGATCAGCACCACTGTGACCGCCACCTGTCCCGCCACCCAGCCCCAGTTGAGCCCCTCGACCGCCATGCCGCCCTGGTAGTAGTGCAGGGGCGTGAACCGGACGACCGGCTCCAACCGCTCGTCGAGATTGGCCAGACCGTTGAGCAGATAGTTGCCGACGGCGAGCGTGCCGGTCACCATGCCTGCCATCCGTGAGGAGGGCAGCAGCATACTCAGGAGCAGCGCCAGCGAGCCGAACAAGAGCAGGACGACGAAGAGGCCAATGAATGGGAGCAGGAACTCGATCCAGGTGAGGTCCATGCCAAATTGTCCTGCCGGAAGGGTCCATGCCAGCCAGCTCACCCCCATAATCACGGCCAGGACTGTCGCGAAGGCGAGCAGCCGGCCACCCAAGAGCGCCATACGGCTGATAGGGTGGGCCAGGATCAGGTCGAGTGTGCCGCGTTCTTCGTCGGCGACGATCAGCGAGGCGCCCATGCCCGCAACCAGGATGCCCAGGATGATGGGCATATAGTTGAAGAAGTACGTGTCGAGGTAGCCCTGCGGTGTGCCGATAATGGCAATCGTGTCGAAAAACGCCAGCAGTTCGTCAGGCAAGAAGTCCATATGCAACTGCAAATCCATCTCAAGCACGGTGGGATAGAAAGCAAGCATCATCAGAGCATAAAGTCCCAGCCCGATCGACCAGCCCAGCGTCTGGCCCCGCATCCGGCGCAGCAGTGTCTGTCCAAATTCGACCCACATCTCAGCTTTCCTCCCGGTCATTGGCGTAGTGTGCGAGAAAGACCTCCTCCAGCGACGGGTGTTCCGTCTCCAGATCGAAGACGGGAAAGCCGGCCAGCGTCTTGATAAGGCCGTCCATCTCGCCCTCCACCTGGAGCCGCACCTCGCCGTCGTCAACGGAGAGCACCGAGACACCGTTTACCTGGTTGAGCGCCTCCGGGTCCACCGGGGTCTTGAAGCGAACCCGCACCCGACGCATGGCCATATCGATCAGCCGCGCGGGGGCGGCCTCTTCGACGATCACGCCGCCGCGGATGATGGCGATGCGCTCGGCGATCGCGTCGACCTCGCTGATGATGTGCGAGGAGAAGAAGACGGTGGTGCCGCCGGCCTGGGCCCCGCGGAGCAAGCGGTAGACCTCTTGCTGCATCAGCGGGTCGAGGCCGCTGGTCGGCTCGTCGAGCAGCAGCAGTTCGGGCCGCGCCATAAGCGCCTGTACCAGGCCCACTTTCTGCTTATTACCCCGTGAGAGGTTCTTGATGGCCACCTTGAGATCGAGCGCCAGCCGGTCCACCAGTTGCCGCACATAGCCCCAGTCGACACGGTTGCCACGCAGCTGGTTGAAATAGCGCAGCGCATCTTCCCCCGTCATATTCTGCTCGAGGTTCAGCTCGCCGGGTAGGTAGCCCACACGGCGCCGTACCGCCACCGGGTCGGCCTGCGGGTCGAGGCCCAGCACGCGGATCGTGCCCGCATGCGGGCGGATCAGATCGAGCATGCACCGGATCGTGGTCGTCTTGCCGGCCCCATTGGGGCCGAGAAAGCCGACAATCCCACCGCGCTCCACCTGCAGATCCACGCCGCGCAGGGCATGGACGCTGCCATAGTACTTCTCAAGTCCTTCCGTTATCAACGCCGTCTCGCCGGCCATGTTTCTCCCTCTTCCGTGATGGACTCCGGTGGTCCTAGCCGTGCTTCGCCTCAGGATCGGGTCAGGCGCCATCCCGCATCAGGATCGTTGCCCAGCTCCGCTTCCCGCACCCGGGGCACGTCAGATACTTGCCTTGCGGGACCTGAGGGCTGATCAGGTCGGTGAGCGTCGATATCGTGAATACTTCGGCGCACGACGGGCAGCGATATGCCGTGCTGTGCGCGTGCCAGCGCACCAACAAAAATAGGCTGCCGGCGAAGATCGCGGCCCAGAGGACTATCCCCACCAGTCCCAGTTCGCTGAGCAAGATCGCAGCGACGACGGTGATCACGATCATCAACAGAATATACAGCCCGGTCTTGAACCAATCCACAGTAGTTACGGAACGGACTTTCATCGACTGTCTCCTCATCTCGCATGGCTGCCGTTACGTGGACACGAGTGCGCCGGCGATTTCGCCTACATGATTGCTGAAAGCTGAAAGATGCGCCTCATCCGGGTAGGCAACGAGTCGCGCGTTGGGTAGACGTTCCACCGCCCTCTGTACCGGCGGGTAAGGAGCCTGCATATCCTGGAGTCCGTGAAACAGATGCAGGGGCATCTGAATCTCTTGTAAGTGGAAGTCCCACTCCTGCACGTAGAGACGCATGTCCCAAGCCGGACCATGGGCGCCCAAAATCATCGATTCACGGAACATAGCGATGAAGGCTTCCAGCCGGCCCGGCTGCTCCATCACCGCATAGTCTGAGGGGGGG
>SLDA01000361.1 GCA_007125545.1 Thermoflexales bacterium | reverse complement strand
GATCACCGTTATGTCCCTCGTCTCCTCGCTCTTCGCGCCGATCATCGCGGTCTTCCACATCTTCGACTGACGGACGTCTTCACGTCTGCATGCTCTGACATCCGGAAGTTGAGCCTCAACAGCCCCCGCCAAAGCGGGGGCTGTTTTGTCTTTTTTGCTCTGCTATTGCGTGCAAGCGGATGTCGCCCGGGATGTCAACTTCCTATAATGCTGGGGGCCGAAATAGCTTCATAATGGAGTACAAGGCAAACTCTCGCCGCCGACGAGCTATGCCAGCGCCTTGCGCATACGCTCCAGTCCGTCCAGGAGCAGTTCGCGTGGGCAGCCGAAGTTGAGTCGTATGAAACCCTCGCCCCCCGGCCCGAATGCTGCACCCTCATTGAACGCGACGCGTCCCTTCTCCAGGAAATACCTCGCCGGAGACTGCGCCAATCCCGCGCCGCGACAGTCGATCCATGCGAGATAGGTGCCCTGTGGCGCCCTCATCTTGAGCTGCGGCAGATGCTCTGCGAGGTAGCGGATCATCAGGTCGCGGTTGCCTTCCAGGTACTTCAGCAGTGTGCGCAGCCACAACTCACCCTCGGCGTAGGCAGCTTCTGCTGCCGTATAGCCCAATAGACTTGCGGTTCCTACGAGCCCGCCTCGCGCCCGTCGATAGCGGCGGCGTAGGTCGGCGTTGGGAATCACGGCATAACCACAGTGCAGCCCGGCGATGTTGAAAGTCTTGCTCGGTGCCATCAGGGTTACGGTTTGGGCCTCGACCTCGGGAGAGAGCGTCGCAATGGGAATGTGCCGGTGATCGTTGAAGATCAGGTCGGAGTGGATCTCGTCGGAGCAGATCAGGACCTTGCGGCGCAAGCATATTTCGGCCATCGCTTCTAGCTCCGCGCGCATGTAAACGCGTCCCACCGGATTGTGTGGATTACAGAGCAGGAAAAGGCGCGTTTGAGACGTAATCGTCTCCTCGAAGACGTCCATGTCTACGGTGTAATGACCGTCCTCTTGACGGGTCAAACGCATGTCGTGAGACTGAACACCGGCGTCTCGGGCGGCCTCGACGATGTGCATATAGACGGGTGTCTGAACTAGCAAACCTTCGTCCGCATTGACAAAGGCACGGGTGGCGAGGTTGAAGCCGGCTACGATGCCGGGTAGGAAGACAATCGCCTCCGGGTTGACATGCCAGTCATAGAGTCGAGCGAGTCGCTCGATAATCAGCTCGCGCAGCTCCGAAGGGTCTTGCTCGTAGCCGAAGATCCCGTGTTCAACCCTCGCGTGCAAAGCTTGCATCACAGCGGGGGGAGAGCGGAAGTCCATATCCGCTACCCACATCGGCAGGACATCCGGCTCGTAGGCCTGCCATTTGATGCTCGGTGTGGTAGTTCGGTCGATGATCCGGTCGAAACCAAAGTGGTTGAAGAGTTCGCTGGACGTGAGTCCCGCGACGTCGCAGTCGTTCACAATCTTCTCCTCGTGCTTGTAGGGTGCTTGCGATTGTACCACGGCCGCGGTACATGCAAGTTGACTTGATCCTCGCGCAATCTATACTGGCTTTGTCAAATCATGCCAGATCAGGAGTAAGGCCCGAACAGGAGGCAACTATGTCAAAACAGGTTGGCGAAAAAGCTCCCGATGCATCGGCTGGGACGGATGCAGACGCCGGCAAGGCAAAGATCAAGATCGAGGAGAAAACATCGGTCACGCAGCATAACGTTGTCATTGACAACGTCAACATTGCGTACACCGCCACCGCCGGTACGCTGGTCTTGAAAAACGACGAGGATGAGCCGCGCGCCTCGATCTTCTATGTGGCCTATACAAAGAAGGGCGTGGAGGACACCTCGGTTCGCCCCATTACCTTCTCCTTTAACGGAGGGCCAGGCTCTTCCTCAGTGTGGTTGCATCTGGGGGTCTTAGGTCCGCGCCGGGTCCTAATGGAGGATGAGGGGAATCCCCTGCCGCCGCCCTTTCAGGTTGTGCAGAATGAGGCGTCACTATTGGATGTGACTGATCTCGTGTTCATCGACCCTGTCAGCACTGGCTACAGCCGCGCCGCGCCCGGGGAAGAGGTGAAGCAGTTCCACGGCGTCGAGCAAGACATCAAGTCCGTGGGAGAGTTTATCCGCCTCTATACAGCGCGTCATCAGCGCTGGAACTCGCCGAAGTTCCTGATCGGCGAAAGCTACGGGACGACCCGGGCTGCAGGGCTCGCCTCACATCTGCATCAGGAGTTGGGGATGTATGTGAATGGCATCATGCTCGTTTCCTCGATCCTCAACTTCCAGAGCGCGCGCTTTGACCTCGGTAACGACCTGCCCTATATTCTCTTTCTCCCGACCTACGCCGCCACTGCGTGGTATCACAAGCGGTTGCCTGATGATTTGCAGGAGCTCGAGCTGACAGCGTTCTTGACTGAGGTGGAGGCGTTCGCTGCCGGGGACTACACACTCGCACTGATGAAGGGCTCGACACTGCCGGAGGAGGAGCAGAGAGCGATCGTGATGCAACTGGCGCGCTATACGGGTTTGAAAGAGACTTATATCGAGCAGTCGAACCTTCGCATCAACATTCACCGGTTTGTGAAGGAGCTGTTGCGCGACGAGCGCCGTACGATAGGGCGCTTCGACTCCCGTTTCAAGGGAATCGATCTCGACGCTGCCGGCGAGGAGCATGAGTATGATCCCAGCTATGCAATCGTGCAGGGCTCCTATACCGCCGCATTCAATCACTATGTCCGGGCCGATCTCGATTTTAAGACGGATCAGCCTTACGAAATACTGACCGGCAATGTTCAGCCCTGGGATTATAGCAAGTACCAGAATCAGTATGTGAATGTTTCGGAATCCCTGCGTCAAGCGCTGACCCAAAACCCCTATCTCAGAGTTTTCGTGGGTAACGGTTACTACGATCTCGCGACGCCCTACTTCGCTACGGAGTACACTTTCAACCATTTGGGCCTGGATCCCACGCTCCAGGATCATGTGTCGATGGGCTATTACTCAGCGGGTCACATGATGTACCTGCACCGTCCCTCCCTCCTCAAGCTGAAGGCGGACCTGGCATCCTTTATGCGTTCGGTGCTTGGCTAGCGGTCGGTGTTGGGAGATCCTGACCTGGTGTTATGTGCGGGATGTTCCGGCGGCGGGTAAGCGATTTTGCGCCCCGCCGCCGGGCTCACGTATGCGGTTAGGGTTGCAGCACCAGCTTGAGCGCCCAATCTTCTTTGGAGGGAAGTGGCGGCAGCTTGATTCGACGCCACGCATCCGAGGCAAGGTCTACTGCGTCGCTCCATGTACCCTTTCGTGGATCGAACCAGGTGGCTCGGTACGCTCGTTCAGGCTGGGCCCCTCGCAAACCCGGCACTTGTGATGTGGTCTCGGCATAGCCTCGCTCAAAGTAGAGCATAAAGAGGTCTCTTTCCTCAGTGCGGGCACAGTAAGCCCATCCCTCATTCCCTGCCGTTTGCGCCGTCTTGTTCGGCGTG
>SLDA01000079.1 GCA_007125545.1 Thermoflexales bacterium | reverse complement strand
CAAAGTCGGCAAATAGCGGGGGCACCGGCAGCCGCCGGAAGGCCGGGAACACTGTCGCGGGAAACACGATGAGGACATCGTATACGGTCGCCCAACCTGAGGCAACGAGCAAGTATCCATAGAGCGGAAGCGCGACAAGAAGCGCGCCCGCAGCCGTTAACAGTTCGACCTTGAGCAGGCGTCCCAGCCGGACCCTCCAGGCATCGCGGAGGATGCTGGATTCCCGTAACTCTAGCAGGGCCAGTGCAACCGCGAAACCGAAGGCCCCGTAGCCTCCAAAATCCAGCCGGAGGAGAGCGGTCAACCCCAACGCCATTCCCGACAGAAAGAGCCAGCGCCCTCGCCTGTCCCGCAGATAGCCTGTGAAGGCAAGCGCAGCCAACAGGAGCGCACCGGTGGCAGGAAAGGCCGGATAGGAGTAGAAGCGGATGGTAGCGAGCCAGAACGTAACGAACGCATAGGGAATGAGCGCTACCCAAGACGATGTCACCGTACGAGCTAGCAAGTAGACCTTCAGAGTCAACAGAAACCTGAGCACCGTATCAAACAGGCGCGCGGCAAGAATCGTGGGTTCCACCAGCAGGAATAGGCCCGCCAGAGCATAAAAGTATCCCGGTCCGTACATCGTCCAGAAGTCGCGATAGGGTAACTCACCGGCGCGAACACGCTCAGCATTCGTGAGCACCAATCCCTCATCATACAGATTGGCCGTCGTTTTGATTTGAGTGAACAGCAATAGAAAGCCAGACAGGAACAAAGCGCAGAAGAACAGCTGGCGCAAGCGGACGCGTTCTGGCCCCATCATTGTACCCCCTCAAGCAAAAACTTCCCCTCTCCAGCACGCTGGTAGAGGGGAAAAGGACGCGAAGATGCACAGCCGGCAGATCGAGAGCCCAATTCAAGCCGCGGAGGGATTCGCCGACATCCGGCTCAGCAGCCAAGTCAACGCGACGGTCACCAGCAGGACTCCGGCCGGAATCACCACGCTCCAGATCGTGAACAAACCTAGCACACCGAGATAGATCATCTGGATTGCATAGGCCGCAAACAGAACACCGGACTCGATCGCCGTAACGCGCACAAACCTTCTCCAAAGTTGGGAGTCCTCAAGCCCCTCTCGGTAATAGTGCTCAACACCGACGACTAGCAGAACCGACAGGACACCCAGAACGACAACGCTGACTCGATCAACAGAATTGCGAGTATAGGGCACTTGAAACTGTTGGGCAGACGTACCGTGCAAGGCTCTCATTGTCAGCGCTTCAGTGAGAGATCGGATGGCATCACGCACCGGCCAGAATAAGATAACCACGCCCGAGGCACTCGTCAACGCCCACAGACTCCAAGCTAAGATATAACCGGAAACTGTACGTATTTGTTTCATAGTTTTATAAGGCTACACACCCAAGCCGCTTCCAGCTGCAATCGACAGATCACTCCAGGTCGCCGTCAAGTCCATCGTAGCGTATGGACCCAATGGTGAATACACCAAGATCGAAACGAAGCAACACCTCGATTGTGATGAACGCGTACCCGGCAGCCACTCCTCACACTCCTGATATTCCCCGCAACGTCAGCAACTCCGCCCGGTGACAGCTAATGTAGGTATTCGTGCCGACCAGCCGCAGCTGGGGTGCCTGCTCCTCACACTGATCGGTTGAGTATTTGCAGCGTGGCACAAAAACGCAACCCTCAGGCAAGTTGGTCAGGTCCGGCGGCTCTCCCGGAGAGACCAGCCGCATTCCACGCTTGCGCTGTGAAAGCTTGGGGACTGACGCAAGCAGGGCTTCAGTGTATGGATGCTTGGGTTCGCTCAGCAGTTCTTGCGTGGGACCTAACTCCACCAACTTGCCGGCATACATCACGGCAATACGATCGCTCACATAGCGCACGACGCTCATGGCGTGTGAGATGAAGAGATAGGTGAGCTCGTACTTCTCCTGTAAGTCCTGAAGCAGATTCAGAATCTGCGCCTGGATCGAGACGTCCAGGGCGGACACAGGTTCATCGGCCACCACGAGCCGGGGATTCACCACCATAGCTCGGGCGATACCAACACGCTGCCGTTGACCGCCACTAAAGCTGTGCGGATACCGCCGCAGATGTTCCACACGTAGGCCCACCTGCACGATCATTTCTGTAACGCGCTCTTCTAGCTCACGTCCCTTGGCAAGGTGATTCACCAACAGCGGTTCTCCCACTGTCTCGAGAATCGTCATACGCGGATTGAGTGAGGAGTAAGGATCCTGGAAAATCATCTGGGCGCGTTTGCGGAAAGCTGACAGTTCCTTACCCTTCAACGCCGACACGTCCAGGGTTTCGCCGTCGGTCCGCATAGTGATTTGTCCACCCGTCGGATTATATAGACGACTAATACACCGGCCTAGCGTCGTCTTTCCGGAGCCACTCTCACCCACAATCCCTAACGTCTCACCGGGCTGCACTTGGATATCGACGCCATCAACAGCCTTGACATAAACCGTCTGCCGCTGAAGTATGCCCTTGGACATAGGGAACCATTTCTTTAGATCTTGGACTTCCAACAAAGGTAGTTGTGCTTGATTGGTCATGCCTTGTCGCCTTTCCATAAGGCCAATCCTAATCTGCAAGTCTGATACCTACACTTGGATCGCGAGTGCAGTCCCCCGGGAACAAGTGTAGATGTCGACTACGGCTATACTTATAGACAGCAGGGACACAGATCCTGCGCATTGGCGTTTGATTTCTATTACTCGTATAGGAAACACCGCACAAGATGCCCTGGAGAAACTTCCTTCAAAGGTGGGGGGGACAGCTCGCACTTGCCAGGCAATCTTCGATCGCAGCGCGAGTAAAACCGACAGCCCGGCTGCGGTTGAAATGGGCTGGGCAAGGTACCCTTGATGGACACCAATCTCTCCAATTTGCCCTCGATAGTGGGCACCGACCGCCAGAGTGCGACGGTATAAGGGTGTAGTGGATCATCGAAGATGTCGTCAGTAGACGCGTGCTCCACTACCTGTCCCAGGTACATCACCATAATGTCATCTGACATCTCGCCAACCACAGCAAGATCATGGCTGATGTACATAAGCGCCATACCAAACTCTTCCTGCAGCGCCTTGATCAATTCCAGAATCTGCGCTTCGACCGTCACATCCAGGGCAGTGGTCGGCTCATCCGCGATGAGCAAGTGTGGACCGCAGATCAAAGCCATTGCAATCATAGCACGCTGGCGCATGCCGCCGCTGAGCTGATGAGGATATGCGTCTACCAACCGCTTGGGCTTCGGTATACCTACGCGAGCCAGCATATCAATCGTGCGTTCCCGAGCTTCTTGCTTGGTGACGTGCTCCTCGTGGATGAGGATGTTCTCAGCAATCTGGTTGCCGACACTATGCAGCGGGCTCAGAGACGTCATCGGCTCCTGAAAGATCATCCCGATCTGTTTGCCGCGGATTGAGCGCATCTTCTCACCGCTCGGCTGCAACTGCAACACATCGACCACTT
>SLDA01000182.1 GCA_007125545.1 Thermoflexales bacterium | reverse complement strand
GCTCCATTCACACAACGGACGCCACATCTCGAGCGACGTCTTTGCATCCACAGGACTCGCGGATCACCAACTCGGTAGGAACGAGCCTGGTTTCCGTCTCGGCATCCGATCCATTGACTCTCTCAAGCAGCATCTGCACGGCGACCTGGGCCTGCCCGTACATATCCTGGTCGACTGTCGTCAAAGAGGGGTGCACGTATCGCGCCGGTGCAATGTCATCGAATCCCACCAATGCGATATCAGCCGGGACCCGCAGGCCCTTCTCACGAACCGCTGCCATCGCACCGATCGCCATCTCATCGTTGGCCGCAAAGATGGCCTCTGGCACAGGTCGCCGGCGTAGCAGCAGTTGCGTGGCTGCATAGCCACTCTCTTCATCAAAGGCTCCCGATATCACGAGCTCGGGAATGATGGGCAGTCCGTGATCGTAAAGCGCTCTGCGATAGCCCGCTTCGCGGTCAGCGGCGTGCAGGTGTGTCCTACGACCCGTGATCATAGCGATCCGGCGGTATCCGTGTTCGATCAGATGCGACACCGCCTTGACTGCTCCGTTGACGTTGTCCGGTCGAATGCTATCCACAGAGATGTCGTCCGGCTGCCGGCCCAATACGACCACCGGTAGACCCCAGCGTTGCACGTCTCTAATGTAGTCCAGCCCGATATTCTCACTTGCCAGGATCAGCCCATCCGATTTGGTGGCCAGCAGCCCTAACATCCTTTCTTGGGCATCCTCCGCTATGCTTGAGTCGCCATAGACTAAGAGGTGGTATCCGGTCTCGCGAGCGCTGGCCTCGGCGCTTCGGATCAGCTCAGAGAAGAAGGGGCCTGAGAGCTTGGGAAAGATCACGGCGAGGGTTCCGTTGGCGCTCATCGCCAATCCGCGTGCCGATGCGTTGGGCAAATAGCCCACGTCCTCAATGGCGCGGCGCACCCGTGCAGCGGTCTCCGCGCTCACGCGCGTGCTGCCGTTGAGGAGTCGCGAGACGGTCGCAATCGAAACCCCGGCTCTCTTGGCTACGGCGTGAATGGTCGGTCGCACTTGGCCCCTCCATGTAAACGTTTACATGACCAGTATACACAGGGCCTCGACGAGTGTCAAGGTCGCTCTGCGTCTGTCTAGGATCTCTTTAGTGCTTTGCGCACCTGATCGGCCGCGAGCTTCCCGCTCAAGATGGCGGTGGGGAACCCTGAGGGACTGAAGGTCCACTGACCTGCCTGGAAGACGCCGGGGATCGGCGTGCGGACCGAGGCCACCACTTTCGGCAAACGGCTCTCTGCCGGGACGGGATCGTTGGTGAAGGACCAACCGGTGATGGCGCCTTCCGAGTTGCCGGTAACCTGTGCCAACGTCAGGGGGGTGCTGGAGAAAGCGTCGAGGATCGCATCCTTGATCCCGGGGAAGATGGATCCGTCCAGAGTGTCGACCATCGCCGTTTCACTCATGTGTTTGAAATCGTCGTACCAGCCCATTTCCTGGATCTGTCGAGTAAGCGTGTAGTCGAACAGCATGCTGACAATCAGACCCGTCTTGCCGGGAGGCGCTAAGCTCGCATCTCTCAGCACCGGGCACGAGATTTCATAGGTGGTCAAAGCAAAGAACGCCTTTAACCATGCTTCGATAGCTTCGCGCGGCTTATCGACCGGTAGAGGGCCGGCCTTCGATTGACCCTCTCTCCGTGGCGTGTAGAAGAAGTGCTCGCTGGCCCGATCCCGAAAATAGTGTGGATCCATATCCACTGCCAGGTACACCGTCAAAACCGAATCGCCGCCGCGTTTGTCCATTAGCGCCGTGCGACGCTGCCGGATAGCTTGCTTCGTCGATTCGTCGTCCAATGCCTCGAGATCCAGAACTCGATAGAGCAACTTCAGATCTGCTGCCCAGATGAGGTTGCGGTAACTGTACGTGTTTCCTGCGGCATCCTGGATGCACCGGTTGCTCGGGTCGACAGAGACCACTTCGGTATGGGTGCGAATCGTTCCTTGGTGGGAACGTACAAACTCTGCCAGTTCTCTGGTGAGCGTGCCATTGCCGCCCAGGGGGTAGTAGTAGTCAAGATACAGCGAGAAGTAGCTGAGCGCGAAAAAGGCAGGGGTTGCCTCGAAGAAGTGCTGTGTGATGATGTCGAGCAGATTCTGATTCTGCGTGAAGCGTCGCAGGTGGTCGACGACGGGTTCTTTGAGCGCGTTGACTTTGCCGATCGTCAGTGCGTACTTGAACATCCAGGGCAAGATCACTTTGGCGAAGTACTCTCGGTCCGCCTTGGGATCCAGGAAGATAGGGTTGTTGATGCCGTATTGAATCTCCATATAACGCATGATGCGGCAAATCTGCTCTATGATCATGGCGATCTCGCGGCTGCTCTCGGGGTAGAGTTCTGTGAGCAGCGCTTGGTAGTTGGCGATGCTGTCAACCGAATTGACGCGTATCACACGGTCCTCGATGCCGATAGTGACAGTGTTTCGCACAAAGGCAATATCCAGACCAAGGTCCTTGAGCATCGGGAACAGAATCCCGGAGTTTTCCAGCGCCCGGATGCCGCCATCGTAGACGAAACCGTCGCGTTCGAACGTGTTCACCAGGCCACCGCAGACGGCCTGCTTCTCACAGAGCAAGGTCGCATAACCGGCTCGAGCGAGGTAGGCTGCTGCCGTCAATCCGGCAACACCACCACCAACAATGATCACATCGTAATCCATAGTTACCTCACGCAGCTGAGTGGTCACTCTGTCTTGGGCAGGCCCGTCAGTGCTTCACTGATCTTCCAGATTTCCTTTCCAACGTCGCGGTTCATCACATAGGAGGCCGGAGGTTCATCAATGGTCAGATTGTAGTATCTCCCGCTCATCATAGCCATCTCCGGCGCAGCCGCGAGGTAGTAAATGGCTTCTCCGGCGATGGCGGGATCTTTGAGGTATCTGTTCACGATATGGCGTCGATACCACCGGTAGAGAGGGCCGTTGTCCATCCCAATTGCGGACTTGACAGCGCCGGGGTGCATCGCGTTGATGGTCACGCCGCTGCCATCGAGCTGCTCTGCTAGCTCCAGGGTGGTGAGCAGTTGCGCCACTTTGGCGGCGCCATAGCTCCACAGGCCATGATACAATCGCCGGTCCCAATTAAGATCGTTGACGTCCAGGCCTCCGAAGCGGTGCCCCTGTGAATTGACCTGGATGATGCGCGAAGGAGCACCGGCTCTGAGCCGGTCGAGGAGCAGCCGCGTGAGCAGAAACGGTGCCAGGTGGTTGACGCAAAAGACCGTCTCTATGCCATCTTCGGTAAGCGTGCGATGTGTGCGGTGCAGCCCGACGTTGTTGATCAGAACGTCGATGCGCTGATACCTTTCCAGTATCGTGCCTGCAGCATCTCTGACCTCTGCCAGCCTGGCGAAATCCGCCAGCACCACATCTGTGATTGTGCCGTAATTCGTGGACAGATCTCGGCTGACCTGCGCCGCCTTCTCACCGTTACGACAGACGAGGACGAGATTGGCGCCGCCCTGTGCCAGGCG
>SLDA01000131.1 GCA_007125545.1 Thermoflexales bacterium | reverse complement strand
GACACCTGCGGCCTGGTTACGCTCAAGGGCGAGAAGCTCGCGCGAGTACGTGCAAGCACGGATCCGCTGGCTCGCGCCGTCGTGGAGAACAACGACATCTGGGCCGCGCGGGTCGGTTGGACCAAGGTGGACCCGCACGTCGAGACCTCGGTGCTCTTCGACACGGTCGCGATCTACCTCGCGTTCTCGGAAACGTTGCTGGAGATGGAGGCGCTGCCGCTGCGGATCACAGACGATGGGTTCACGGTCATCGACGATACCGAGGGGCGCGTCGTGCGCTGTGCCACCCGCTGGAAGGATCTGCCCGCTTTCGAGGACCTACTGGTCGAGCGCTTGATCGGCTGACCTCAGATTCACGTCCGGTTTGACAAGGCTACACTTATAATCTATGCTGATTATAGGTTAGTGTGGGTTATTTATTGATGGTAAGAGTAAACAATGCGATCAGTTGGTGCGCTCATTGAAATATGCCGGCAGAATGGCCTTCGGATCACGCAGCAGCGCCGGGCCATTGTTGAACTGTTGGTCGAGCACGAAAGCCACCCCAGGGCGGCGGAGGTCTATGAGCGCAGCGTGCCGGCGATGCCGGATATCTCGCTAACGACGGTCTACACTACGCTACGTGAGTTGGTCGCGAGTGGTGAGTTGGCCCTGGTCAGAGGGCTCGGCGTAGGAGAGATGCGTTACGACACGAACAATTGCAGCCACCATCATCTCTAATGTAATTAGCTAGTTCAAAAGGAGACGAGAAATGGCTAAAGTAGCACGGGAAATGGTTGAGGAAGCAGGCATCAACGTCGATGAACTGCTCGAGTTGTTGGTCGCGAATGCGGCTGCAGAGTTAACCACCTTCTATTACTACACCGTTCTTCGCGCGAACCTGATCGGGCTCGAGGGTGAGGGGGTGAAAGAGATCGCCGAAACCGCACGCATCGAGGATCGGAATCACTTCGAGGCCCTGGTGCCCCGCATCTATGAGCTGGGCGGCAAGCTGCCTGAGGATATGAAGGTCTTCCACGATCTGACCGCCTGCTCGCCCGCGCGTTTGCCGGATAATCCCCGGGATATTCGGGCGATGCTGACCGTCTTGGTGAATGCCGAGCGGTGTGCTGTGCGCGGCTACACCCACATCTGCAACCTGACAGCCGGCAAGGACCACCGGACCTATGCGCTTGCTCTCGCGATTCTTAACGAGGAGATCGAGCACGAGTCGTGGTTCTCCGAGTTCCTGGGTGAAGGCCCATCGGGTCACTTTTTGCGCCGTGGCGCGACGTCGCCCTTCGTGCGCCCTTTCATGCCTTCCGAGTAGGCACTCTTGGAAGAGTAGGACCTCAAGACCGTGACAGGCAAGCTTGCCTGTCACGGTCTTTCCATTTCCGCCCCAATTCACCCCGGGCCCGGAGGTCTACGCTGCTGAAGCTGACCGGAGTTGAGCTTTCCAGATGTCGAGGCAGAGATGGAGCCCCCGCCTATTCTGCCTACGAAGGCCGAATCATTGCACCCAGAGCTGCAAGTTCATCTATCGAGCGGTTGTGCGTCTTCTCCGCCTTGGGCCCATGGCTCCGCGCTAGCCCTCCGGCAGATGGTGGCGCTGGACCTCAAGACCGCTTGTGGGCAGTGTGTCGCCATACAACACCATAAAGGCTTCGTAAGGTTGACCGGTGCCGGACTGCGGCAACTCGGTGGGTGTGTCGGTCCAACCGTGCCGCCACCGCCCATTGCAGGCGGGTATGACGCAACAACACGTGCATAAGGTGAGTGTGACGAAGATCATCACGACAACATTGACGCTCCGCATATAACTCCCTCCTTGCTAAGCTGCTCCTCTCCCGCTTTTCTATTGTACCTGAACACGGAAAGTTGACCGCGGCGGGATCAGTCTGAAGTGTGCGTCCGCGCTCGGCCTACGCCGGCTTTCTCCAATTAAGGGGGTAGTGCCACCACTGCCGGACTCGGCTTCGAGGATGAAACGGGCAACCGCGTGCAGCCTTGCGGCTCGTGTCTGCATCTCCGACGCTGCTTCTACGACGTGACTTCCTCCACGCCGGCGCCGGTCAGCGCGACTAGCGTCTCATACGCGATCGGGAAGATCGCGTGTGGAGTGCCGGCGGCGGCGTAGACCGTGGCGAAACGCGCGAGGGACTGGTCGATGAGCGTCTTCAGGGGCTGGGCGTGCCCCAGCGGAGGCACGCCCCCCACCTCGTAACCGGTCACGTGCAACACGGTCTCGGGGTCCGCGATGGTGACCTGGCGCTTCGAAGCACCGAAGATGCGCCGCAGCGCCTTGCTGTCCACCCTCCGATCCCCGGCGGCAAGCACCAACACCGGCTCTCCGGCGACCATAAAACAGAGCGACTTCACGATTGCACCCAGCTCGCAGCCGATGGCGTCGGCAGCCTCCTGGGCAGTGGCGGTCGGCACGTCAAACACCTGGACGCGGATGTTCGCGCCCAGCGCATCGAGGGCCGCCTGAACTCGGGCCGCAGAATCGGTCATGTTCGGGCTCCTTGTTGAGTATGCTCGAAATATGGGCGGTTTCCCGTGATGGCCACGGTGACTCAACCGAGAATCGACAACGTCCTCGCTTCCCTTACGCGAACGCTCCCAGCCACTTGTCCTCCGCTTCAAACATCCGATCCACCATCTGCTTGACCTCCGCCATCGAGAGCAAGGCTGATGTCAGCGGGTCATAGAGGCAGGCATGGTAGATCTTCTTGCGGTCTCCCTCCAACGCGCCTTCAACAGCCAGCTCCTCGCATTGGGCGTTCAGGCTGTTGAGGATGGCCAGTTGTGGGGGTAGGGGCCCCACATGTATCGGCTTCAGTCCACCGTTTGACGCCAGCACGGGCACCTCCACGCAGCAACCTGTGGGCAGGTTGTCGATCAGGCCCCAGTTGCGCACGTTGCCGTTGAACTCGAACAACGTGTGGTCGCCGAAGACGGCGTTAAAGATGTATGCCGCATACTCGTTGCCCCGTGTCAGGTTGATCTCCTCGGTCATCCAGCGATTGAACTCGTCCACACGCCGCTGCTTGCGGCTGTAGTTGGGATTGCGGCGCTCCATCCAGTCCTGGCCCGGATTCCAGCCCGTGCCGTGCGTGCAGTATTTCTCGATAAGATCGGGACGCTTGCGGAACCACCAGTTATACTCCGAGTTGTGGCCGCTGGATTCAGTCACGTAATAGCCCAGGTGCAGGTACATCTCGTTGCGTACCTGCTCTTCGTTGTAGATCTCCGGGCTCCCGGTGATGGCCTCGTGGATAAGCGGATACGCGTCTTTCCCCTGCCATTTGAACTCCAGATAATGCGCCTGGTGGTTGATGCCCGCGCAGACGTACGTCACCTCGTCCATCGGCGCGCCGATCCAGCCGGCGAGCATCTCGGCGGTGCCCTGAACGCTGTGGCACAGACCGCTTGCCCGCACCTTGGACACGCCCTGGACGGCGCGGCAGAGCATGGCCATCGGATTCGTATAGTTCAGGAAGATCGCATCCGGACAGTAGCGCTCGAT
>SLDA01000287.1 GCA_007125545.1 Thermoflexales bacterium | reverse complement strand
TGAAAATGTCCGCAACGTTGAGAATACCCGTGCGGAGGTTCCCGATCCCGAAGTTCAGGAAATCAACGACCCGTCCCTCGCGCGTCACCCGGTCGATCAGGTTGCTGAGGCCTCCACCGGCCACGAACGCCAGCGCGATAACCATATCTTGACTCAACTCCCGTTCCAGTGTTGTATAGACAATGACGGCAATCACTAGGATCGAGCTGGCAACCGTGAAAATGAGGAAGCGGATCATCGGCGGAAGGCCGGCACCGAGGCTGAGGAATGCACCGACATTCTCTGACAGCTGCAACCGCACCAGATCGCCAAGCAGGTGTACGGTATGAGGCGGAAGCAACGCTCGTGCCAGCGCCTTCGTGCCCTGATCTAACGCAATAGAGAGCACGATGATAGGCAGTATGAGCCGTAACCGCCGTCGTATCATCGGGCCTCACCGGCGGAGTCCAAGCTGCGCGGGTCTCCATAGGGGAAATGAAATGCACCATCCGGCAACTGCGCAAGCCAGGACCAGTCCACGTCATCCACCAGAGTGTGTGGGTGCGCACATGCCTCAGAGTATATCATAGGCTATCGAAGTCCAATTCTGATGTCAACACACCCTACCTCCGACGAGGAACACGAGCATCGACTACGGCTAATCCCATCTATAATACCTGCAAATCTTCGTCAGGGCAATCGTTCCAGCGCATCCTGATGCGCAATGTGGTTTGCCGGGTCGGCCAACCAGGTGTACACCATCCCCCAGGCGAGGATGAGGGTCCCAAGTCAAGCCCCCTGCCGGCTCGACGACGTTGCCATGTACCCACTCCGGGGTACACTCTGAGTACGAACTAGCAACCAGAGGAGGGACTGATGGCGGAGACACAACCACAACCACAACCTATGCACGCATCCACACGCTACCAGCAGGTCGAGGAGCCAGTGATCGAAGAGCTGCAGCGCACCTTCGTAGCGAGCGGCGACCTCTACCGGGTCGCACCGTGGATTTCCCACAAAGATAAACTCGTCATCGTGGCCGAGACGCTGGATGCCGACCGGCTCGTTGGGATGACTGCGCACGAATTGTACATCGAAGACCCCAACGTGGGTCCCATGACCGATTTCAAACGTGCGGCACTCGCCGAGATGCTCATGGAAGCGCCACGTGCAGCGGTCGGCTCAACCGCCGGCGCCCCGCAAGAGGCGCGCGCATTTGAGCTGCTCGAGGAGGTAGCGACCTCACCTCATGCCAGCCCGACGCTGGCCTACGAGCCACTCTATCGTGATTTGGCGGAGAGGGCGCTGCTGAACGACGATCCGGTAGCACTCGAATGGCTTAGGCGGGCGCTCGCCCACAATCGCCGGTACCATAAAGGTGACGACGTCCTCTTCATCTTGATCGACCTCGCCAGTGCCTATCTGCAGCTTGGGCATCTGGACACGGGCTTGATGTTGCTGACTCATCTGCTCCACCACGAGCCCGGTAACATCTGGATCTACCGCTTCATCGCAACCGGCTTCCGGGTGCTGGGCCTGACGGCGCTGGGCCTGCGTGGCGCCGGCCGGGGAATGGCCTTGCTGGACGAGATCGACGACCCCGACGATCTGCGCGACGACTTCTATATGGCGCAGATTGAGCTACAGACGAGCCCCACCAAGGCCCGCGAGTCAGAGGTGAGTCCAGAGGTGCTGGAGGCCTTCGAAGCAGCGCTACAGCTCGACTTCGACGCGGGCGAACCCCGCGCCCTGGAGGAACTCTACCGCGAGCTTACGCCCGCAGGCGAGGAGATCCCGGTCAAGGAGCCGCTGCGCCTCGCGGACCTTCCCGAATCCGTGCGCGAGTTGGTCGAAGCGTAGCAACTGGAGTACAGCCAAATCCCTAACCAAAAGTAGCTTACTGGAGGCCCCCTGTCCGCCCTCCACCGGACCGCGGACATCTTGTCGGCCCTCTTCGGACCGCGGACATCCTGTCCGCCCTCTTCGGACCGCGGACATCCTGTCCGCCCTCCCCCCGGACCGCGGGCATCTTATCCGCTCTCCCCCGGACCGCGGACATCTTGTCCGCTCCGCATCCGCGCAAACTCAGCCTGATGGGCGACCGCCGGCTAGAGCAAGCAACTCAGCCAGAGCGCATCCCGCTGCGCCGGACCACCGCCTAGTGCAAGCACCGGCGCCGGCACCGAAGGGGTGACCTTAACCCCTAGGCCCCCAGCGTTCGCCCCGGACGGGCTCCGGTATGCGCCCCACCCTCTACCACAACGACACCATTGACCAGCACATGCTCGATACCCCGGCAGTAGGCCACCGGATTCTCCGGTGTCGCCACATCATCGAGCGCCTGATAATCAAACACAACCACATCGGCATAGCCACCGGGACGCAGCACGCCCCTCCCCTCAAGACCAAAGCGCGCGGCGGGCATGCTCGTCATCTTGCGGATCGCGTCCTCCAGTCGCAGCACCTGCTTCTCACGAACCCAGTACGTCAGATAGTGGACCATCCCGGCAAACGGAAGCGGGTGGACGTAGCGATCCTTCAGGGGTCCCTCTGCAGCACTAGTCGCCGCGTCAACGCCCAGGCTGAAGAGCGGGTGGCGGATATTGCCGCCGACATGCGCCTCCGTGAAGAGCTGCCCGATGTAGCTCACGCGCCCTGCACCGCTGAGGCTCTCCACGAAGAGATCAAAGAGGCAATCCCACGGGTCCTGGTGCCATAGCTCGGCGATCTCCAGGAGGTTCCGCCCTACGATCTCGGGATGCTCGCTGCTGCCGGAGATGCGCACCCGATGCCAGTCGCCACGCGGAATGAAAGCCCAGTAGCGGTCGCAGTCCGTCTTCACCTCGGCGCGTACAGCAGGGTCGCGCAGAAGCTCAGCGGCGCGCTGCGGGCCCTCCTCGGTCACCCATATAGGCAGAATCGCCGTCGGCGCGCCGCCGCCATCCACATACGGCGTGCAATCGGCTTGGATATCCAGACCTGCAGCGCGCGCCCGCTCGACCGTCTCCACGGCACGTTCCCAGGCATTCGGAGCGGCGCCGGTGTTGGCGCGCACGTTGAGGTGCGACACCTGCCCGCGGCAACCGGAGCGGCGCACAATCTCCACGAACTCCTCAATGGCGGGCTGGAGTGCCTTGGCACGGTTGCGGATGTGACTGGCGTAGAAACCGCCACCGTGAGGCACGCGCTCTCCCGCCACCTCGGCCAGGGCCACGATCTCATCCAACGAAGCCCGGCGACCCGGATCAAACTCCAGACCGGTAGAGAGTCCGACAGCCCCTGCGTCCAGGGCCTCTCGCAACAGCGCCTGCATGGTCGCCACCTGCTCCGCCGTGACCCGGCTACCGATCACGCCCGCCGCGCGTCGCAATGTGTTGTGCCCCACCAGCCAGACCATATTCGGCGTAATGCCGGTAACATCCACGACGGCAAGGAATTGGCGAAAGGTGATCCAGCGCGCCGGACCCGGCGTACCCATCCCGAGAGGATCCGGGGCGGCTCCAGAGCCGGGCAACGGTGCGGGGCTGTCTCCGCAATT
>SLDA01000033.1 GCA_007125545.1 Thermoflexales bacterium | reverse complement strand
TAGGATCAGTGGCAGCCAGATGTGCTTAAGCAGATCCACGAACTTGGCCATACTCCAGGGAGCATCGAGATACTCCGGAGAGAAAAGCCCCAAGGCCGAGAAGTTCAGTTGGGTAAACAGCAACCAGGCCGCGATGAGCGCCACAAGAAAACCCGGAGTCGCCACACCGATAAATCCGAGGAAGGTAGCTAGATAGTCGAGGACTGAATACTTGTGAGTTGCAGAATAGATACCTATCGGTATGGCTACACCCCACGAGAATAGTAAAGCCAGAACCGAGATCGTCACCGTCATAGGAATACGTTCCGTAAGAATCTCGTTGACGGACTTGTTCCACTGGAGGGACCAGCCCCAATTACCTCGAAGGACGATACCCGACACCCACCAGAGATAACGGGGCACTGGCGGCTTGTCGAGGCCGAACTGCATCCTAAGCCGGGCCGCTTCACCTTCGGAGACTGCAATCCCTGACGTCTCCAGTTGTGTGATGCGGAAGCTGACGAAATCCCCAGGCGGCAACTGAATCAGGAAGAAGGCCACCATCGACATCAAGATCAGGATCGGCACCAACATCAATATACGACGGACCAGATAGAGTAGCACTGTCTACTCTCCTCCTCTCTAATGTCCACACCACATCCATGTGCATCGCCCATAACGGTAAGACAATAAGCGACACACCCGGCAGAGTCGCCGTTACAGCTTCTTAGCCGACAGAAGACTTGGGCTTAGGTAAGTGCCGGCAGACCATCAACCGGAACCACCTGGTCAAACGTGCCGAAGCACGGCAACCCTTTCTCCTGTAGCGTTGCCTGACCGGATGGTCAGGCAACGCTCTGTGCCATCAGAATACAGTGCCGGGACTACGCAGCTCGCGCACTCCCGGCATAGGTTCTACTCGTTGAAGAACAGCTGTTCACCGCTGAAGTTCGCGGCGATTGCGAAGCCGGACTGTGGGACGTTGCCCAAGCGGGTCGAGACGATCATCGGATACTTCACGTTCTCGACGTAGTTGATGTAGGGCAAGTTATCGCGGCACCACTGCCGACCTTCCTCAACAATATCCATGTATTCAGGAGAACCGGAAACGACCTGCCAACGACGAGAATCAATGTCGTACGCCTTCATGACCCAGTCAGGCGGCTCGACGCCTTCCGTGCCTCCAGTGTTGACATACTGCCACCACGCGCGACCTGCACGGTTCACGCTTCCGGTTACGGGATCGTTGTCCCAGCCCCGGTCGTGGCTCCACATGACGTTAGCCTGGACTTGGTTCGCATTCCACCGCTCGCCAAAAAGGCTGGGATCGATCTGCCTAACCGTCACCAGAAGACCGACGTCCCTCAAGTACTGAGCCGTCAGGTCCGCAACGGGCGAAAGATCGGGCGCATTGGCTCCATGCTCCAGCAGAATCTCAATGGGCTTGCCGCTCGGATAGAGACGTATACCATCCGCGTTCTTCTCGGTTAGGCCCATTTCATCCAACAGCTGGTTAGCCGCGGCGACGTCAAACTGGGAGTATTGTTCACCAACCAACACCATAGGCAGCGACGCATGGCCGAAGTAAACGGTATCGATTAGCTCCTGCCGGTTAATGGACAGACTCACGGCTTGGCGGAATCGAACATCTGATACAACCGACTGCCAGTCGGCGTCCTCAAACGTCTGGTTAAAGCGAAGTCCGGAGGAGTCGACGTGCATATCGGTTAACACCACACGGAAGCCGGCTTGCTCTGCACTTTCCATATAGAGTGGGATTTTCACCAACGCCGTGGACTCGCGCATGAAGTCGATCTCGCCGGTCAAAGCCTTGAGGTTGACCATCTCGACGTTCTCAACTTGCTGCGAGATGAGCTTGTCGATGTACGGCAACTGCTGACCATTCGTATCGACCTTAAAGTAGTAGGGGTTGCGTTCCCACACAAGGAGGCTGGCACTCCCGGAGTCCTTGGGAATCCAGGGATAGAGGCCTGGATAGTCTATGCAGCGCGGGTTACTCATATCCCAGTTCTGGCAGCGCTTGTTCGCGAAGAACTGCCACCACTCATCTGTGAGGTTCATCGCAGTCATCTCATCCTGCAGTGTCGCGATGTCGACATAGTCAGCGTGATACTGCTTGAGGAAATGCGATGGGTTAATCACGAGAGTGTAGCCCTTCCAGCCCTCAATCCACATGTTGCGGACAAATCCGCCGTAGGGTGACGGGAAGGTAATCTTGAAAGTATGATCGTCAATAATCTGAACCGACCCCTCCGCACCGTCCCTAACGAAACCGACACGGAACTCGTTCGGCACGCCGTTCGGGAAGAGCATCTCATTACCGTACATATCCTCGAAGGTGAAGCGGACATCCTCAGTGGTGACCGGCTGACCGTCAGACCACTTAAGGCCCCTTCTGATCGTGAAGGTGAAGTCCTGGTTATTGTTCGTCACCTCGTAGCTCTCAACTACATTGCCCTGGATGCCCGTCATTCCAATGCCCTGGCCTTGCAGCATAGGCTCATTCATCATAACGAATACATCCGGGTTCCAGTTAGCGGAGCTATGGGCCAGCCGCAGCGTGCCGCCGTACTTACCGGGGCTCCAGTCGGGGAGATCCTGCTCAGTGATGAGTGTGCCTTTGCCGACTATGAATGGCACTGCGGGCAGTCGCTCCTCGATTGGGGGCAAGGTGCCGCTGGCAACCATTTCCGCCAGCATGGGGGCTTCGCTGTACTGGCTCACCTGCGTCGCATCAGTTGGCTCCTCGGCCGCAGGAGCCTCAGGCGGGTCGGACACTGTGGTGTCCACCGCCGGCGTTGTTGCACCGCAGGACGTTGCGACAAGGGACAGGATCACAACAATCGCGCACAGATAACGCTTGAACATAGTGTCTCCTCCGTAAGAACAGATTCCTATCATGAGCTAATCGTCCATCTGCTACCATGCCAACTGTTCGAACAAATATGTGCTCGTTCACCTCCTCTCAAGCCGTCGCGTGGACCCCCAGCTTGTACAAGCCAGAAAACTGCAGGTTTGAAGCTTGCGGAGATCTGGTTCACACCGTATCGCGCAAGATATCCCTAATCGGACTAAAGGACTATTATTATAACATAAAAAGCAAAGTCGACACAACTACGAATTGCCCATTCGCAAGTCGATGTAGCTGCAGTGCGGCCATTGAGCCAGGATTGGGTAGAAAGCTTACAGACGTGGAAAAGAATTCTGCATATCGACCAACTTTCAGATGCAAATGCATATAATGCAATGTATACACGTGGCCCCGCAGACTTCGGTATTACTATAGCACCTTTGACTTTGCTTGTCAATAGAAGCTTGCACCGGCGACAGCGCTCCCGTTGGGTATAGACGCCCCTTCTATTGAGCCCCCTAGCTTCCCCAAGCGTGTCGCCCCGGATGTGTTTTGAAACCGCAGAGATTTGTGTCGGTCATTGGTAAGAGCAGCTTCGGAGGAGCAACTAATCGAGAGCCGGCAAGATTGCATGCATCGCACGGATAGGGAGCCGCGATTAACCAGG
>SLDA01000505.1 GCA_007125545.1 Thermoflexales bacterium | reverse complement strand
TAACCATCCACAGTATTGGTGTGCTCCATGCGGGCTCCGAAGCGTGCGCCTGCACGTGAAGCATTCGTGATCACGATATAATGGTTGAACGCCCGGCCTAAGTCGGCAATGGCTGCGATCAGCAGCACCAGGATGAACATCGCAAATGCCATCTCCACCAGATTCGAACCCCGTTCGCGTCGGTTACCCATATCCACCTCGACCTTGCTTATCCCCCGTCTTGCCATGTAATGTATAACGCGCAGGACGGACCTCAGATACGGCCTGGATAGCGGCTTTACTCCAACACGACCTTCCCATCAATCAACCGGTCGCGGACGAACTCACCGTTGGCCTGGAAGCGGAAGTGGGGCGCGTCGAAGACGTACTCCAGGTCCACCGCGTTCCGGCCCGCCCGGTTCTTCTCCATCGTGAGCACCACCAGGTTGCGCATCGTCTGTGCCTCACTGCGATTGTAGATCAGGTGCTCGCGGCTTACGATGTCGAACTTGTTGTTCATTATCAGGCCGATGTCGGTCTCATATTGCATCGCGGAGCTGCCGCGCATGTCCGCAAAGCGCATCCGCTGCCCCTTCAGGCTGGGGCGGTCCGCCGCCGCGATCGCGAGCATCTGGACCTGCTGTGTCAGCGCCATCTCCTTCAGCCCGTGCATCAGGGCCGTGGTTATCTCGTCCTCGTCGCGGTAGTCTCCGCGGTCGACGGCGATCTTCTGAATGTAATCGACCACCACAAGAACGCTCTCCGTACCGGGCGTGCGCGCCGCCTCGATCCACGCGTTGATCTCATCGAGGCCGGTGGTGGCGCCGCTGGCCCGCACGAGGATCAGACGGTCGCCGTAGCGGCGGAGCGCGCGCAGCAGGTTGGCGTAGCGGGCGTCGTTGCGCAGCGTGAAGAAGAGGTTGCTCGCCCCGGTGGGCCCGCCCGTCAGGGCGGCCAGCTTGCGCATTGTCAGGTCGTAGTCCATCGGGCCGTCACCATCACCGTCGGTGCCGGGGCGGCGGCCTTGCTCCACGCTCTCCAGGCAGAGCAGGCGCGCCAGCAGGTGCGTGCGGTCGTGCTCGTAGCAGATATAGAGTGCCTTCGCCCTCTCGTCTGCCAGGGCTACGTTGCGCGCGGCTTGCAGACCGAAGACGGTCTTGCCCACGCCATAGGGGCCGCCGAGCACGGCCAGCTCTCCCGGACGGAGCCCGCCGTTCAGAATATCGTCCAGGGGCGTGAAGCCCGTTGGCACGACTTTGAAGTCCAGGAGCTCGCCCTCCTCAGCCAGTCTCTGCCATTCTGCCATCACCTCCGCCACGGAGGCGGGGCCCGGGCTCAAAGTGTGCGACCTCTGCTCTGCTACTGTAACCACGTGTGCGTGTCCTTCTCGGCGTATCTCCGGCGCCGGACCCGGACTACCTGCCCCTGCGAATATAGTCGCGCTCCGGATTGAAGATCGTCGGGGGCAGCTTGATGCCGGCGGTTTCGATCTTATCCATAAACTGGGGGCGCAAGCCCAGGGCGGTGAAGAAGCCCTCTACCTTGCCCTTGCTGACGCCCGTCTGGGAGAAGCGGAAGATATCCTGCATCACGATGACATCTCCCTCCATCCCCTGCACCTCACTAATCTGGGTCACCTTGCGCGTGCCATCGACCAGGCGGTCCAGGTGCACGATCAGGTGGAATGCCGCGGCGATCTGCTCGTTGATGGCGCGCATGGGCAGGTCCATTCCCGCCATCAGGGCCATCGTGCTGATGCGCTGGAGGGTATCGCGCGGCGAGTTGGAGTGTGCCGTGGTGAGCGAGCCGTCGTGGCCCGTGTTCATAGCCTGGAGCATGTCCAGCGCTTCGCCGCCGCGCACCTCGCCGACGACGATCCGGTCGGGGCGCATACGCAGCGCATTGATCACCAACTGCCGGATGCCGATCTGGCCTTTGCCCTCCACGTTGGGCGGGCGAGACTCCAGCCGCACGACGTGGCGCTGATTGAGCTGTAGCTCGGCGGAGTCCTCAATGGTGATGATCCGTTCCCGGTCCGGCAGGAAGCCGGAGAGCACATTGAGCAGCGTCGTCTTGCCCGTCGAGGTGCCGCCGGAGATGACGATGTTCAGCCGCGCCACCACGCACGCCCGGAGGAAATCGACGATGGTCGGCGTCAGGGTATTGGCGCGGATCATATCCTCGGGCGTGAAGAACGCGCGCGCGAATTTCCGGATGCTGATTGTAGGACCGTCGAGCGCCAGAGGCGGGATGATGATGTTCACACGCGAGCCGTCGGGCAGGCGGGCGTCGACCATCGGGCTGCTCTCGTCGATGCGGCGGCCCAGCGGCGTCACGATCCGGTCGACGATATGCATCACCTCCTCGTTATCGCGGAAGTGGATGTCGGTCTCCTCCAGGATGCCGGCGCGCTCTACATAGACCCGCTCGGCGCCATTCACCAGGATCTCGGTGACGGTCTCGTCGCGCAGCAGCGGCTCGATCGGACCGTAGCCCAGCACATCCGCCACGATCAGCTCGAAGAGGTTGGTGCGATCCGCCCGGCTCATCGGCAGCCGTTCCTCTTGCAGCGTATCCACGAAGATCTGCTCCAACGCACGTCGCACGCCGGCGGTGTCGTTCGTATCAGTCCCCGGGCTTAGCTCTGAGAGGAGGCGGCGCTGCACGCGCTCGCGAATGCGGCCGTAGGCGTCGTTCTGCGGCGTCTCCTCGGCCGGACCTCGCCGGTCGTTTCCTATGGTGACCGGGCGTACGGGTTCAACGGTAACGCTGTTCAGTCTTCGCATCTAAGAGGTCCTTTCCTATTTGATCCATACCGGATCGTATTCATCCCACTGCGTGTTGCTGATATTGACGACGTTGTTGCCATCGGCGTCCATCACATAGATCTGCATCAGCCCGGTGCGGTTGGACCAGAAGACGATCTTCTGGCTGTCCGGCGACCAGGAGGGGTGGCGGTCCCACTCCCACGGGTTGGGGGTGAGCGGCCTGGCGTTGGTGCCATCGATGTCGATCACCCATACGTCATCGCTTTCCAGCGCCGGCGACACAAACGCGATGCGGGTGCCATCGGGCGACCAGACGGGATCGTAGCAGTAATCGTCGAGCCGTGTGAGCTGGACAAACCCCTGTCCGTCGATCCGCTGGCCCGTCGGAAGCGTCAAGAAGATCTGGGGCGCCCGTGCGCCGGCAGAGGGCGAGCGGACGAAGGCCTCGCGGGTGCGGTCGGGCGAGTAGCGCTCGCGGTCGACCAGCTCCTCGTACTGCTCGAGCAACGCCCAATCCCGTCCGAGGCGCTGCCGATTCTGGCCGTTCGGGTCCATAATCCAGAGCTCGCCCCGGTTCGGGCGGTCGGCCAGGAAGACAATCTTGCCGCTGTAGGACGCCAGGGGGGCCGGCGGTCGGGTCGGACCGGGTTCAACTGTCGGGCGCGGGGTGGGGGTGGGGGTCGGCGTGGGCGTCGGTGTGAGGAAGGGTTGAACGTAGAACATGCGGCCCTGCGCGAAGGCCGTATCGGTAACCGGCAGCTCCAGGGCCTTG
>SLDA01000530.1 GCA_007125545.1 Thermoflexales bacterium | reverse complement strand
CGCGCGTCGACGACGTTGGGCTCGATGATGGCACCTGTGGGACACGCCTCCATACAGCGCGTGCATGAGCCACACGACGGGAGCGAAGTCACGGGTATCGACGGCGGAAGGGCTACCGGCAGCAGCGCCACGCCCAGGAAGAGGTACGAGCCCAACCGGGGATGGATCAGGTTGGTGTTCTTGCCCGCCCACCCCAACCCGGTCGCTTGCGCCCAGGCGCGCTCCAGGATGGGGCCGGTATCGACATAAGCGCGGGTAGGACCGGAGATACGCAACTCGGCCTTGATGCGCGCTACCAGGGATCTGAGCCGCGCGAGCAGCCAGGTATGGTAGTCTTCGCCAGATCGCAGACCCAGCGGCCCCCAAGCGTAGCGCGAAACGTTCCCGTGCAGGGGTGCCGGCGCCGGAGGCGGCGCTCCAGCATAAGAAGCGGCGACCACCAGCACGGTCTGCGTCTCGGGCATAATATGGCGAGGATCCTGGCGACGCCATATCGCGTCGGGGCGCGTCAAGTAACCCATCCCGGCGGCGTGGCCGGCCTCGACCCACGTCTCATAAGCGTGCCAGAAGGGGCTGGGCCCGACCGGGACAGCCCCGACCAGATCCAGCCCCTCTGACTGTGCCGATCGCCTCAACTGCTCAGAAGATAGCACTTTGCTTCCTCGAAAGGCCACAGATCGCGCGGCCTACTCCTCCACGCTTATCATCACGCTGGTGCCGTCGGAGCCGCTACTGATCATCAAAGAGAGGGTGCGTCCATCCTTCTCCCAAGTGCTGGTCACCATGTCCTCGATGACCATCCCGTCATCGATCTGAACCCAGCCGCCTCCGCTCAGCGCCTCTTCGTAGAATGCATTGACGGTGGCTACATCATCCGCAGCCGTGAACATCGTGAAGGCCGTCATACTCGTCACATCGGTGGCACCCGGGTAGATCGGGACTCCGTCGGGAAGACCTCCCACGCCCTCCGGCGCCTCGATGGTGAAGGGTACATTGACATCGGTAACGTCCTGGGACATCACGATTTTCATAGGCTCGCCGTCAGATGTACCGGTCATAACGATCTGGTACTTTACCGTGAAGCGTGGCAAACCGGGCTCATCCGCGATCCATACTTCAGCCGACCCATCCGTGATGCGGTCGACCTCGTCTTCTGCATCGAACCAGTTCAGGAACCTATCACTGTAGTTGACACGGTAATGCCGCGTGTTAACCCCGTTTTCGGTCTTGCGTCCCAGTGACTCATATCCACCATCGCCAAGATCGAAGAGCCAATCGTCGCCGCCGGCCAGCATATCGCCAAAGTCGCTTTCTGAATCCGAGCTGGTCTGCATCCAGTCATCACCAAAGCCCATCCAGGTATCGTTGCCGATCTGGATAAACTCCATGTTGCCATCTTCGGATTCTATCACCAGGCGCTGCGCAGGCGGATTGCGCGTCGACCACTGGTGCATCGTGAAGGATTCAACTGTGTTGTCTCCGATCTCACTACGCCACGTGATCGTCGCCCGATAGCTGCTGACCTGATCGAGCGCATTGCGGTCGACCGCCAGTCTTCCGTCCTCGTCGGACGTGTCACCCGGGAGCTCGGCGTCCTCCCCACCCTCATCCTCCGGCACCGCGTCAACAGGCGCCGCTCTTTCGGGCTGCGTATTGGTATCGTTGCCGCGTCCCGGCAACAACCCACAGGCCAAAGAGACGATTAACAACATGCCAATCAAAAGCCAAAACCACCGTTTCATTGAACTCCTCCTAGTAGTGGGCCAACGGGTCACGCCCCGTGGGATCGATGCCCGTCTGGCGGTTCACGGACCCCCGGTGGCATCGTGGGACCGATCGAGATGCTCAAATACTGCTGCCACCCGGAGCAACCCGCGTATTCTACCATGTATTCCGATCCTGGCAGGTCGACGCATAAATGGATTATGGGATCACGGGCAACGCGGGCGCCGGATGACACGGAGCGCTTTGCGGGTGCATTTCAACTCTGGGGCAGGCCGCAGTTTTACCCTTCTCTGGACAAGGTGCTCTATTGATGGCATAATGCCCCGGGTAACGGCACATTCAGCCTTGCGGGGGGAGACGCTATGCTAGACATTCAGTTGATTCGAGAGCAACCCGAAGCCGTCCGAGAAGCGCTGCGCAAGCGGCACGACGATCCTGCCATCGTCGACGAGATCGTCGCGCTCGACGTCACCTGGCGCGACCTGCTTGGGGAGGTGGAAGCGCTGCGCGCCGAGCGCAACCGCGTCTCGAAAGAGATCGGGCGCATGAGGGATAAAGAGACGCGACAGGCTCGTATCAACGAGATGCGCGCAGTCGGCGACCGGCTTGCATCGCTGGAAGAGGGGCTGCGCGAGGTTGAGAGTTCTCTGCAGGCGAAGCTACTTTGGGTCCCCAATATACCGCACGAGAGCGTGCCTTTGGGCGCCGACGACAGCGAGAACATCGAGATTCGCCACTGGGGTGAGCGGCGCGACTTCACCGCTGAAGGCTTCACGCCCTTGCCCCATTGGGATCTCGCACCGGCACTGGATATTCTGGATCTGGAGCGCGGCGTGCGGATCTCGGGCAGCCGCTTCTATCTGCTTAAGGGTGCGGGCGCTCGTTTGCAGCGCGCGCTGATTTTCTGGATGCTCGATGTGCACACGCGGGAAAACGGCTTCACCGAGTTCTATATGCCCTATATGGTCAAGCGCGAGATCCTCGTGGGCGCCGGGCAGTTACCCAAATTCGAGGACAACCTCTACCGGGACGTGGAGGATGACCTTTGGATGATTCCGACCGCAGAGGTAAGTCTGACCAATGTGCACCGCGATGAGATCCTCGATGCCGGCGACCTGCCGCTCAACTATGTGGCCTACACGGCCTGCTTCCGGCGCGAGAAGATGAGTGCCGGGCGCGACGTGCGGGGTATCAAGCGTGGGCACCAGTTCGACAAGGTCGAGATGTACAAGTTCACGGCACCCGAAGTTAGCTTCGATGAGCTGGAGAAGATGGTGGCGACCGCTGAGGATCTGCTGCGGCGGCTGGAACTGCCCTACCGCATTCTGGAGTTGTGCAGCGGGGACATCTCCTTTGCCGCTGCCAAAGGTTACGATCTGGAGGTCTGGGCGCCGGGCCAGGATGCGTGGTTGGAGGTCAGCTCCTGCAGCAACTGCACGGACTTCCAGGCGCGCCGCGCCAACGTGCGCTATCGCACTGAGCCGAACGCCAAGCCCGAATTCGTGCATACGCTCAATGGCTCAGGACTGGCACTTCCCAGGATTATGATCGCGATTATGGAGACCTTCCAACAGGCTGATGGCTCGATCACCATCCCGGAGGTCCTGCGCCCCTATATGGGCGGGATCGACGCAATCCACCGCGATGCACTCTAGCACCAAGCGCGGCGCGATCTTCAGCCAGGGTCGGAAACCTCGCCTGAAGATCGCGCCGCGTAGTGACTGATGATCGCCTAAACTTCGGGTACGATCGGCTCGGTGCTGTACTGCTGCATCAAGAAGGACGTCTTGCGGGTATTCTCTTCTACGG
>SLDA01000256.1 GCA_007125545.1 Thermoflexales bacterium | reverse complement strand
TGATGCCGGGCGTGGGTCGCGGTAAGCGGACGCCCTTTTGGTTGCAGCGGCTCCGCGCCCGCGACTTGCTCCAGGTCGTCCGTCGCTTCGAGGATTTCCCGATTGTCGCCGAGACCTATCGTGACTGCCTTCAAGACGTGATGGATATGCCACACCTTGAGGAGGTGTTGGCAGGTATTCAGCAGGGAGAGATCGAGGTGGTGGTGCTGGAATCGCACACACCCTCTCCTGTTGCCGAAAGCCTGATGTACGATTTTATCAGCATCCATATGTACGACGCGGACATGCCCCGCGCCGAGCAACAGCTCCAGATGTTAGCGGTGAATCGCGATCTGTTGCAGGACCTACTCAAGGATGTGGCCCTTGACGAGCTGCTGCGCCCCGAGGCGGTTGCGTCGGTTCGGGCGCAGCTTCAGCACACAGCGGTCCATGCCCACGCCCGATCGGTCGAGGAGTTGGCGGTGCTGCTGGAACAGATGGGCGACCTATCCTCGAAAGAGATCGCGCAGCGGACTTCGGTGGACCCGTCCAACTGGATTGCGCGGTTGACCGGGGAGAATCGTGTCGTCGGTCTGGATATCCCTGTAACGACGCCGAGCGGTGGCCTGCGCCACGAATATCGCTGGGTGGCGGCCGAGCATGTGCCGGATTACGTCGCGGCGTTCGACCTGCCTTGGGGAAGCCGGGCCAAAGTGACGCCGGACGAGGCTCGTCGGCGCATTCTGGTGCGCTTTCTGGAGCAATCAGGCCCGATCACGTTCGATGGCATCAGAGCACGCTATGCCTTTGATGGGGAGTGGCTGTGGACTGAACTAGATCGCCTGATCGAGGCGCGTGATCTCGTGCACGGTCGCTTCACACCAACGGCTGAAATTGAAGAGGGTCGGCAAGTGGCCGAGCCCGAGGCGGGGGCTGCTGAGTATGTGGACCGGCGCACCTTGGAGCAGATACATCGCCGCACGTTGAACATTCTACGCAACGAGGTTCAACCGGTACCCTTCACAACGTACGCGGAGTTTCTGGCCGGATGGCAGCACCTGACGTCCAAGCATCGCCTGTCGGGTGCGGGTGCATTGTCACGTGTGCTGCAGCAGCTCCGCGCTGCCCCGGCTGTGGGTCGGACGTGGGAGCGTGATATCCTCCCGGTGCGCATCGCCGACTACCAGGCGGGAGAGTTGGCGGCGCTCTGTCATGAGGGCGAGGTGGTCTGGGTGGCGTCAGGCGGCGTCGATCCCCGTTATGCCCGTGTGCGTTTTCTCTTTAGAGGTGAGGGCAGCATTTACCTGGAGCCGGCGCCGGAGGAGTTGTCCGAATACAGCGAAACGGCCCAGGACGTCTACCGGTTCCTGCGTTCCGAGGGTGCGGTCTTTTTTGCCGATATCTGCGCGGCGCTGGAGCTTGAGGAGCGTGATGCGGAAGCGGCGCTCATCGAACTGGTGCTCGACGGGTTGGTCACCAACGATAGCCTGGAGGCGATGCACCAACTGGTGGAAGAAGGGGCTGCGGCGGCCACAGCGGTCGCGACGGCTGCGGGTTCTGACTACGGGACGCGGAAGCCGTACAGCTCGCTTGAGACGGAGCTATCGCAGCGCCGCGAGGATCTGGGCCTGTCACAGCGGCGCTTCGGGCACAAACCCGCTGCGTCGCGCTATCGCTCGGCGCAGCAGCGGGCCCGCCAGAAGGTGGCACGTGAGGTGAAGCCTCGTTGGGTCGGGCGCTGGACCGCGGTACACAGGTTCGGGATACTGGGTAAGGAACTGCCCCTCGACGAGTGCCTCGCGCGGCAGGCGCGCCAGTTGCTGGCACGCCACGGCGTTGTCACCCACGAAAGTTTGCAGGACGAGGCTGGGGCTTGGGAGTGGAGTCTTCTGTACCAGGAATTCCGTCGACTGGAGATGCGCGGAGAGATTCGGCGCGGTTACTTTGTCGAAGGCCTGCCCGGTGTGCAGTTCGCACTTCCTGATGCAGTTGAGCGCTTGCGTGCCCTTCGAGATGAGCTGGGCGTTCGCACTGAGCTTGTCGTGATGAATGCTTGCGATCCCGCCAATCTCTATGGCCCTGCCCGAGAAGGCGGTCCGGAGGTCAGGGAGGGCACGCCTCTGTCCTTCTCGCGGGTTCCTTCCACCTGGCTGGTCCAGCATCGGGGCTTGCCGGTTCTGGTAGCTAGTGCTACAGGCACTACCATGATGACCCCCACGACTGTCGATCCGGAGCTGGCCCGACGCGCTATTCGGGCTCTGGTTGACTACCTGGGGCGCTTCGAGTCGCGTTTGACGGTCGAGATATGGAACGGCGAGCCGGTGCTGGAGAGCCCGGGCGCCGGCCTGCTGGAGGATGTCGGCTTCTATCGTCACTATCCAGGCATGGCCTGGGAGCGGCGGCTCGCGCAGCAATCCGGAGCGGAGTTATGAGCAGATCCGACCATCCGATGACACGTGGTGTACGATACCTGTCGAGCAAGAGGATCCCGTTTGTGCCTCACCTCTATCCCTATGAAGAGCATGGGGGCACGATGCACGCCGCTGCGTGCCTGAGCGTGGAGGAGCACCGTATCGTCAAGACACTCGTTATGGAGCCCGAAGGCGGTCGGCCCCTACTCGTGCTGATGCATGGCGACCGCGATGTCTCCACGAAGAATCTGGCCCGAACTCTCGGCGTGAAATCCATTTCCCCCTGCGATGTGGAGAAGGCCGAGCGTGTCACCGGCTATCAGGTCGGTGGCATAAGTCCGTTCGGGACGAGGCAGCCGCTTCCCATCTATGTGGAGCGCACGGTTCTTGCATTGGACAGCCTCTACGTCAACGGGGGTAAGCGCGGATTCCTGGTCGAGCTTATCCCCGCCGACCTCCGCAAAGCCCTGCCGGTACGCGAGGTCGAGGTCGCGATCGTGATCTAACTGTGTACTTGTTCATACGTTCGTGACCGGCTACTGTGTCGCGGTGACACCCCCGTCTACGAAGATGTTCTGACCGGTCATAAAGCTCGACGCATCCGACGCCAGATAGACGGCGAGTCCGGTGAGGTCGGAGGTCTCGCAGACGCGGCCTAGCGGTATCCGCGCGACCAGAGCCTGGAGAAACTCCGGGTCGTTCAGATAGTCATCGACCAGAGGCGTTCGCGTGAAGGTCGGCGCGATGCCGTTCACCCGAATATCGTACTTGGCCCACTCGGAGGCGAGCTGCTTGATCAGCAGTCCCAGCCCACCCTTGCTGCTGACGTAGGCTGCGTACCCGCGGCGGATGCCCAGCGCGCTGCGTACCGACGTGATGTGGAGGTGGCTGCCGCCGCGACCGCCGGCGATCATCGCCCTCGCCACGGCCTGGGAGAGCACGAAGGCGCCTCTCAGGTTGATGTCGAGGACGGTGTCCCAGGCCTCCAGGGTAACCTCCTCCGCCGGCTGCTCGATATGGGTGCCGACGCTGTTGATCAGCACGTCGATGGGGCCCAACTCCGCTTCGACGGCAGAGACGGCAGCGTCCACGCTCTCCGGTCTCAGTACGTCGATCGCGACGCTCATCGTCGCGACGCCTGTCTTAGCAATCTCGCCGGCGACGCTCGCGCATGCATCCACCGAAACATCGGCAATGGCTATGTTGGCGCCGAAGTAGGCAGCGGCGAGCGCCAGCTCGGCCCCGATGGCACCGGCGCCACCCGCAGCGAACACGACTTTCCCACTAAGATCGAACATACTCCGGTAGTCGCTTGTCATAGGTCATCCCCCCGGTACTGGTCAAAGGCCTCAAGGAACGACCAGCCCGCCTGATCGAACTGTGCAAGCGTCCGCTGTGTCGCTCCATAGCTGATGAAATCTTCGGGCTGCATACCGTCTGGCTCGTAAGCACGTATGAATTCGGGCATGGACATCAATCGTTGGATCGACCCGGAATCCACGGGTCTGCCGATGCGCTCCTCCCGCACCACTCCGGGCTCAAGGAGCCGTGACTGAATGCTGGGGTGGATCGACATAACGATCCGGGCACCTGCCAGCTCTGTCATATGATAGTCCCCGCGCAGCGCTGCCACGAGGAGTGTGGCCTCGTAGGCCTCCTCCTGATAAATGGCATAGGCGCGCTTGGTCACGGACAGTCCCGCACTGCGGATGTCGGCTTCGTCGACGGAGGACCGGTTATCCAGGGCCACGTCCCGCAGGTAGTCATCGAGCCGCCCGATCATAATGACAGCAAAACAGCGACCCGGCTTGATGCCGTCTCTGCGCGCCTGCGACGCGCCACGCCGGTGCCGCTCGGCGATGGCGATGACCTGGGGCACCGTGAAGCTCACCGTTGCGGTGACTGTGATGCCTTCCGCGATGCATGTCTCCAGTACATCGAGCCCGGCAGCCGTGACAGGGAGTTTAACGGCGATGTTGGGCGCCCAGGTGTGATATCGGCGCGCCGTCGACAGCATCGATTCCCGCTTGCCGGCTTCGCGTGGGTTGACCTGCGCACATACATAGCCCACGTTGCCCGTGGAGGCCCGATGCGCGGCCTCCAATCTCCTGGCTGCTGGCACGGCGACGGCCCGCATCAGCGCGGCCACCTTCTCGTCGGCCGTCACATCCCTGACTGCTGATGCATCGATCCGGTCGCGCCAGGCTTCGGGCTGTGCCGCGAGCGCCTGCGCCGTCAGGACCGGGTTGGTGGTGACACCACAGGCGCCATGCGACAGGCCGAAGTCCAGCTCGTCAGGATCTCCGGAGTCATGCCACCAGAGCGTCGGTGTGTCTCTGGTCAGCCATTGCAGATAGCTCTGATCCTTAGCCATAGGCATTCTCCTCAGCTCGACCGGCCATACGGTACGCCGGACTCATTGAACGCGTGCACGAGTGCATAGTAACCCAGCGCCGCGTCGACAAAGGGGTCGTAACCGGGCTTGCGCTGCACCATCACGCTGACCTCCATCCCGACAAAGCCGGTGTAGCCCGCGGCGTCCATTGCCCTCAAGTAGTGCACGAAGTCGAAAGGGCCTGAGCCGGGGGTCAGAAACTCGTGGTTGGGATAGCGTCCGCGCTGGTCCTTCACGTGCGTGTGAACGCTCCACGGAACCAACTGCGGCACGCAGTCGTCAATCCCGATGTCCCAGATATCGAAATGGCTGATGTCAAAGTTCAGGCGGACCGCAGGATGGTTGACCTGCTCCATCAACCACACGGCCTTATCCGGTTGATCAAAAGCCGTGCCCGAATGTGGCTCAACTGCCAGGATGACACCCCGAGACGCGGCATAGTCGCCCAGGCCGGCTACGCGCTCCGCGATCAGTTCCTTCTTGGTCTCCCACTCCTCTTCGCGTCCTCCGATCAAGCTGGCGGTGATCGCTGGTTCGTCCTGCTGTGCCGGATTTTCTGACGTCAGCTCCGCGGTAAGATCGATCGTGTCGCGCAGCCGCTGCATATTGGCGGCATTGGCATCGGGGCCCTCTTCGCACATGGACGTGTGCCCGGCTACCGCCGAGAGGGTGAGCTCGTGCTCTCCCAGCAGTTTGACGATCTGCTCCCGTTTGTCGGCGTCCAGCGTGTCCAACGCCGTGGGCCAACGGGGTGTCACAGCCAGTTCGATGGCGTCATAACCGATTTTGGCGACCGCCGGAATGGCTTGCTCAATGCCAACTGTCATCATTCCCCAGGTGCAATAGCTGATACGCATAGTTGTAGTATCTCCTTGGAGGGTTGCTGATAGGATTGCTAGAAACTCAAGTTGAACAGATCTCGGGCGTTGGTATACAGGATCTTCTCAAGCGCCGCATCTGGTATACTGCGTCCTTGGAGTTCTGCGATGAGACCCGCATAGCTGCGGGGCGGACGGACGCGAGCTGGCGGGCGACCGATCTCGAACCCTTCGGCTGCATCGGTCCCGAACAGGATACGGTCGGGGCCGAGTGCGTCTACCCCGATCTCGACGGTAACCGGGTCCATATAAGTTGTGTCAACGTAGACATTGTCGTAGCGCTTGACCAGGGGGATCGCGCCCCAGCGGAGGTGCGCCAGGATGAGAATGACATCCGGGTAGGTCTGGATCAAGGGCTCGTAGGCTGCCGCATCCATCGGCGTGCCGTCGACGTCGGTGTGTGTGAGGATAGGCCATCCTTGTGCCCGCGCTGCCGCGAAGACGTCATCCAGTGCGGCACGGCTCACGGCGTAGTGATCGAGAACGGGATGGATCTTGATGCCGTGGAAGCTGTGCGCTGCGGCGATGCTGAGATCCTCCGCCCAGGAGGGATCGTGGGGATTGACCCAGAGCATACCGCCCAGCTGCCTGGGTTCGCCCGGGTTGCTGGACGTCAACATCTCCACAACCTCTTGAGTAGCCGCGTGCTGTCCGACCGTCGTGGCTGAAGCAGAGGATACGAGCATATATCGGACGTTCTCGTGCTTGCAGATGTAGGCAAGATCCTCAGCCGTCACGACCTCACCCACAATGCCGGGCAGGCGTCCGATGTGGGTGTGACAATCTATGATTGGGAATTGTGTAGACATATCGCTTTGCTCCTGAACGCTTAAGTCGGTGTTCCCGTCCGTCTGCGGAGTCCGTCTGCGGAGTCCGTCTGCGGACACAGCCTCCGTCCGTCTGCGGACGCGGCTTCCGTCCGTCTGCGGACGCGGCTTCCGTCCGTCTACGGACGCGGCTTCTGGCCGCCCCGGATCCAGCTTTCCAAGACTCTCGCCGGGAGTGGCGAGTCGGCACCGGCGTGCTCCTCGGTCCAGTCCAGTTGTTGGAGTGCCTTCAAGATCGCCGCGTGATCCTCCCTGACCCTCTCCAGCAGATCCATCACCGGCAGCTGGTGCGGGCAGACTTCATCACACTTCCCGCACCCGGTGCAGCTCTGCAGCTGCGCAAGGCCTGTACTGAAAATCACCTCGGCGCGCTCCTTCACCCAGGGAGCGAAGGGGTAGCTCAAAAACCCCTTCACGCCCAACCGCCGGAGTTCATTCTGAAAGATGTTGTGATAGATCATGTAGTCGATAGGGAGATGCTGTTCGCAAACCGCCTGACAGACCTGATCGCAGATGTGACAGGTCTCGCTGCTCGCCTTTCGTCGCCAGTAGGCGACTTCTGCTTCCTCATCGTCTGAGAGCTCCATCGGATCGCGATCCAGAATCGCCGCATCGACCTCAAGTTGCGCCGGCGTACTGATGCCGGGTGCCATCACGTGTATGGGTTGGTTTGCGAGCCAGGGAAGGGCCGCTTCGGGCGGCACGAGGCCCACATTCATCGGCTTCATAACGACCATGCCGGCGTCATGATCCTCACATGCCGGGATCAGGAGATCGAAGGCGTCGCGGCGCACGATGTTCAGAGGAAACTCTACGACGTCGATCAACCCGGTCTCGACACCGGCTGCGAGCGCTGAGAGATCGCTGTGGCCTGCCAGTCCCAGGGCCCGGATCTTGCCCTGCTCGCGGGCCTCCAGGAGCCCTTCGATCGACCCTCCCGGCGCAAAGTGCGCTTCTAGCATCTCGCGGTTGTAGGTTCTGAGATAGAAGATGTCCAGATAGTCGGTCCCTAACTCCTCACAGTCCTCATCGATTCGACGTAGGGCCGCTTCACGGGTGTTGCTGGCAGTCTTGGTGGCCACTACGAAGTGGCTTCGATTTTGCGCTATCACCGGGCGTTGCATCGTGCTCGTATAGCCGTAGCGCCCGTCGAAGTAGTTCACGCCCAGTTCGTAAGCCCGTTGATAAATTCGCGTTCCTGCATCCAGGTCCAGGAGCATAACATATCCGCCCCCGATCCCCAAGAGTGAGACCTGATGTTCTGTTCGACCCAGACGACGAGTTTCCATATGGGTTAGCCTCGACTAGACTGTATACAGCGCGTTGATATCAGCCTCGTAATCGCCCACCAGTTCCGCTTCGATCTCGTCCAGCGTCACGGGGCGGTTAAGACTGCTGGACTCAAAAGCCGCATAGCAGATGGCGACAGCCTTGCGTCCCACTTGACCGTCTACCTCGGGATTCTTTCCCTCGATGATGCAGTCCGCGAGCTCGTGTATCTCGATTGCGAGAAGTTTTCTATCCGCCGCAGGGAAGGGCATAGCATACGATGCCATTCGATCGCCGCCGAAGAGCTCGCTGGTGATAGCGTCGAGGTGGAAGTCCGGGACCAGGTCCAGAAGGTCTTCGCCGCTCAGTTCTTCCCCGTCGGCTAAGGTCAGGCTGGGTGATGTGCCGTTGCGGATACCGCCCGGAATCAGCGACCCGCCACTGCCGTAGATGACCTTGTGCCCAAATCCGCGCCCGTGTGCCGCGTAGGACTGTGTCCACTGCCCCATCGCGCCGCTATCGAAGGTGATCACCGATGCGAGTGTATCCTCGGCGGTGGCTTCGACAGCGTCCGGCATCTCTCCGGCCCAACGCTCGTAGAAACCGGCGACGCCGCCCTCCCGAGCCTTGTACCGGGTCTTTTCCCAAAGCGCAATCCGCGCGTAGATCTGCTCCACATCGCCCATCAGGTAGAGCATCATATCGGCATTGTGCACACCACCGTCGAGTAACATACCCCCCCGATCCTTCTGGTGCCGCCAAGGGGTAATGATGATTCGGTTTCCCGAGCTGGCGCTGATATCAAGAAAGAGGTGTGGGTCTCCGATCGCACTCGCCTCCAGTAGCGCCTTGGTGAGGCGGCTCATCGGATCCCGCCGGTAGTTCTCAGCAACGCTCAACAGCTGGCCGCAGCGTCCCTGCGCTTCGAGGATGCGATTGCAGCAACGGACGGTAAGGCCCAGAGGCTTCTCGGCCAAAATGTGCAATCCAAGATCGAACGCGGTGCAGGCGACGGCATGGTGCGATCCTGCGTCGGTAGTGATGTCGGCGATCTGGAGATCGGGGACGTCCCTGACCATCTCCTCGAGATCCTGAAAGACGAGCGGGCGGTGACCCAGTAGCTGCTCCGCTTCATCCGCCAGATGCTGGGCGTTGTCGTGGCGCAGGTCGCAGACGGCTACGAGCTCCACATTGGAGAGGTTGCTTTCGCTCAGCTCCTTCAAGCCCAGGAGATGGCGCCCTCCCATCCCGCCACATCCGACAATTGCCAATGGAATCTTCACGCTAGCCTCCTTATGTGACTATCTGAGAGCTGTAATACACCGGTTCCCGATTTAATGCAATCTTTGGCAGTGCCGGGGCTCTTCTCCATCGTCTTTCAAGTCTGGCGAGTTGGACCTATAATACGGATCACCTGACACTTGGAGGCTGAATCATGGAGAAACTCCCGACGACGATTCTGGGGCGTACCGGCCTGGAAGTTACCCGATTGGGGATTGGCGGCGCCTACTGCGAAACACCCGAAGGGTACCGCACTGCGCTGGACTATGGGTTAACCTATCTGGATACGGCGCATGCGTACCGCGATGGCGATGACGAGCGTGTGGTTGGCGAGGCCATTGCCGGTCGCCGGCATCAGATCGTATTGGCGACCAAGAGCGGGGCTCGGGACGCTGCCGGTGCGCGAAAAGAGCTGGAAGCTTCGCTGCGGCTGCTAGGTACGGATTATGTCGACATCTGGCAGATGCACTATGTGAACAAGGCTGACGAGCTGGAAAGCATCCTCGGTCCAGGCGGAGCGATGGAGGCGGCTGTAAAAGCGCAAGAGCAAGGTCTCATCCGTTTCATCGGCATTACCGGCCATCACTGGCCCGCGGTAGCCGATGCGGTGGCGACCGGACTCTTCGATACCGTGCTCTGTTGGTATAACTGCGCGATGCCCGAGCCCGAGTCATCGGTGTTCCCCGCGGCGGCAGCACACGGGACCGGAGTGATCATTATGAATAGCACGCGCATCGACAAGCTGTTGGACGATGATCAGGTGCCTCCCCTCGCCGGCTTCTACCGTTATGTCCTGAGTCACCCGACGGTGCATGTAGTCTTGCGTGGTCTGCGCAGCCCGATCGACCGGGTTCAGCAGGTGGCCCAGGCTCTGAGGGAGCGGGTGGATATGACGCTTGACGAACGGAAGCACTACGAAGCCTATGGCGCCCGTATGCGCGCTGCAGGCAAACTGGAAGACTGACAAAAGGAGAAGCCATGGCAATTCTCAAGGAACCCATTCGGGGTGTGTTAGACCTGCAGAACTATATCGATGGGGAGTGGGTCGATTCGACGGGCGAGCTGCAGGACATAGTCAATCCTGCGACGATGACAACGATCGGTCATGTGCCTATGTCCACAGCGGACGAGATGGCAGCCGCTGTAGCCGCAGCGCAAGCTGCCTTTCCGGAATGGCGTCGTACGCCGCCGCTCGCGAGAGCGCGGTGCCTCTTTCGGCTCAAGGAGCTGCTGGAGGACTCCTTCGAGGAACTCAGCCGTATTCAGACGATGGAGCATGGGAAGACGATTGATGAGTCGCGGGGCGAAACGCGGCGCGGGATCGAGATGGTCGAAGTGGCAACGGGCATTCCCAACCTGATGATGGGTGCAAATCTCGAGGATGTGGCTGCCGGAATCGATGAAACCCTGATTCGGCAACCGTTAGGCGTCTTCGGCATCATCGCACCCTTCAATTTCCCTTTTATGGTCCCGCTCTGGTTCGCGCCCTTTGCCGTGGCAACCGGAAATTGTGTTGTCGTAAAACCTTCGCCCAGGGCACCACTCAGTCAGAGCCGGATCGCCGAACTCGCGGAGGAGGCGGGCATTCCCGAGGGCGTGTGGAGCGTGGTTCACGGCGACCAGGAGGCTGCCTCGGCCATGATGGCGCATCCTGATGTCAAAGGTGTCTGCTTCGTGGGCTCCACACCCGTGGGTCGCGAGATTTATCGACGGTGTGGCGCGACAGGCAAACGGGTGATCGCGCAGTGCGGAGCCAAGAACTTCGCTGTTGTAATGCCTGACGCCGATATCGACATGACCGTGGCCTCGCTGATGACCTCCTTTTTCGGCAACACGGGCCAGCGCTGCCTCGCGAATGCCAATCTGGTCGTCGTGGGGGAGGGCCTCAGCGCAAGTGAGCATGATGCATTCTACCGGCGTGTCGTTGACGCGTTCGTGAGCATGGCCTCGCGGATCACGGTCGGGTACGGATTGGACGAGGCGGTGCAGATGGGACCGATCAAGGACCCCAGCAGCAAAGAACGGGTGCTCGGCTACATTCAGAAGGGCATAGAGGAGGGCGCCACGTTGCGGCTGGACGGGCGTACCTTCGACTTGGTGGGCAACGAGTTGCCGCGTGACTGCTTTATCGGGCCAACGGTCTTCGAAGATGTGACGCCCGAGATGACGCTTGCCCAGGATGAGATCTTCGGACCGGTAGCGGCGATGATCAGGGCGCGCTCCTTCGACGAGGCACTGTCGATGATCGATGCCAACCCCTATGGAAATGCCGCATCCATTTTCACGAGCAGTGGCAGGTGGGCGCGCGAGTTTCGTTACCGCGTAGCCTGCGGTAACATCGGCGTAAACGTGGGCATCGCGGCACCCATGGCCTTCTTCCCCTTCTCCGGTATGAAAGATTCGTTCTTTGGAGTCCTGCACGGTCAGGGGCAGGAAGCAGTACGGTTCTTCACGGAGAGTAAAGTCGTAATCGAGAGGTGGTTCTAGGTGAACGGCTCAACTCTCACGGCGTCGGCGATTGTGAGCTTCAGCCAGGATCTTGAACTACGCCTCGCGACGTTCTACAAGGAGCTGGAGCAGCGCTTTCCGGAGCATGCCGAACTCTTCCACAGCTTCGTTCTCTCATGTGAGAAGACCGGGAAGCAGGTAGTTCGAACCTATCAAGAGACCGTCAGCGATGCATTGGAGACCGGTTACTCCTTTGGCGGGATCTCGCTGGAGGCGTACCGACTCGACTGGGATCTTCCCGAGGCCCCGAGTTTGCGTGAAGCTGTGGAGATGGCGCAGGCGCTCGAGACCAGCGCGGTGGCCTTCTATAGCGACGTGGCCGGTGCCTCGGAGTCGCTGCTGGCGACGATTCCACGGGCGTTTAAGCGGGCAGGCCGCACGCACCAGCGACGCCGGGAGGCGCTCGAGGCGTTGTTGCCCGATCCCGTGTAAATCCTGAAGCCCCGTACGGCCTGAAGCCATATCGGCTTCAAGCTTCTGGCGGAGGCTCGGGCAGGGGTATCCGCCAATTACTGTAGGTGGGCCTGACTACCTACTCATTGAGGTCCTTTGCAAGGCCCCGCGGCCCGTTGACGTTCGCCGAAAATGAGGAAGTATTGTCCATAAATACTTGACAATCAACCTCCCTTTATGTAGAATGGTAATCAGATCTAGCCTAATCGATGCGAATACCAGAGGCGGACTCAAGCGAAAGGACAGGGTACGATGAGCAGGAAACTCTTGGTGGCGGTTAACGGTATCACAACGCTGGCGGTTATTATTGTCAACATTTTGGCAAATGCACTACCGCTCAACGACCTCAATACCGGCGAGATTTCCGATAGGTTTGACGTCTTCTTTGTGCCGGCGGGCTATGTTTTCTCTATCTGGGGTCTGATCTATCTGGGGCTAATTGCCTTCTCAATCTACCAGGCGCTGCCCCAGCAGCGGACCAATCCTCACGTTAGGCGGATTGGCCTCTTTTATGCGCTCAGTGGGATCGCAAATATCGCGTGGATCTTCCTCTGGCACTATGAGCAGTTCCCTTTGACGTTGCCGGCTATGCTCGTGCTTCTGCTGTCGCTGATCGTGATCTTCCTGAAGTTGTGGCGCGGACGTCTGGAGCTTACAACAGGCGACCGTTGGGCAATTCTGGTTCCATTCAGCATTTATCTCGGCTGGGTAAGCGTTGCTACGGTCGCCAATGTAACACAGCTTCTTGAATACCTGAACTGGGGTGGCTGGGGTATCAGTCCTCAGGTGTGGGCATTCATCATGCTCATTGTGGCGGCGGGCATTGCGGGCTTGATGGCCTTGCGTCACGCGAGTGTTTCCTACCTCGCC
>SLDA01000263.1 GCA_007125545.1 Thermoflexales bacterium | reverse complement strand
GATATAGGTCGTTTGTTCTATTATAGAGCAGGTTTGGGGCAGGTCTATGTAGCAGGTGGGGGAATTTCTCGGCGGAGAGCCTTGTGAGTCCGCAAAGCTATCAAGAACAGACATCCTTGATAGCTTTGCGAGCGGTCAGGCTTCGAGCGCTCGGACGTGTTGAGCAGCGAGGCGATGGCGACGACGAACAGGATGACCATGACGAGTCCGGCGGGCATAGCGTCATCTCAGATTGGTTGCCTCGCAATCTGAGTCACGCCTTCTCGCGATCTTTGGCCAACCGTGCTGATGTCACCTTCGTTAATGGGAAGCCACGAAGTCGTCGACATGACGTTCCGCCTCGGGTTTGCTGTAGCCGTATTCCTGTTGCAGCTTAACTACAAATCGGTCGCGGTTGCCCTGAATCTTGTCCAAATCGTCGTCGGTCAGCTTACTCCAGCGCTTCAGAAGCGTAAGCGGTCACGACACCGGTTACGCCATCATCCGCCCCAGGAACATGGCGGTCTGAAGTGCACTCGGCGCCAGAATGGGCTTGGCAACATCCATTTCCAGCACCAAGGAGGGCTTACTATGACAGGCTTGTCCATGATTGTAACCTGCTTTTTTGCCCTAGCCGAGCTCAATAAGTCCCGGTTCGGCCGCGATGATGAGTCCTGGACAGCAGTCTTTGCGGCTGTGCCGGGGGAGATCGTGGTCCTGTGCGTCCGTTCGACGACCACGGGCTCCTACTCTGCGACGCTGGGCTCGCGATGCCGCTCAAGCACGCTTTTATGTGCCGCACCAACGGGAGTGCTATGCCTGTCCCCTGCAGTACCCGGAAGCCACCGCTGAGGTCTACCCGATTGGGCTTCCGCACGGTTCATTCCCACGTGCGTGGGGACGACTGTGGAAACATTACGCAACAGCCAGCACGATTTGGGAGCGGACATCCACGTGCTGTGCAGAGCGGACGTCCCGGACTCTGCTGAAAAATGGAGCTTGCCATGGGACAGCACTTGTAGAGAATGATAGCATCCTAGTGGAAATGAGGCGAGTCACGAAGGTGTCGTTACAACAACGGTGGAACGAGGAGATTGCGGGGGACGTGCGGGTATGGGGCGAGGTCAACTTGCCACCGGAAGACCCGTATCGGGTGATTGGCGATCACATCAACGAGCTGTTGGACGAGGACGACTTCGCGTTTATGTATAGCCCGCTAGGGCGCGGGGCGGTCTGTCCGGTGATGCTGGCGCTGATCAGTGTGTTCCAGGCGCGCGAGAAACTGGGGGATCGGGCGGCAGCAGCGATGGCGCGGCGTCGTCTGGACTGCCTCTACGCGCTGCATCTGCCACTGACGTGGGGTGGGTTCCACCATAGCGATCTGAGTAACTTTCGGAAGCGCGTGTTGACGCACGAAGCGGAAGCGTTGATCTTCGAGAAAGTGTTGGCGTTGGTGCAAGGCCTGGGTTTTCTGAAGGGTGTGCAGATGCAGCGGAGTGACTCAACCCATATTCTGAGTTGTACCGAGAGACTGGGGCGCCTGGAGTTGGTGTGGGAGACCTTGCGGTTGGCACTCCAGGCGATCGAGTGTTATGGGGGCGCGTGGTGCCCAACGCGGATTCCCGAAGTCTTCCGACAGACCTACAGCACGCGGCGGGGCACGTGGCACCTGAAGTATGGCGAGATGCTCGAGGAGCTGGTGCGTGTGGGGCAAGATGGGCTGTGGCTGCTGGCGCAACTCGACACCAGTGCACCGCCGGAAGTCTTGGCGCAGCCGGAGATAGCGACGTTCCGCACTGTGTGGGCGCAACGGTTTGAGGTGTCCGCTGAGGCGGAAGGGGATCAGGAGACCGTGGTGCTCAAGAAACAAGGCGGGCGGGGAAAGGGTAAAGAACAGATCGTGACCCCCTATGATGCGGACGTACGGTGGTTCCAGAAGCGCGACACCGAGTGGGAAGGCTACAAGCTGCATGTTACAGAGACGGTGGATGAGACGGTCAGCGTGCAGTTCATTACCGATGTGGATCTGGTGGCAGCGAATGCGGGCGATAGTGAAGCCGTGGCCGACATCCAAACGCGGCTGATCACGCGCGACCTGGCGCCGAGCGAACACTATGTGGATCAAGGGTACACGAGTGGCCGCAACCTAGCGGAGAGTGCGGCCCGGGGAATCGAGTTGGTGGGACCGATCGGGTTGGACACCAGTGGCAAACCTGAAGGATATCGCTTGGCGGACTTCATCCTCGACGCGGAGACCCGCGAGGCGACGTGTCCCGCGGGCCACACGGTGCCCCTTATCCTCAAGGGTGACCCTCCGGGCAGCCAAGGGAGTGCAGCGGACTTCCATACCCACTGCGCTACCTGTCCGGCACGTGCGGTGTGCGCGCCTGGACCCCAGGGACGCCGGATCCGAACGCAACCGTACCATCAGCTGCGTGAAGCGCGCCGGGCAGAGCAGCAGACGGCGGCCTTCAAAGAGCGCATCAAACGCCGGAGTGCCGTTGAAGGGACCATCTCCGAGTTGGTCCGGTGCTATGGCGTGCGCCACGCGCGCTATCGCGGCCAAGCCAAAGTGCGGCTCCAGATCCTGTTCGCCGGAGCCGCAGCGAATCTGAACCGCTTATCGCGGGTACTGTCCCTCCAGCCGGTACCGCACCCCAGCTAGCAGCGCCGCGTAAGCGTACATAATCAGAGGTCAACTAACGCAGCACACAAGTTCGAGGGTACCCTGACCGTCGCGGTCCATCCGGGACACCCTTTTGACGCATCTGCTGCCGGTGCCATAGCTGCGATGCGGCATGTGTCCCTGTTTCGCTTTCGCATTTTTCAGCAGAGTCCGGGACGTCCGCGCTCCGGGACTGCGACTAGCGTTTCCGTATGAAGGGCCAGAGTCCGCCCTGGTCATCTTCGCTGTAGAAGTAGCCGGCTTCTTCCATACTGGGCAGCCGCATGGTTGCTTGGGCAAGTGAAGGGCGCACCTATCGTAGCACCGTAATGGGGAATCGCCAGGCCAGAGACGGGGGAATACAATCTGGTAGGAGAAGCGCGAGCTGCGCATTCGGGCGGGGGCCACGGAGGTTTCAGCGGATTGAGGCCGGGCAACCGTCTGCCGGTGGGCGCGTGACCTCCGGTACCCCGCCAAATGGCGGGGTCGAGGTAGTGCCGGATAGCGCTGCCTGCGGCACGAACGCGGGCTACACTGGTAGACGGCCTATATCTCTGTATGGAGGATGATATGACACCAGCTACACGCCGCCTGCTCGCTGTCGTTCGGATCGCGTTGGGTTTCATTTTCCTGTGGGCTTTCGTCGATAAGCTCTTCGGACTGGGGTTCGCCACGCAACCGCAGAATGCCTGGATTCGCGGCGGCTCGCCGACCTATGGCTTTCTGACGTTTGGCTAGCTCCGTGGTCTCGCCAGCGATCTCTTGACTCCGCTTCCTGGTAGCTTCCGCCTGTTGACTTGCTGCCGCCAAGCCATCCGCAGCCTGCTTCTGCTCGGGGCTCATAGCCTCGGTAGGCGCTGCAACCTCCAAAGGCTTCAGCTTGTCGTGCTCCTC
>SLDA01000259.1 GCA_007125545.1 Thermoflexales bacterium | reverse complement strand
TCAAGGCTCCGGCTGAGTCTGATCTACGCTCCATTCTCAGTGTACTGTGAGAAGCTTGCCGTCGCCCTGTACAGTATACCGGAAAACACCTGGTCAGGAGACCGGGATTGCCAAATTGCTGAGTTGCGTCCGAATAGGAGCTCAGCTGATAGAGTGCAGGTAGGCAAATGGCCGAAGAGGCTTACAATTCCAGATAGGTTGGGTTCGTGTGACAAGCAGCGATATGGAGGTAGCAGCAATGCGACAAGCGGTTATGGTTGAGCCCGGCACCATTGAGTTTCGAGAGATCGACAAGCCGGCGATAGCGGATGATGAAGTGTTGATTGAGGTCAAGCGTATCGGTGTCTGCGGTTCGGACATTCACGTCTACCATGGGGTGCACCCGTATACCAGCTATCCGATTGTCCAGGGTCACGAGGTTTCCGGTGTGGTCGCCGAGACGGGGAGCGGTGTGGATGACCTGTCGATTGGCGACACCGTCACGTTTATGCCGCAAGTGGTGGATGACGTGTGTTATCAGTGCCGGCACGGCAGCTATCACATCTGCGATAGCTTAAAGGTCATGGGGTTTCAGACTGGCGGCGCCGCTGCGGAGTACTTTCCGATTGCTGCGGATAAAGTGCTCAAGGTAGCGGACTCTGTTTCTCTCGATGAAGCGGCGATGGTCGAGCCGGTCTCTGTTGCCGTCCACGCGCTGCGGCGGGGGGGAGAGGTCAAGGGCAAGAAGGTCTTGGTGCTTGGCTCCGGGACCATCGGCAACCTCGTCGGTCAGGTCGCCAATGCCTTCGGCGCGAGTGCTGTGATCAATACAGATATCAGCGACTACAAGCTGGAGAAGGCCAGGACTTGCGGACTCGAGTTCGGCGTCAACACAGCCAAGGAAGACCTCGCGGATGCGTTGCTGCGGGTCTTTGGCCCCGACGGCGCCGACCTGACTTTGGAGTGCGTGGGCGCTCAGCAGACGATCGATCAGGCGATCGAGCATGCACGTAAGGGAACGACCATCGTGGTGGTCGGCGTCTTCGGCGAGAAGCCACGCGTTGACTTGGGGCTGGTCCAGGATCGTGAGCTCAACCTTGCCGGGACGCTGATGTACCAGCAAGCCGACTATGAAACGGCGATCGAATTGGTCGAGAGCGGTGAGCTACAGTTAGCGGAGATGATTACACATCGCTTCGATTTCAGCGACTATCTCGCCGCCTATCACGCCATAGAGAACTCTGACGGCCGGTATATGAAGGTGATGATCGAGCTGACGTAGCGTGCGCCCGTGGGCGAGCCCGAAGCTACTAGATGAGCTTGGTTTGTAGCGCGATGGCGACGGCCTCCGTACGGCTGTCGGCGTCGAGCTTGGAGAGGATATTGCTGACGTGAAACTTGACGGTCGAGCGGCTGACGAAGAGCCGCTCGGCGATCTCCGGGTTGGTGAGGCCCTCCACCATCAGCTTCAGCACGTCGCGCTCTCGCTCGGTGAGCTCGTTTCCGGTCGGCGGCTTATGCATCGCGGCATCGATGAGGGCTTGTGCCGCTTCCGGCGCCAGCGTGGGTCGTCCGGCGTGCGCTGCGCGGATCGCGTCCGCCAGCTCATCTGCGGAGATGTTCTTTAGCAGGTAACCGATAGCGCCGGCCTGCAGCGCGCTTTGCACGAGGTTGTCTTCTTTGAAGCTGGTTAGCGCGATGACTTGAGTGTGGGGCCAGCGCTCGCGGATGGCTTTCGTTGTCGCGGCGCCGTCCATGCCCGGCATGATCAAGTCCATCAGGATGACATCAGGATTGACCTTCTCACAGACCCGGATGGCCTCGGCCCCGCCGGCTGCCGTGCCGACGAGCTCCAGATCGTCATAGACGGTAAGGAATGCACTCAATCCACTGCGAACGACAGCGTGGTCGTCGACGATCAGGACACGGATGGTGGTTTGTTTGCTCTCCATTTGTCAGTCCCTCCAGAGATCCTGGCGCTGAGCCACGTAAGGTCGCGGTCCCAATCCGCGCTTGCCTAGCGACATCGGGATGATGCCCAGGTGTTCATTGTACCACACTTGATCGCGACCGGAGCCGGCACGTCACTCGCGGACTTCCAGTGTGCCCAGCGAGACGAGGTCGTGGGGTAGCCGCGCGGGACCGAACGCGGGCAGCCGGGTGTTGTCGCCCGGCTCGTAGAGCCCGGCCCACAGGGGGTAGGTGCCGGGTGGAAGGTCCGGCGGGAGGGACAGCGTGTGTGTGTCGTGAACCAAGTCTCCCGGACGCCAGTAGGAGGTAGGATACCAGCCGCTGCGGGGCTGCGCGTCGTGTTGCGCTAGCGGCGCGGGATCGCCCGGCTCCCAGAGATGGATAAAGGCGATGTAGTCGCGAGTAGGAGTGCCGCTGGCGGACCAGTGAAGTGTAACCCGCAGCTCGTCGCCGGGGGACGCAGCTTGTGACGGAATCTCATATCCTGCGAGGGCGATCGAGCCATCGGGCGTGCTCCCGAAGGTGGCCAGGCCCGGCGTCGCTCGATCCGACGCCCGCGAAGGGGCGCTTACCACAACTGCACCGGCAATGGCCGGGTCGGGGTCGGCCCGCAGACGTGCCCCTGATCCAGCATCGAAGAGGCCGATCTCAAGCCAATAGCGGGTGGGCGCCTCGGCCCAGTCAGCGACCGTCAGGGTGTAACGATCGCAGAAAGCCCACCCGGGCGTCCAGAGTGAGGTCGGATAGCGCCCGAGGCCGGGATAGGTCTGCCGCTCTGCGACGCGGAGATTCCCCGGCCCCAGCAGGTGGATGAAGACGGTGTAGTCCTCGTCCATAGTGGCTTCAGCGCCCCAGCAGGCACGTACCGTCACGAGATCACCGGGCTCGACGCGATCGCGAACGATGTCGGCACAGAGTAAGTGGGCGACGCTGCCCGGCGACCCGTCCGGCAGATTATAGGCGAAATCTTGTGGATGGCTGCACGTAGCCAGAACGCGGTCGGGTGCGCGGAGGCGGGGTGGGGCAAAAGTCGGCAGGATGCGGGCGCCCGGTGCGAGTGCGGCGAGCACAGCACTAACGCCGAGGAGCGCGCGCGCCGGTGCTCTTGCGCCTTGCTGTGTGATGCCGCGCGCGGCCAGCCGGCCATGCACTTCACGCAACCCCAGCGTGAGGAGGAGGGCCCAGGCCGCTAACGCAGGAAAGAGCAACCGTCCGTGTGGGGCCTCGACAAGTAGCATCCAGCGCGCAAGCGATGCCACAATCCCCGCGAGCCATACGGTGCTCAGCAGGCCCGCTACCAAGATGCCGCCGCCGGGCGCAGAGCTTCGCGTTAGACGGTTGAGATAGCCCGGCTTGTGCTTATCAGGGCCGCGGAGCGCGACGAGCCAGGCGCGCGCGACGAGCGCCACGGCCAGTCCCAGGAGCGGTAGGGTAAGGAGCGCCAGGAGCACGTAGACGGCTGCCGGCCAGGTCACGTGGCCCCAGCCATAGGCGCCCCAAAACGAGCGAAAGAGGAGGGGGAGTTCGGGGAGGAGGTCGATCAGGCTCGCCGGCTCCGCGCGGCCCCACAGTGTGGTCGTGTGATGCTGAAG
>SLDA01000235.1 GCA_007125545.1 Thermoflexales bacterium | reverse complement strand
TATGAGATGGTAGCTCCCCCCTTCCTGCGGCATAGCCGTGGCAAGCTCTGCGACGACCATGGCGGAAGGCAGCACGATCAATCCGGCCAATATGTAGGTGAGGGTCGCTCCCGGACCGGCCTCCCGTGCAACTTGGGGCGCCAGGACAAATAAACCGGCCCCCATCATGGTGCCCAGACCAATCGCTAGTGCGCTGATCAGACCAAGCTGTCGGGTGAATCTACCCTCTTGATGGCGCTGCTTCTTCTCTTCAGCCCCATTGGTGTTCCGGTTCTCCTCCGGCAAGGTACACCGCCTTTCTTTGGCTCAACCCTCCCTACGGCTCGTAAACCGGATCGCCGCGCGCATTGACCGGGTATCCCGCCCGTCGGATCAGCTCCGCTCCCGGCAAGAAGGCATCGCCGCGTGCCGCCAATCGGGCGCGCAGGTCGCTGTCGAGCTCCGCCCGTACATCCACATAGCCGGGATCGTCCACACGGTTCTCGAGTTGATAGGGGTCGCGCTCATTGTCATAGAGCATCCAGGGCCCCTCGCGGTCGATGACGTAGGTGTAGCGCGCCGTGCGCAACCCGCGCCAGTCACGCCCCCCGTTGTGGTATGCATATTGGTGGAAGCACGCCGGCAGCTCGATCAAGGCTGCCGTCTCGGGCGGCGCCGTCTCACCCCGCAGAAATGGCGCGAAGTCTTGCCCCTCCACCGTTCCCGGAACCGGCAGACCGGCAAAGCCCAGCAGCGTCGGCATCAGGTCGGGGGTATTGATCGGCGTGTCAATCTCACGCCGCTCCCAGCCAAATACAGCCGGGTAGCGCAGCAGCATCGGCACAAGAATCGACTCATCCCACGGGCGCTGTTTATTCCGCGCACCGTGCGAGCCCACCATATCCCCGTGATCCGACGTAAAGACGACCAGCGTGTTCTCCGCCAGTCCCGCTTCCTCCAAGGTCCCCATCAGCTCGCCAAAGCAGGCATCCAGTGCCGAGCAGTGGGCGTAATAGCCCGCCAGCCACTCCCGCGCCTCTTCCGCCACCTCCTCCGGCACGTTGGGCCGCAGCTCGAGCGTTGCGGGATCGTACAGCTCCCGGAACGCCTCGGGCGCCGTCTGGTAGGGATCGTGCGGCGGTCCCCACGAGAGCATCAGCAGGAAAGGTTTCGCATCCTGGCCCGTATGTGGGGCGGAACTGTAACCCTCGATATAGGCCTGCGCCGCCTTCGTCTGCGCAACAGCGTCATAGGCTTCCCACCAGAGCTTCTCCGGACCGTCGCCGTAGTAGAAGGAATGGTTGTAGTCATGCGTACACTCACGCACCATCCACGTGTCGAAGCCCTTGCGCCGCTCCAGCGGGATGTAGGCGCTCCGTCCGTGACCGTCGATGTGCCACTTGCCGATATATGCCGTGTCGTAGCCCGCATCGCGGAAACACTCTGCCAGGTAGACCGGGTCGCTGGAGATCGGCACGTCGTTGACAAAGACGCCGTGGGTGAGCGGGTACTGCCCCGTCATCAGCGTGGCCCGCCACGGGCTGCAGACGGGGCAGTTCGAGACCGCGTGCGTGAAGTTCAGGCTCTCTGCCGCGAAGCGGTCAAGATGCGGGGTCTGCACGTTAGGATCGCCCGCATAGCCCGTCGCCTGCGCCCGCCACTGATCGCCAAAAACAAACACAACGTTGGGTCGATTCGGTTCATTCATCGGTCGCGCTCGCCTTTCCGTCCGGTCCCCACGAATACTGTGTCATCGTGCTTCACCGGCTCACACGTGAATTCACTTAATTCCTGTCCATAGTGCAGCGCTCACGGCTCAACTCCCGGGCTAGAGCCGCAGCCCTTTGTCCAGCAGAAGCTGCTTGAGGATCTCGGTCTCGTCGCGCACCTCATACCCTTCCTCGATCCCACCGCAGTCCTGAATATACTCGATCGAGATTGCGCCTCCATATCCCGAGGCCAGGATCTGATCGATCATCCACCCCATATCCAGCGCACCGCGGTCCATTCGCTCCTGAAAGTGGCCCACGCGGGCATTGCGCAAGTGCACGTGTGCCGCGTGATCGAGCAGATCCAGTGTCCCCTCCACGGGGATCTCCTCCGCGACGTAGTGACTTGGATCGTAGGTCAGTCTGAGGCCGGGACAGCGCTGCAGTAGCTCGCGTGCGGCATCCGGGTATACCACCACCGCGCCGGCGTGTGTCTCGATCGCGAGCGACATTCCCGCATCCCCCGCGATAGCCAGCGCCTCATTCAGACGGACGCCGAGCCGCTCCAGGATGCGATCGCGCGCCCCCTCACCCATCCCACCCGGCCCGACCGTGATGATGGACGTGCCTAACTCCCGTGCCAGCACGCACGCACCCTCCACCACCTGCAGGTTCATCCGGTGCTCGGCATCGGTACAAGCGGTAAAGCTGTGCACGAACCCCAGGTTTACGGCGGCGCATGACAGCCCGTTCCGGTCAAATACCGTGCGCGCCCACTCAGCCGCTCCCAGCGGGTCCGCCGCCAGCCGTGCCGGCTCGATGTGCCACCCCCCGATCGCCAGCGGGTCGACATACCGGAAGCCGAGGTCCGCGACCATACGACAGGCCACCTCCAGCGACTCTGCGCTACGAATGCCGGTCGAACACGCGATTCTGATCATAGAGCAACCTCCATAGATAAAACAGGTGGCAAGCAGGCATCCGGCAGGCGACACCATTCGGGAAACCGCCAGCGACACAACGGTGGGACCTCAACCCACTCGCCGTCTCAGACGACAATCTCAGCCGGCAGCGTCCACCACTACGTCAAACGAAGATCTCGGGCGCACGTGCGTGAAATAGTAGGCCTCCACCGGATCCCAGAGCTGGTGCCACTCTGCCAGGAACGCCCCATCCTCGCGTGCCGCCAGCCGCGCGTGCCGCACCGTCACCGGCACATCCAGCAGCACGGCCAGATCCACCACGTCGCGCAGCGCCGGGCCTGCCGAGTAGGCGCCGTCGAGCAAAATCACGCCGGCTGGCGCAACCTCCACCGGCTCAGCCTGCATACCATAGGTGCCATCAGCACGGACGCCGCCCTCGAAATCAAACGCATACCACCTTGCGGGCTTGCCCTGCAGCAGCGGCACAATCGCGTCCTCGCGCAGCCTTTGCCAATCAAACACGTGTCGTAGGCGCTCCTCGACGGAAAACCCGGCCCACGCCTCCTCGGGAATATCTGCAGCGAAGAAATCGTCGACGGTGATCACGGCCGCATCCAACCGGCCGGCCACGCACGCTACCAGCGTCGACTTCCCCGACCCGCTAGCCCCATCAACCGCCACCACCAAAGGCCGCGTCCGGCCGGCCTTCGCCTCGCGAATCGCCGCCACCACCTCAGCACAAGCCCGCGGAACCCACATCACCCCTTCCCTCCCCCGGACCACCAACGCCTCGTCCGCCTCTCCCCCGGACCGCGGACGTCCCGTCCGCCTCTCCGTCTCTCCTCCCTCTTCCGGCCCCACCCCTACCGCACTGCCACTACAATCAGCCGGCGGCTAGACGCCGTGTCATAGGGCGTTCCACGCCAATCCCCGAAG
>SLDA01000161.1 GCA_007125545.1 Thermoflexales bacterium | reverse complement strand
TGGCAGTGAAGGTATCATAGGCCAAAGGGCTGTCAAGCCTTTGATGAACGGGGCAGAGCCGCTTCTTGCGCGCCCACCCCAACCGACTATATTTTATGTAGAGGCCTGGGGCACAGCATGGCGCGGCGGGATGGTCTCACTATGGATGCGCGCGGGCGGGGATGGACTTGGGCAAGTATCGAGTCGAAAGGAAGGATCCATGGACTTCATTAAAGCAACGGAACGGGGCAAGAACGAACTCTGGCGCTATGTGTTGGGCATTCTGACGGTGCTCATCTTTTGGCTGCTGCTGGGTGCACTGCCGGTGGTAGCGGCTTTTCTCTGGGTGAGCGTGGACGGCGATCCCACAACAGGGTTCGACCCGGGGACCGGGATGCTGGAGGGGGTAGGGCCAATCTGGCCCTATGTGGTCCCCAATCTCACCTTCCCGATCTTTTTGCTGGGCATCGTGATTGCCGTGGGCGTGATCCACAAGCGGAATCTGCGCACGCTGGTGACACCCGCACCACGGGTAAACTGGAGACGGGTCGGCATCGGTTTTGGGCTCTGGCTCCTGCTCGCGCTGCTATTTACGGGGATCGAGTTTGCGCTTTTTCCGGAGACCTTCCGGTGGGCGTGGGTAGGAATCGGGCAATACCTGCCCTTCCTGCTGCTGGCCCTGATCTTCACGCCCATCCAGACCACGACGGAGGAACTCTTCTTCCGCGGCTATCTGCTCCAGGCCACCGGTCGCGTGACCGGTGCCGGCACGCTGCTCCGTCGTCTGCTGGCGGCAGCGATTAATGGCGTGCTCTTCGCGCTGCCCCACGCCGCCAACCCCGAGGTAGCACTGGGGCCGGTCCCCTTGATGCTCTTTTACTTCGGGATGGGTGCCTTCCTGGCCTGGATCACACTGCGCGATGGCACGGCAGAATTGGCCATCGGCGCTCACGCGGCGAACAACCTCTTCGTGGCCTTGCTGGTTAACTATCAGGAGTCCGCCCTGCAGACCCCGGCCCTGGTGATGAGCGATCATCTCGATCCGACCTACACGCTGATCACCTTCATCCTCAGCGCGATCATCTTCGCGCTCCTCGTCTTCACCGTCCTGCCGCGACGACGAAGGTCCTATGACCAGGCGTAAGACCCCTACTCCAAGAGACCGCCAGGAGCGTGAAGGGCACCTGGCGTGGCTCCGCGGGTTCTTCGGACGCGGCGTCTGCCCCTACCAGGCGGCCTTCACATTGCTAAATCCACTCCGGAGGTTGATCCTCAGTCCCGGTCAACTGATGGAGCGGCTGCATCTCGAACCGGACCACCGGGTCCTGGAATTGGGACCTGGACCCGGATACTTTACGCCCACGATAGCAGGAGCTCTGCCTGTGGGGCGCCTGGTGAGCCTCGATCTTCAGTACGAGATGCTGGGTTTGCTGCGCCGGCGTCTGCCGCGCAGCAAACGCATGCCTGACGTCGCACTCTGCCAGGGCGATGCCAGGCACCTGCCCTTTGCCCCCGACAGCTTTGACGTCGTCTACCTCGTCGCGGTCCTAGGCGAGGTGCCCGACCCCGGGCAGTGCTTGCACGCATGCACACGCGTGCTTCGGCGCGGAGGCCTGCTCTCGATCACCGAGCAGCCCGGCGATCCCGATGCGCTTAGCGAGTCTGAGATCAAGAGGCTGGCCGAACCCGCAGGTGCGCGCTTCCGCGAGCGCTACGGTACCGGAAAGAGCTTCACGCTCAACTTTAGCGCTGACTACTAAGGAGACGCTGCTATGACCCTCTATCCCCGCCGAACCGTCGACTTCCCCGCCGTCACGCTCACCGACGACTTTTGGGCGCCCAGGCTGGAGGCCAACCGCGCCGTAACCGTGCCGCACTGCCTGCAAATGGTGGAGGAAGCGGGGTTGATCGAGAACTATCGCGCTGCTGGAGAGCGCGACCCCGATGCTGCGAGTGCGCACATTCCCGCCGGACTCCATCTGAGCGACGAGACTGTCTACAAGGCCGTAGAAGCGGCATCCTATCTGCTGGCCCGGGCCTACGACCCCGCACTGGATGCGCAACTGGACGCCTACGTCGCCACGATCGCAGCGGCGCAGGAGCCGGATGGCTACCTGAACACGCAGAAGATACTCAAAGAGCCGCGCGGCGGGCGCTGGAATAAGCTGGGACGCGATCTCGAACTGTATGTCGCGGGCCACCTCTACGAGGCCGCCGTCGCGCACTATAGCGCCACCGGCAAGCGCGCGCTGCTCGACGTCGCGATCAAGAATGCGGACCTGGTGGACCGGCTCTTTGGGCCGGGCAAGCGCGTCGATGTCGGAGAGCATCCGGAGATCGAACTCGCACTGATACGCCTGTACGAGGCAACGGGCGAGGACCGGTACTATCGGCTGGCCCGCTTCTTCGTCGATACGCGCGGTACCCGCGCAGGCGGGCGCGAGATGCGTGGCCCCTTCTCGCAGGACCACGCTCCCATCACCGCGCAAACCCAAGCGGTGGGTCAGGCGCCGCGGGCCACCTACTTGTACTCGGGTGTGACGGATGTCGCTGCCGCTCTCTCTGCCGGCGGAGAAGACGCGACACCCCTCGTGACGGCGATGAAGCGATTGTGGGACGACGTGGTCAACACCAAGCTGTACATCACGGGCGGGATCGGCGCGCGCCACGAGAATGAGGGCTTCGGCGAGGCCTACGAGCTGCCCAACCTGACCGGATTCACCGAGACCTGCGCCGCCGTCTCGTACATGATGTGGGCGCTGCGGATGTGGAAGCTGCTGGGTGAGAGCCAATACCTCGACGTGCTGGAGCGCACGCTCTATAACAACTTCCTCGCGGGGGTCTCGCTACGCGGCGACACGTTCTTCTACGCTTGCCCGCCCGAGTCCGACGGGACCTATCCGTTCAACGTTGGCTGGATCGCGCAGGGCTATACCGACCGCTTCACCACGCCTTGTACAGAGCGCAAGTCTTGGTTCGCATGTGCCTGTTGCCCGCCCAATGTCGCCCGCTGGTTGGAGCAGGTGCCCGGCTTCTTCTATGGCACCGACGCCGACGGAATCCACGTCAATCTCTATGGCGCCGGGACCGCGCGCCTGACCTACAGAGAACAGAAGATCGAGGTGCGCCAAGCCACGCGCTATCCGTGGGAGGGCACCGTCACCCTCCGGATCGTGCCGGAGCAACGCGCGCATTTCGCGCTGACCTTGCGCATTCCCGGTTGGGCCCGCGGCAAGCCCGTGCCGGGCGATCTGTACACGTACGCCGATCCGCACGCGGCGGAGCCCAGCCTCTATCTCAACGGCAACCGGGTCCCTGCGACGCCTACACGGGGCACGATCCGGCTGGAGCGGGCCTGGGAGCCAGGCGACCGCGTCGAGTTGCGGCTGCCGCTGCCCGTCCGCCGGGTCGTGGCGAATCCGGCGGTCGAGGCCGATCGGGGCAAGGTCGCGCTGCAGCGGGGTCCCCTCCTCTACTGCGTCGAAGGCATTGACAACGGGGGCCGCGTCCGCGACTTCGTAGTGCCGGACGAAGCAGTGTTGACCCCCGAGCACCGCACCGGCTTTCT
>SLDA01000264.1 GCA_007125545.1 Thermoflexales bacterium | reverse complement strand
CCGCTGGTGGCGGCCTATGGCGCCTACGCGCGGGAGCCGGAGGTGGAAGAGACGATCGGCCTGATGCCACCCGCTGCCGATCCGGGTGAGGGCTTGATCATCGACGAACTGTACGTGATTCTGATGGAGTCGCTGCCCGCTACGGGGGCCGTCGTGGTCCGGGGCTACTTGACGGACGGCTGCACGAGCATCGTGGATATGTCGATGATGATCGACGAGGATGCCGGTCTCTTCCAGGTCACGCTGGGCGCCTACCGCGATCCCGACGCGATGTGCACGATGGCGCTGGTAGAGGTCGAAGAGGTTGTGGAGCTGCCGATCCTGGGCCTGCCCGCCGGCACCTACACGGTCGAGGTCAACGGGGTCACCACCACCTTCGAGCTGGCCATCGACAACGTCCTCACCGACTAAGCTAGGCAAGTCTGCAGGACCTGGGTCGTGACCCAGGCGATACAACAGAGAGCGCGCCGGTACAGTCAGACTGTACCGGCGCGATGCGTTGCGCAGGCTCGAGTGTCTCGGTACTGAACTCGCAATCACCACAGAGGCACTGAGGACACGGAGAGAAGCACACAGAGAGCAGAAGGAGTTTGGATCCCTGGCGTAGAGCACAAACTCGTCCACTCCCACGCCGTTGCCCATTGTGTCTCTCACTCTGTGGCCCTCCGTGCTTCTCTGTGTCTCAGTGGTATATGATTGCTGCGGGTCTGGGAGGGAGTTAGTGGGGTCGGGGCTGGATGCCGGTGAGGCTCCGCACGATCGAGGCAGCCGGTTAACGCATGTGACACAGCGCGGAGGGCAGCATGCGAGATGCTGCCCTCCGCTTTTCCTTGCTTACTTAACGCCTGATCTCAGGTGCTCTGATCGTCCACAAGGAACGTCACCTTGGTGTCAACGTGGTACGCTGTGATCTTGTTGTCGTGGACCTCGGCCTTGAACTCGCGGATGTAGATCGATTGGATGTTCCGGATCGTCTTCGCCGCTTCTTCCAGCACCAGCCGGGTCGCCGCCTCCCAGCTCTCGGGGGATTGCCCGGTCAACTCCACAACCTTTGCCACGCCCATCGTACCCTCCTTACACTCAACAGCTCACGGCCCATAGTTTTATAGTAACATAGCGCCTGGATCGGACCAACCGGTTCAGGGGCAGCCTCCGCTCCGCGCCGGACACCGAGGGGTGGAAACTGCCCATCTCGGCGGGCCGTATGCGCGGGTGCACTCAAACCAATTTACGCTGGAATCGGCTGTACAGGCCCCATATCCAAAGGATGGAGATCAGCAGGGCCGGGAGCAGGAGAAGATAGTCGCCCTCCACGCACATTTTCGCCACCCAAAACGAAGGCAGCGGCGCGAACAGGTATTGCAGCCCCGATGTGATGAAGAATGGGACCAGCAATCCCACTGTATACACATTGGCCATCTTGCCCAGCGCCATGCCCTCAACGCGGTTACCGGAGAGCGCGAATAGCAGCAGCGCTATGGCAATGCTCATCAAGCAGGCAAGCGCACAAGCAGCGAGCAGCATCGGCCAGGCCCAGGGCGTCAAGGCGAATAACCTTAGAAGGATAACCGATGCCACAAAAGACAGGAGGGCTGGAAAGACAAGCCGTGAAACGATGTACCCGTGCCGGCCCAGGGGCGTCACCGCGAGGTAATTGACCAAGTTTTCGTCGTATTCCGTCAGCATGACCAGGGCCGAGACGAAGCAGAAGAAGTAGGGGGTTGCGATACAGATAAACAGGTCGAAAAGCAGATAATATGGGGAGAGAATCTGAGGCGCAGAGAATTGGCCGACCAGCAAGCCCTCGAGAAAGGGCACACCGAAACGAAAAGCCGATCCCATTAGGATGGGCGCCAGAATAACACCAAGGAACATGGCATCTGCGGTAATCTGGCGGATGAATATGGCAAAGGAGCGCAGTAGGGGTTTCACAGTTTGACGCCTCCTAGCGATTCGAAGGCCCGCTCAACTACCTGAGCTGTATACACGACGACAGGAATCGTCCAGGCTGTCAGCACCAGGAGCGCGACCGGGGCATACGGCCCGGCATTGAACAGTTCTATCATGCAGACGCCCGGATGCAGCAACAACCAGATCGGCCGCCAACCCAGAATGTAAGCGACTGCAGGGATGTTGGTAAAAACCTGGATGGGAACCGTGAAGATAACAAACTGGTTCAGGGTCGAGATGCGCACCGCGACCATCAAACCCAGGGCGGAAAACAGGCACGATCCCAGCAGCACGCTCGCCAGGAAATACAAGGGACTGGTGAGAATGCCGCCGAACGCCCCAATCGTCAGCGCCACCAGCGTGGAAATCAGCGCCACGGATAGCAGTTTCGATAGCACATAATCGCGAACTGCAATCGGCGCGACCGCCAGGCTGTCCAGCACACGCTCGCTCTTTTCAAAGAGCACAAGTGCGCCCATAAAAAAGAGCCCCAGGGCCGCGGGATCTGAGAAAACCATCAATACCGCCGCCGTCTGCCGCCAATCCTGCGGAAAAGCGGCGAGTAGCCCGATGTAAAACAGCGAGAAGAACAGGTACAACAGGTAGAAGCCGTATTTGAACTGAACGCGCACATCGCCGCGCATAAGCGCCAGCAGTTTCATTGCAGCTGTCTTCCGGTGATCTCGACAAAAATATCATTGAGCGTCGGTTCGCTGCTATGTATCGCGAGCAGTCTGTTTTCGCGTATCAGGCCTAGCAAGACCGCATCATTTCCGGTTTGGCTTAAGGTGGTTTGGCCGACCGTTTCCTCGCCATTGTTCCTGTACACATAGTCGACGGTCAATGCACCCTTCGACATAATCAGGTTGCGGGGCGTATCGAGCGCGCGGATGTTTCCATCCACAATAAAGGCCACCCGCCCGCACAGTTCAGTCGCGTCGTACATATTGTGCGTCGTCAGGATGATGGTTTTGCCCTTCTCTTTTTCAGCCAGGATAATGTCCTTCATGGCCCGAGCATTCGACGGGTCCAACCCGGAGGTGGGTTCATCCAGGAAGAGTGTGACGGGGTCGTGGAGCAAAGCCTTGATGAAATTGAGGCGTGACTTCATCCCTTTCGAGTAGTCGGCAACCCGCTTATCGGCTTCGGAAAGCAATCCGACGCTGTCGAGCAATTCATCGATGTCCCGGCATTGGCGGTAGAGCGACCCGAAAAAGCGCAAATTCTCGCGCGCGGTCAATTTCTCATACAGGCTGGGGAACTCGAAATCCACCCCGATGTTCTCGTGAAAAGAGCCATCGTGGCGGCTGACTTCCTGCCCGTTGACCGTCACCCGCCCGCGGTATTTCTTTATCAGGCCGGTTAGTATCTTTTGCAGGGTGCTCTTACCCGCTCCGGAGGGGCCCAGAAAGCCAAAGATCTCACCGCGAGCCACGTCAAAGGTGACGCCCTCCATAAAGGGCCTGCCGGTATAGCTAAAACACAAGTCCTGCACGCTAATCATGTTTCGACTCCTTTGGATTAACCACACGCGAGCGGCCGGGTGCGTGGTGCGGAAGGGGGCCGGCGCACCGCTTGCGCACAGTTTCGTGGCGCAAATCCT
>SLDA01000496.1 GCA_007125545.1 Thermoflexales bacterium | reverse complement strand
GCGAACGGGTGATGATCCTCCACGCCCTCGTCGGTATGATCGATCCGGCCCGACCGGAGGTTCCGGAAGCCATCGATCGCGCCAGGCGCGCGCGAATCCGGGTAATCATGGCAACCGGCGATCACAAACTCACGGGCGAAGCCATTGCTCGCGAGATCGGTATTCTGACCGAAGGTGGGCAGGTGCTCACTGGCGGCGAAGTCGAGGATATGAGCGACGAGGAACTGGATGCTGCCGTCTTAGATACACCCGTCTTCGCACGGGTCTCGCCCGAACACAAGCACCGGATGGTTGAAGCGCTGAGACGCCACGGCGAAGTCGTGGCGATGACGGGCGACGGCGTCAACGACGCGCCGGCGCTGAAGGCCGCCGAGATCGGCATCGCGATGGGCATTACCGGCACCGACGTCACCAAGGAGACGGCGGAGATGGTGCTGACGGACGACAACTTTGCGAGCATTGTGAATGCGGTCGAGGAGGGACGCGTCGTTTTCGAGAACATCCGCAAGGTGGTCAAACTGCTCATCGCCACCAACTTCGGGGAAATCCTCACGATCTTGACCTCGATCATCTTACTGCCCCCGGGCCGGCTTATTTTCCTGCCGGTGCAGATCCTGTGGGTCAACCTGGTCACCGACGGCGTGCTGGATATCACGCTCGCACTTGAGCCGAAAGAAGGGGACGTGATGGATCGCGAACCCCGCCGGCGCAACGCTCGCATCGTGAATCCGGAGATCCTCCGCAACACGGTGTTCGTAGCCATTTTCATGGCGATTGGAACCCTGAGCATCTTCTTCTGGGCCTACAACAATGCGAGCATCACCTTCGCCCGTACTATGGCATTCACAACACTGGCGATGTTCCAGGTCTTTAACGCTCTCAACTGTCGCTCCCGCGACAAATCCGTGTTCCAATTGGGCTTCTTCACCAACCCCTATCTCATCGTAGCGATGGCTGTCTCCATTTTGCTGCAGATCGGGGTGACGCTGATTCCCTTTATGCAAACGGCCCTCGAAACAACACCTCTGCGTCTATCGAACTGGGGTGTGATCTTCTTGGTCGCCAGCACCGTTTTCATCGCCGACGAATTGCGCAAGCTAATAGCGCGCCAGAGAGACGAGCATGGCAACTGAGATTCGCCAGGACAAGGTCTCCAAGAACTGGATTATCTACGCGCCAAGCAGAACACAACGTCCCAGTAGTTTTCGACAGGAAGGACCGGAGGCTGAAGGGCTTCCTGACCACGAGCCCTCCTGTCCTTTTTGTAAGGGCAACGAGGATCAGCTCCCAGACATATTGATGGAGCTCCAGAACCCCAACATCACAGAGTGGCAGACCCGAGTGGTACCAAATAAGTTCCCGGCTCTAACGCAGGAGGGCGACACGCGACGCCACCTCGAAGGCATCTACCTGACTATGCCCGGCCACGGAGTCCACGAGGTGATCATTGAGACGCCGCGTCACAACCGGCAGCCTAGCCGTATGTCGCTCGAGGAAGTTGGCGCCATTGTCGAGACCTATCATCGGCGTTACATTGATCTACTGTACCGACATCAGAGCATGATGGCACTGATCTTTCGCAACCACGGACCCAAAGCAGGCACCTCGCTGATCCACCCTCACTCGCAGCTGGTTGTCACCTCCGTAGTCCCTCACGACGTGCGCTGGCGCGAACAGAAAGAGCAGCGATACTTCGATGACTGGGGACGCTGCGTCGTCTGCGAGGTGGTCGAACACGAACTGCAGATCCACGAACGGGTTATCTTCGAGAATGAGAGCTTCGTCGCCTTCGTGCCCTTTGCCGCAGCAGTACCCTTCGAGAGCTGGATCGTGCCGAAGCGCCACGAGGCGGACTTCGGTGATATCTCCGACCCGGAAAAGGAGGATTTCGCCGCCGCGCTGCGCGATATGCTGCGGCGCCTGCGGGAGAAGCTGAATGACCCCTCCTACAACTACCTGATCAACACGGCTGCGCGACACAAGGCGTCCGAACCACACCTGCATTGGTATCTCCAGATACAGCCGCGGCTAACGACCAGCGCGGGCTTCGAGATGGGTTCAGGAATGCGGATCAACCCCTCGCTACCGGAGGAGGATGCCGCCTATCTCAACTCCGACGACGCTGCATAGGGCCTCTCGAAGAACCGCATCCCACGATCAGAAGACCACAGCGTCCGATCTATTGTGCTATCTTGCAGCCGTGCTATAGTCAGTGCGCGCTCATGTTGAGCCTTCGCTCACGCATATCGGACTCTAATAGACCACAACTGAGGACACATGTATGAACCCCTTACCTAACCTTGCCGACCACGATTCTGTGCGGGCGGCCTTTCCGGGGCTACGTGACGGCATCTATCTTAACGTCGGTACCTATGGCATTATGCCCGAGCCGGCGCTTACCGCCTTCCTGGCGCTCGTCGAGGAATACGAGACATTCGGCCTCTTCTGCTCGAGCGACATCGGGCAAAAAGTAGAAGCCACACGTGAGACAGTGGCAGCCCTCTTGAGCTGCTCAGCGACGGCAATCGCGTTCACCGGCAATGCCACGGACGGTACCAACTTGGTGCTGGCGGGCCTCACATGGCGAGCCGGGGATGAGGTCATCATTACCAACGAAGAGCACGAGGCGATCGTCCATCCCCTACTCTATCTCCAGTGCAAGCGGCAGATCCGCATACATAGGGTGTCGGTCTCCCCCGATGCGGATGTGATGCGCGCGCGATGCGCGGCGGTTGCGTCGCCCCGCACACGGCTCCTTGCTTTCAGCCACGTGACGTGCGAGAGCGGTACACGGCTGCCTGCAGCGGCAATGTGCGAATGGGCTGCCGAGAATCGCATTCTGAGCCTCGTAGACGGTGCACAATCGCTGGGTGTGATCCCGACCCAGGTCCGGGACCTCGGATGTGACTTCTATACCGGCAATGGTCACAAGTGGCTTCTGGGCCCAAAGGGCACGGGCATCTTCTATGCAGCTCCTGATGCACTGCAGCAGCTCTCGCCCGCCCATGTCGGTGCCGGCTCTCTGGAAGTCGCCGACTTCGCGTCCGGCACGGCCGATCTCTGGTCGTCGGGGCGGCGGTTCGAGTATGGGACGCGGGCCACAACGCTGATCGCCGGGCTCGATTGCAGTATTGGGTGGCTGGCGAGGCTCGGATGGGAGCAGATAGAAACCCATATCCGCCACCTCAGCAGTTACCTCAAGGCTCGCATTCAGGAACGGCCCTATCTGAGGCTGCTGACCCCGCCGGCCTTTGACCACGCTGCCGGACTGACCACGTTTGCGATGGAGGGATGGGAAGCCGGGGAGCTAAGTCGGGAGCTGATGCGGCGCGCGGGGATGTGCGTACGCGTCATCCCCCACTACAACGGGATCCGCATTGCCACCGCGTGCTTCAACAATGAAGCGGACATCGATACATTGTTGGCTATATTGGACGCAATTGCCGATTCCTGAAGATCAGCTCTCGCAGACAAGCAGCGCGCCGACAGCCCAGGGATCCAGCCCCGGCAAGCTGACACGAACATCGTCACCGTTCTCGCCTGGAAGCGCTACAGCCCGGGGCTGCAAGAACGGGCGCAGCCAATGCCCACGGAGGCTCCGTGGGCGACGCAGGCGCAGCGACAACTGGGACGCCGTGGGGTCCAGGCTGCAGTTGAGTAGCAGCACGCTGCAGAGCCGGCCTTCGGTATCGGTCCGAGGGATGGCTACGACCTGCCCAGGCGTCTCGACGCGTACCGGCAGCCCGCCGGGGCTGACCCAGTCCGCTGCCGCCAAGAGCTGCGCCCGCTGCGCGGTGGTCACCACAGCGGACCAACAGCCATTACCAAAGATGACCCAGCGTCCTCCTGCAGCAGTTCGAAGCGCCACCGTCGCGGGAGCACTGAGCGTGCCGTCCGTTCTGACGTAGTGAGCCAGAATGCGAGCATCCTGTTGCTCCGGCGCCAAGCCATAGGCGGGGAAGACCCGTGAGAGACTGGTCAGCCCGACGGTGCGTCCGGAATAGGGACCGTTGAGGGCATCATTCGAGAGCAGTTCGTTGGCATCCCTCATGTCTGCCGGCGTCGTTGCCAAATTGAGCAGCGACCCGAACCCCCGAGCCTCCAGCCGGTGCACCGCCTCACCATCGGTGATAACACCACGACCCAGCAGCATCTCGATCTCGTCGCGATCCAGGCCATCCACGGCGTTAGGATGAAGCAGGAAGCCTGTAGGGGCTGCCTCTGCGGCGGCACAGGCCCTTCCTACATCGCAGCTCTGCGCCGATGACCAGTCCCAAGTCAGGGGGAGCCCAAGCGTCGCGAGCTGGGGTAGAGCGCCGAGATTTGTGGCGGCCCAAGCAAAAGCCGGCTCACCCGGTGCAAGCCGGCGCTGCGTAAACCTGCGACCGAGCGCAATCGCTAGTCCCGCCGGTCGGCTCGCAGTCCCGGATGAGCCGGACAGGTAGCGAAGCCAGAACGGACGCCAGCGGGAGATCTCAGCGAGCACCTGCTCGTGCCAGTCGCGTTCCTCGTGAGTGAACATCAAGGGCGTGAAGCTGAGACCGGTGCTGCCATAAGCCAAGGCCAGGGTCGCCTCCAGTGCCGTGCCGCGCGCGCTCTTGCCGGTCACAGCGCCAGGCAGATTCTCCACCTCGATACGGATACAGTGATGGGCAGCCTCGTGGTCCACACAGTCGGGCAGGCGGCTGTTCTGCAGTCCGCTGTACAGAGCCTTGGTCAGCATCTCGCGTGGCGCGTGGTCTGTGTAGAAGCCGCCGCCCGGGCGGCTGCCTACCGGCAAGCCACTGATGCGTGCCATCGTCTCGAAGATGGGCGTCCAGTCCGGTCCACTATAGCCGCCCCAGGCGTGGTCGCTGTGTTGTAAGCCCAGCCGGCACGCCGGAGCCACCGCTTTGACGGCTCGGGCCACGACTCCGGCGACTATGGTCAGGCTCTCCCGGCCAAACGCCAACCACGCCGCACGCGTCGCCAAGTCATTGCCGGGACCGATCGCCGCGACCAACGCCGGCAGGGCCCATGCGCCGCCGGTCTCGGCATTGAAAGTTGCGAGGCAGATGTCGCAGAAGCAGCCGTAGTCGATGGGGCTGTGATGGTGCATGCGCAGGTCATCGTCGATCCACACACTTGCAGGGTGCCAGGCACAATAGGCACGGGTCGAGGCGTCGAGATAAGCGTGGAAATCGGGAGCGCGCGGGCAGTTGCTGTAAGGTGCAACGGTCCCGTCGGGACCGACCATACGCTGCCAGGAGATGCCGCCGAAGTCCAGATAACGCAGGTAGTCGCCGTGGCCGAGGGTGTTACTGATCTGCAGCGAGGCAACAATCCCCAGTTCGCGGACCCGCTCCGCCGCCGCGGCCATCTGCACGGCGGCACCTTGATGGACGTCGAGTGGGGGAAATCCGTAGTCGGTGGAGAACCAGACCTCATCGCAGGCCGCCCGCTGCCGTTGCAGCAGTGCCAGATATCGCTCGAACTCCTCCGGGTGCTTGTGCAACTCCCAGAGACGCTGTGTCACGAAGGAATAGCCCGTGATGGGAAGCGCCGAAGTCACATAGGTCATAGCCATCGCCTTTCTACAGAGCGCGCGTCGCGAGCCCAGGTTATGCTTTGCGCCAACAAGCGCTCGCCGTCGTCGCGGCTGGGGCACCAGGTATGGAGCATCAGCAGCGCCGGGTCGAGTTCGCGCACCAGCGGCTCGACGTTCTCCCGTGGGAGCTCGATATGTACGATGCGGCCTGCGGCTTGAATCCGCCGATACATCTCGAGGTGTGCAGGCCCATTCGGCGGTTCGCAAGGCGCCGGTGTGTACTGCACCACGCGCAGATAGGGCAACGACAGCAGCCGCGGCAGGTGGTGGCGCGCGTCGCCGCCGTCGAGGTGATACCAAAGGGCGCCGTGCTCGGTGCCGAGGACGTCCAGCTCGGGCACGATGAAGCGCTCGAACATCGCCGGGGAGAGCATGCACGAGACATCGGATTGGGAAGTATTGAAAGGCTCGGGCGCCCAGAAGGGCATCCACCCGGCGTTGCCATACCAGTAATCGTGGCGCTCGCGAACCAGCGATTGCAGCTCCTGCCGCGCCCGGCGTTGATCCAGCGCCCCGGTCAAGATCGCGTCCGCCATCCACTCGGCGTGATCGACAAGGGCGAAGAGGAAGGCCTGCGTGCCCATGTGCATCGAGAGCAGGTCGTTGGCGGGAAGGCCACCGGGCTTCCCCACCAGAAAGCGGTCGCGTCCGGCAGCTTCACAGAGAGCGAGCAGCAAAGCCCGGTACTTGTGCATCCACGGGCTTCCGGGATCGTGACGGAATGGGGAGGGGGCGTCAAAGTCGACGTCCCTCGCCTGAAACCAGATGGTGGCGGCGTCGAAAAGGGGCGTGCCGCCCAGGCAGATTACCCAGTTCGCCATCAGCAGCGATGAGGGCACGGCTTCACCGCCCCACCAGGTTCCCTCCAATTCCCTACAGACGACGGAGACGCGATAAACAGGATCAAGCCAGCGTGCTTCGTCGTCCACCGGCTCGGGTGCAGGGGCCGGGGTCCTGACCGACCGCGGGGCCAGCACCGCGATACAGGGGCGGTCCAGGCGCTCGCCATGCCAGAGGGCGCTCAATCGACGCTGCGCCTCCGGCCAATCGGATTTGTACTTCATAAGGAAGAGCCGGAGCAGTTTGGAGCATGGAGAGCGTACTCCAGGGGAGCGGTGGCGCTCATTAGAGCCCTCCCCAGAGGGCTTGGATTGCTTCCACGGTCCAAGCCACAAGCTCGGCACCGCCGTCGGGCCCAACGGGCGTGCTGGCGGGGATCGCGCCGTAGCTCTTGCCGGCTATGGCGCGTGCGGTTGGCAGGTAGGTGCCGGCACCTGCCAGCTGAACGAGGAAAGTATGGGCGGCTTGACTCCGCGCTTGTATCTGGGTGCCGAAGTCCAGATAGAGTTCAAAGGGATTGGTGGCGAAGACGGCATCGCCCAGCCGCAGCACGTGGACCTCCACCGGGAGGCGGGGCTCAATCTGCTCAACCTCAAACCGATTCCTAACACCCTCGCACCACTTCATCCGCCGATAGGCCTGAGTGATCGGGACGTACCACCGAGGGGTCTCGCGCAACTCGGGGGACGCCGGCAGCTCCGCGCGCAGCATCTCATACTCCACGCGGAGCTCGTCAGCCTCGGCAAGCGCCTCGTCGACATCCGCCTGCGACAGCCTACGACGCGACAACTCGAGAGTCGTGACCTGATGGCGGAGTACCGGGGCGTGAAGTCGCTCATTGGCGATGTGGGGCAGGGCGGCGCTGATGGCATCGGCAAGCCGCACAGCGATCTCCTGGCGTTGTGTCCGACCGGCGAGCCGCCACATCCGCTCCTCTGCCACCCATCCAACCTGAGGATGCGGCGATTGATCGCCTGCAGGGGCGCACTGCGCCAGCACGAAGAGGCTTTGGCCCAGTCGCCGTCGCAACTCGACACGAGTCTCGTGCCAGTAGTCGGCGCTGAGCCGAAAGAGGTGTTCGCTCACTTGCGAGGGACAGGGCACGTTAACGATGAGCCCGGTCAGCACATCATGCCCGTCCCAGGTCGCGAGCACGCCCACCGTATGATCCTCGTAGCCCTCGATGTGACTGAACGAAGGATCTGTGGTGTCGCCGTACATCCGGCTTTCGCCGGTGGTGTAGGCAGATCGGCGGTTGCGGCCTACGACGGCGTGCCCTATGCCATAGCCGATAAAGCCGGGGTGGCGCCCGAGCCATGCTTCGGCTACCGCTTCCGCGATTCGCTCCGCCGCCACAGCGAGGTAATCGGACTGGGGCAACGCGGGCAGTACGACGCACATACCCGAGGAAGAAATACCCCCACCGATCCGTGCATAGTCACTCTCCAAGCGCACGTCCGGCGCCGTATGCGTGTGCGTCGCGTTCAGCACGACCGACTGCGGGTCAAGCGTGGGCACCAGCTCCACGATCCGCGCACGCACCGCGCTGAGCAGGCTCTCGGGAATCGCCACGAGGTCGCAGCTCACCAGGACCACGGCCTGGGCCAGACTTCCCTCTCCGCAGGAGAGCGCCAGCGCGGTCGCAGTGATGGGATCCAAGACGCCCTCGGAGACGCGAGCATAGAACTGCCCGGCCAGCTGAACGGGTTGATCCGGGGTAAGATCGGCAGAGGCCCAACCGATCTGCAGCGGTGTCGCTGGTGTCATCACATCTTTGCGCTCCTTGAGTTCTGCATGAGGGCACGCATCCCCTTGCTTAAGACATCCGTGTCCAGCCCCACGGAGATCAGGCGAAAGCCCTCCTCGATGCGGTCCTGGACCTCGTTGGGGGCCGGATCCACAATCAACAACCCCGGCACCACTCCGTGCGCCTCGGCGACCTCGCGTACGTGGTCGACCGCCTTGAGGACATCGGGATGGGAGACCTGGCCCATCAAGTCCATCGAGCCGGAGAGGTCGTAGGGGCCGATGAAGACGGCATCCACGCCCGGCACGGCGCAGATCTGCTCGATGGCATGAACGCTGTCGATGTGCTCGATCTGGAGGATGACCAGGGTTTCCTCATTGGCCGTCCTCACGTAGTCCTCGAAGCAGGCGCCGTAACCGTGAGCGCGACAGATGCTGATGCCCCGGATCCCCTGGGGCGGGTATTTGGCATAGGCGACGGCACGGCGAGCCTCTTCCTCCGAGTTCACCAGAGGAACGATGACGCCGAAGGCACCGGCATCGAGCGCCCACTTGAAATGCTCGGGTTGGTTGATCGGAAGGCGGCAGAGGGGCAGGCACTGGGTCGCCTGCATCGCCTGCATCAGGTGAACGGCCTGCGGCCAGTCGGTGACGCCGTGCTCCATGTCGAGCCCGACCCAGTCGAAGCCGGCTTGGGCCAGGATCTCGGCAACGACGGCATGGCCGATCATGTTCCAGGTGCCAATGGCGGGTAGCCCCCGCCGTAGTTTGTCTTTCACGTGGTTTTTCATTAAGTGGTCTCTCTTTCCCTGAACGCACATGGCGACACACATTTCACTTAGAAGATGTACGTGTACGCTAGATAACCTCTCAATAGTCTATTCTGGATGCAGCCCATTGTCAAAGACCAAGCTCTCCTCGGAGGAGGTCGTGGCTCTAGCGGGACCTCATCTCGTTTCACTGGGTTATCGATTTTGTCTGCTCTCAGTCCCAACATCACCCCGCCAAGTAGCGGATACGCGTATAGGTCGCTCGTCCCTTATCAACTCCTGCCCACTAAGGTATCCTGATGCTAGAAACGAGCTACCGGGAGGTCAATAATCATGAACTGGAGTGGTTTATGCCATGGGTTTGGCCGATCTGGTGTCGGTCATATGTGGGGTTTGAGCGCAGGTGGAAGCATACTGGGCATATTAGGGTCGCTTCTGGGAATGCTCTTCGTCGTGGGAATCCTGGTCCTACTCGTCTTCGCGATGATCTCGTTGTTTCGCCCGACGAGAGTGGAGGGCGCTGCAGCATATGGCGAGTTCGAGTTGGTTCGGCGACGGCTAGCCGCGGGTGACATAACGTTGGATGAGTATCGCCGCATCCGGGAGGAACTGGACAGCTAGCTATACTGTGAAGACCTAGCTGGGCCAGGTAGGAAGGCACGTCCGTATGATCGGACGTGCCTTCCTACTTATTCTGGGTTCTCGGATCTGTCCCGCCGCCAGAGCACGGCGCTGGGGGTTCCCAGCTCTGGAAAGCCAACCGAACTCCAATGGAGCCTAACTGATGCCATAGGTCGATCTAGCTTTCCCAGGCTATGCTTCGAAGCATGCCGTTTGCTTAGTATGATCCGCCCGCCGCTCACAGTGTAATCCGACCTTCGCCCGGCTGTTTTTAGAGCGTACTACGGAACAGGCAGGTGTATCGGTCGACATGGTTGAAAGAAAGCGCTTGTAGGTGAGTACAATGAATAAGAGTGAAGAGCACGAGACTCGGCAGTTGCAGGTAAAGATCGGCGGGATGAGCTGCTCCTTCTGCTCGAAGACCATCCAGAAGGCCTATGCGCGCACAGACGGCGTCGAGGAAGCTCACGTCAGCCTCGCGCACGAAGAGGCGCTCATCCGCTACGATCCCAGCAAGCGCACACCCACAGAACTGCGCGATACGCTGCGCAGCCTTGGCTACAGCGTACGCGATGCCGATAAGGTGCGTGCCTACGAAGAACAGGAGGAGGAGTTACGCGTCGAACGCAGGCGTCTGACGTCGGCCGGCATCTTTACCGGGCTCACCGCCATCATGATGGTATTGATGTGGCTGGGCTATCGCCGGCCCTGGTTCAGATGGCCCATGCTATCGCTTGCTCTAGCCACCGTGTTCGGTCCGGGCCGGCATGTCCTTATGATGGCCTACCAATCGGCGAAGCGCGGCATTTTGAACCAGCACGTTCTGCTGGAGTTTGCCGCCTTTGCGGGACTGGCCGGCGGCCTTATTGGGTGGGTCGGGGGACTCTACCTTGAGATCGCCGGACTGGAGCAGTTTCCGATTCCTTATTTCTTCGGCGTGACCACCTTTGTGACCACCTACCACATTCTCTCAGGCTATGTGGCCAAGCTCGTCCGGGCACGCGCCTCGGAGGCCGTTCGCAAGCTACTGGACCTGCAACCGAGTACGGCTCGTTTGATCCACGACGGGGAGGAGACAGAGGTTGCCATTGAGGAGCTCTCGCCGGGCCATCACGTCCGGATTCGCCCCGGCGAGAGCCTGCCAGTAGACGGGATCATTCGTGAGGGCACATCCAGCATCGATGAGAGCATCGTCACAGGCGAGTATCTGCCGGTGGAGCGGACCGTGGGCGAGGAGGTGATCGGCGGATCCGTCAACCAGACAGGCAGTCTCATCATCGAAGTGACCCGCGTGGGCGAGGAGAGCTTTCTGCAGCAAGTCGCACGCCACATCGAGGAAGCTCGAGCGATGAAGCCCAATATCCTGCAAGTGGTGGACCGCATCCTCAAAATCTACGTTCCTGGAGTTGTAGTCTTTGGCGCCCTGGCTTTTCTGATCTGGACCCTGGGCGCATGGGCGGTGACCGGAGAGGCTAATGTCCCGCGTGCTATCTTCGCAACTCTGGCTGTGTTCGTTATGGGCTATCCTTGCGCTCTGGGGATGGCGACGCCACTGGCTATGATAAGAGGAGGCCAGCAAGCCGCCGAGCGCGGGGTGCTCATACGCTCGGCACAAGCCTTCCAAGTCCTCAAAGACATCAGCACCATAGTCTTCGACAAGACGGGGACCCTGACCGCAGGTGAGCCCCGCGTCGTAGATCTGGTGCCGGTGAACCGGCAGGATGCGGAAACCCTGCTAAGAGTGGGGGCAGCCACTGAGGTCCCATCGGAGCATCCGCTGGGCCAGGCCGTAGTCCGGCGCGCCACGGCAGAAGGTATCACGCTTCCCGACGTTAGCGACTTCGCAGCCACGCCCGGGAAGGGGGTTCGCGCCTCGCTCGGAGCCCACACGATGCGGGTCGGTAGCTTGCGCTATCTCGTAGAAGCAGGTGTGGAGATCGGACCGCAGCAGACCGACGCAGAAACGTTGGAGGAGGAAGGCAAGACGGTGATTGGGGTTGCGGAAGATCGCGAATTAGTCGGCCTGATGGCTATTGCCGACACACTGAAACCCGATGCGAAAGCCACGATCCGCGAACTCAAGGCGCTGAGCATCACGCCGTTGATGATGACTGGGGACAACTGGCGCACAGCCCGAGCCGTCGCCGCTGAGCTGGGGATCGATAGGGTCCTGGCCGAAGTGCTTCCCGATGAGAAGGCTGAGGAGATCCGGCGTCTTCAGGCCCAACCGACACGCGTTGCCATGGTAGGTGACGGTATCAACGACGCCCCGGCCTTGATGCAGGCCGACGTCGGGATCGCCATTGGCGCAGGCACCGATATTGCGATTGAGTCATCGGACGTCGTGCTGATCGGCGAGCGTCTGAGCGCCGTCGTCGATGCCTATGAGATCGGACGCAGCTCCTACCGGAAGACGGTCCAGAATCTCGTCATCGCCTTTTTCTTCAACGGCATCGGGGTACCGGCAGCGGTTACCGGCCTGGTGCATCCCGTCTGGGCGATGATCGCGATGGTGGCAAGCGTGAGCGCGGTCCTGGCCAACTCCTATATCGGACGTGTGGCACCCAGACGAGAGGTGCCAGAGGAAACCGTGCAAACCTTGGAGCTCCACGTGCCCTCCATGCACTGCCAGGGTTGTCTGACTACCATCACCCAAGCTCTGGACGAGCTGCCCGAGGTGGAGGCTGTCGATGGCGACCTCGAAGCGAAGACGATCAAGGTCACCTACCGCGACGGTCATGACGCACCGGCGAGAATCCGGCGCGCAATTGACGAGGCGGGCTTTCCAGTCGGCTGACTAGAGGGCCGGCGCGGCCCATCCTGCTCAAGGCGCCGCCGAGGGCTGCACGTCTGCCGTGAGCAGCAGCTCAAGCCAGGGCTGCGTTGGATCGTTGCTCATCATCCAGACCACGCGTGTCACTACGCCAATCGTCTCGTGATAGTCGGGGTCGAAGATAACCCGCAGCTCGGCGCGCTCGCCAGGGGGAATAACGCTGGTGGACAGCTCAGCTACCGTGCACCCACACGAGGTGAACAGATTGCTCAGCCGGAGAGGAGCCGTGCCGGTGTTCTGAATGGCGAAGACGTAAGCCACCGACGGAGATGGCGGTATCGTACCGAAGTCAAAGCTAGATCGCGGAATGTCCACCCGCGGAACGTCAACCCCCTCGGGCACAGCCTGCGGTTGTGGTAGTTCCGCGGGGAACATATTCATATTATGCTCTCCACGGAGAGGTCTCACCGCCCGGGCCAAAGGCAGCAGGTCCACGCCTTCGCCCTCTAGCGTGATAGCTTGCACAGCGGGTGGCCGCGTGCTCACACGCTGCCATATACCTCCAACCAGCAGGATGACGGCGAGAGTGACATATATCCAGAACG
>SLDA01000218.1 GCA_007125545.1 Thermoflexales bacterium | reverse complement strand
TTTACGCGGCGGCGGTCCGATACCTGCGCAGCGGCGGGCAGACGGAGGAGTTTCAGGCCATCGCGAGCATCGCCCCTGGCGACCTGGAGCGCGACCTCCGGATGGATGACACCCGAATCCGGGTAGCGATCAGTATTCTAGAGGAAAATGGTCTGTTGCTTCGCGGGCCCGACACTCCACGTGCGGCCCTCATTCGCCTCCGCCGCACCCCGGACGCGGCCCCATCGGCTACCGTTGACACCTTCAGATCCTTCCAGACAGCCACTCATCTAAGTGCCGATCAGTGGCTGCAGTGCAACTTGATCGACAGTGCACTCCAGGCGAAGCTGTCGCCGATCACCGTGGAACAGAAACTGCTGGAATGGAGCAACGCGGGTTACATCGACTGTCGCTTTTCAGGCAGGAATATGCTACTGGCCAGGATCGAGCCGCCCAAGGATGTGGCCGCACGCATTGACCTGTGGCTAGAGCGCTTCACCACGATTCAGATTCAGCGCATCGACGAGATTATGGCCTATGCGCACACCGATCACTGCCGCCACGGACACCTGAGCGCCTATCTAGGCGGGCGGCGAGTACAGAGCTGTAAGTCGTGTGACAACTGCGTCGTGCTGAAGCAGACAGAGGGCAGCCCGACGCGGACAGCAACCGGCCTACCCGACGAACGCGAGCAGTTTCGTCTGATCCTGGAGTATATAGCGGAAGCACCCCACGGCTGGGGCCAGTTCACACTGACCCGCATTCTGCGAGGTGAGAAGGACGCGCCCGCGAAAGCCCGTCAGCACGTAGGGTTTGGGGGTCTGAGCTTCCGGTCGCAAACGGGTATCCGGGGCCTGATCACGATGCTCGTAGATAACGACTTCCTGACGCTGCGTCCCCTGGACAATGGGGGCGAGGTCGTCGAACTGACAAGACACGGGCGCGCCGCACTTCAGAAGCCGCAGAAGCTCGCCAAGCTGGCCCGGGCGCGCGCTGCCGCGCCGCCCCCGGCACAGTCTGCGGCGGCAACACCAGAACTGAACGCGGCAGACGAAGCCCTCTTCCAGCGACTACGGGCTTGGCGTCTCGAAGAAGCCAGAGGGCGGAACGTGCCTCCCTATGTCATCTTCCACGACAGTCACCTCCGTGCGATAGCCGCCAGCAAGCCGCGCACGCCCGAGGAACTGCTCGCGCTGAAGGGGGTTGGATCGGCCAAGGTGACGGCTTACGCAGAGGCAGTGCTGGCGCTGATCGCGGAGCCCGCTTCCGGGCAGCGCGCTTAACTTCGCCAACTTTCGTCTATCCGGCAAGACCAGGTAGAATGAAGACCTGAGCAGGTCTCTATCCATCCATCCGGTTCTCGGACCGGCACTCCAACCTGAGGAGAGATCATCCTATGCAGCAGTACGAAAACGCAGTCGAGGTCCTGGTCATCGGCGGTGGTACAGCGGGGGTTATCGCCGCAATCCAGGCAGCCCGGGCCGGGGCGACCACAGCCATCGTCGAGATGAACGGGCAACTGGGCGGAACGATGACCACAGGGGGTGTTTATGCGCCCGCCTACTTCTTCAGCCCGGACCGCCAGATCGTCGGCGGCATTCCGTGGGAGCTGCTCCAGAAGACGAAGGCTCTGGACAACACGCCGTGGCCGGACTTCACACAGCCCAACCCCAACCGCCCGAGCCATCACATCGTCATCAACCCGGCAGTATACGCACTGGTCGCGGAAGAGGCATGCCTGGAGGCTGGCGTCAAACTCCATTACCACGAGATCCTCACGGGGATCACGCCGCAGGAGGGGGGGTGGCAGGTTGAGACAGTCGGCAAGGGCTTGCGCCGCACGGTGACGGCAAAGGAGGTCGTGGACTGCACGGGGGATGCGGACGTCCTCGGCATATTGGAGCTGCCACGGGAAAAGAGCGAGGTGCGTCAGCCGGGCACACTGGAGTTCCGTTTCGGCGGGTATGATGTGAGCGACCTGGATATGGAAGTGGTTCAGGAGCATTATGAGGCGGCGATGGCCGATGGCAGGCTGCAGCCCGGCGACTACTGGCTCGGCAAGAACGAACTCTTCGTGAACTTCCTGCGCGGTGGGGGGCACAACCAACAGCACATCTTCGGCGCCGACTCCACTACGTCGCTAATGCAAACCGATGCCAATATCGAAGGGCGCCGCGCCGTCTTGAGGTTGCTACGCTTCATCCGCACGCTGCCGGGTTGCGAGAACGCGACGCTTGAGAAGCTATGGACGATGGCAGCCATCCGCGAGACTTATCGCATCGTGGCAGAAACGACTGTCACTTACGACGATTATATGGCGGGGCGCATCTTCGTAGATGCCGTTTGTTACAGCCTATATTATGTCGACGTGCACACCGAGGAAGGCGTCGAACACGAATTTGTCGAACCAGGCCGGGTGCCGACGATACCCTTCGGGGCCCTGGTACCGCAAGGAAGCAACCGGCTCCTCGTGGCAGGTCGGTCGGTTGCGAGCGACCGGTTGGCCAACTCAGCACTGCGCGTGGAGGCCTCCTGCATGGCGATGGGCCAGGCCGCGGGCGCTGCCGCCGCGCTTGGTGCTCTACGCGGAGTGGGCTCGAGACACGTGCCCATCGGCGACATCCGCGCCCTTCTCCACGAGCACAAGGCCATTGTGCCAGGAATCGAGGGGGAGTGAGGGTGGACCGGGAGGCTTTTGCGCAACGCGTGCTCAGCAACTGGGCAGAGCGGTACGAGTTGACCTTGGAGGTCCTGCAACAACCCGGCATTGGCCTGATTCCTGTTTCGGACTTCGCCGGTTCTGGTGGCATCCATGCCTGGTATATTGCCAACTATACCCTCATCCGCTTCGACCCAGCCCAGGAGGCGGCGGTCCGCGCACTGTTGGCCGCTATAGGCGATGCGCCTAGTTTGAAGCCGGGGCAGCTTGCCGCAGCCGCCCCCTCGACGGAGATCCCGGTCAACCGCACCGAGCGCAGCTTGCTGAGTTATCTCTATCCGCCTGACTTCACGCCAGCCGCCCTCCCATCGGGATTTACGATCCGGCAGTTGGGTTCGGGCGATAAGCAAGCGCTGGCGGAGCTTCAAGCGGCGTGTCGCGCGGAGGAGATCGATGAAGCGGAGGTCTCGGTGGAGGACGAGATAGCCTTTGGCTGCTACTGCGGACGACAGCTCGCCACCGTGGCAACCGGCTTCACCCTGACCGGCTTCATGGATATCGGCGTGATCACGCATCCGGACTTTCGGAAGCAGGGCCTTGGCGAAGCTGTCGTCAGCACACTCTCCGCCTGGTGCCTTGGACGTGAGATCCTGCCGCAGTACCGCTGCTCTGACACTAATATTCCCTCGCACAAACTGGCGTTGCGACTCGGTTTCGCGACGCTTGTCCGTTACGAACGTATCTACGTTGAGCTTGATACATAGTCGAATGAGGAAAAAGCCCCATGACAGATGTAGACATCAGCCCCGATAGAATCAACACATTTTTGGATCAAGCAATCCTCGCCCGTTTCGCCACGGCTGCGCCGGACACGGTGCAGCCCCATGTTGTCCCGGTCTGGTTCCTATGGGACGGCGAGTCCGTT
>SLDA01000378.1 GCA_007125545.1 Thermoflexales bacterium | reverse complement strand
ATGGAAGGCGCCGTTGCAGCTGACGGTTACTTCTACGTCATCGGTGGCCGGGACGGCGCCGGCATCACCGTCTACAGCACCAACGAGCGGCTCTACGTGGGGTATGCGGGCGCTCCCCCGGTGGATATTCCGTGGGTCTCCCAGGATCCGGTCAGCGGCACGGTGGCTGCCGACAGCACCGGCGTCGTTGACATCACCTTGACCGCCTTCCCCACCATGACCCTGGGCACCACCTACACCGCCACCCTCGTGATCCGCATCAACGACCCCGTGACGCCGCGTATCTACGTGCCGGTGACAATGACCATTCTGCCGCCCAGCTACGAGCTGACGATCAACTTCGGGGGCGACGGATCAGGCGTAGTCACTCCTCCTGCAGGGACGCATACCTACCTGGAAGGTCAAGCGGTGACCGTCTCGGCCGCGGCCGACCCCGGCTCGATCTTCACCGGCTGGACCGGCGACATCACAGCCGCTAGTCCTTCGATCGTCATCGACATACTCTCCGACACCGTCATCACCGCCACCTTCGAAGCCATCGCCTACACGCTTGACGTTAACATCGTGGGAGAAGGCACGGTAGCGGTCGAACCCGACCGAGCCGAATACCGCTACGGCGACATCGTCATCCTCACCGCCACCGCCGACGCCGGCTGGACGTTCATAGGCTGGAGCGGCGACGTAACCGCTACGAACGAACAACTCGTCCTCACCATCCTTGACGATACGGTTGTGACTGCGATGTTCCGTGGCCCCACCCGTGTCTTCCTACCGTTGATGCGCAAGCGCTGATCGCGGCTGGAGATCGAAGGGCTCACAAATGGGGAGGGCGCAAGCGCCCTCCCCATTCCGATTACCTGGCAGCCCGGTCAGCACCCATAACAGCACACCTCACGACCCTACAGTCGACGTCCGTCCTCTCCGCCGCCGATCTGCACGCGCAGCGTCACAATCTCGCGACCGCCCACGCTAACGCCGACGGTGTCGTCCTCGGTGACCGCCAGCGTCTCAAGCACCCGCTCGGCAAGATTGCAGCGCATAACCGTCGCCGGAGGATGCCAGAAACGAATGGTGGCCTGGCAGGCTTCTGCCTGGATGTTCCACAGTCTTACGATGAGTCCCTCGCCGTCCTCGGCCTCCTTCACCGCGCTGACGACCAGCGCAGCCGGTGCTACCTCGATGAAACTGACCGTCGGCGGCAGTGTGCCCGCGTGGGCGCCGGTGATGGCAGCGCGGAAGGGCGCACTGAAGGCGTGTGCTTGGGCGTAGGCCTGCGACCAGTTGCCACGGTGAGGCACCAACGCGTAGTGGAACGTGTGGCTGCCCTGGCACTGCGCCTCCGGTGTGGGCAGGCCGGGTCCGGCGTGCCCCTGCCGCACGGCAAGGTCACCTCGGGAGAGCCAGCCGACGCACCGGAGCAGCGTCAGCGCCAGCTCGGAACCCGTCTCCGTGCGCAGCACCTCCACTTCCGGCAGTCCGCGGTTGGCCAGCAACAGACCGGCCTCGCCATCGCTGACATCGGACCAGGTGCGCTGCGGATGGGTACCGATCGGCTGCTCGACCCAGTCGTCGGTCTCGGTGGGCAGGTCGAGATCCCGGGTGATCACGTCCATATGGCCCTCGGCATCGAAGGTGTCGACGCGCACCGGGACCGGAAAGTGTGCGCGCAGCCTGTGATCGGTCGCGGCATTGTCCACCGTCGTCTCAATCTCGACGCGCGGCACGCCGGAAATGAGGGAAATGCGGCTGGTCACGGGCAGGTCGACGGTCTCCGTACTGCGCTCGAGCCGCGTCTCGCCCAGACCTACCGGGATTCGGTAGACCTGCGCGACCTCCAGTGTCTGGCGAATGGAGCCGTTGGCGATCCGTCTGACCTCCGGCGGCGCTATAGGAGCAGCGACCGTCACGTCACTCTCCACCGGACAGAAGTTGTACTCGTCGCCGCGGTCGCCGACATCGACAAAGCGGTTGAGACCCTCATAGAGGGTGCCCGTCGCCTTATCCATCAGGCTGAAAGTCCCGTCTTCGCCGACCTCCACGCGCACGTGGTCGTTCTCGATGGTACGACCGTCGCCTGATGGGTCGTCCGGAGCCACGGCGTCTGTCGGAACAATCCGGTAGCTGCGGTAGCCCAGCCCGGGGACGGCCTCTGCGGTGAAGGTGCAATCGGCGAGATCGCCACGATGGACCACCACGTGCACCATCCTCACCTCGTCGCTATCTATCAAGGCATAGAGCTCGTCGCGTCCGCGCTGGAGCCCTGCAGGGTCCGGTGCTTCCCCTTGGCCGACCTTGATCTCCAGATTGAGCGTGCCGTCGGTCAGGGCCGTGTGGATCTCGTGGAGGTCGTCGCTCATAAGTCTGTTACCGCTCAAATAACCGATCATCTCCTTCATCTGCTCGGCCGGCACCTCGAAGTCCCAGAGCACCTCACGCTTGCGCGCGTTTAGGCGCGGGATGAGGGTCTGCCCGTCGGAGCTTTCAAGCATCACCGCAACTGCATCCTCTGGGATCGGTATCCGGGTGTCGACGACGTCGGTGCGCGGCTGCGTGGTGGGGTTGAAGACGACCACCGCCGGGCCGTCAGGCGCATCGACGACGTCCGCAAGGGCCTGCAAGCTGCGCGCCGTGAGCTCCTCGCCGATCTGATCGACCCAGTCGAAGCGGATGGCCATCTCGCGGTGCACCTGGTCGATGCTGCATCCGCAGATCGAGTCGTGGGGGTGGTTCTCCAGCAGATAGCGCCAGGCCCGCTTGACCAGCGCCGACTGGCCCGTCAGCGCCAGCGGTGCCTGGGCCAACTCCGCCAAGGCCGAGGCAGGCTCAGCCCAGTGGGTCAGCAGGGTCTCCGATGCGTGGTTGCGCTGCTTGATCCACATGCGGGCCGATAGGACGCCGGGAAGCAGCGGGGCTTTGGCCGGATCGCGCATCTCACCGCTGTGCGTCTCCAGCTCGGGCGCGGCTGCACGCACGGCGGCGACAAACTGGGGCAGCGTTCCGTGGCGGATCTCGACATTGGGAAGCGCCGCATCGGCGTTCTCCAGCAGCCGGGGCAGCTCGGGTTGCGGTTCCAGGTGGTCGGAGCCGTTCATCGCCAACAGGTGGGGTGTCGTTGCTGTGGGGGTGAGTTGCTCCACGATATGCTTCGTACGCCCGACGAACATGTCCGGATCGTTGGGCATGTCCGCGGCGTTGCCGTAGCCGTGCTGTTGGTGAATGACCAGGATATCGGTGCCGTCGGGCGCCGCCCAGCGGAACTCGTTCTGCACCCCGCTAACCCCGCGCCAGAAGGTCATCGCGTCGATGTCGAAGCCGCGGAGGATCTGGGGCATCTGGCTGATGTGCCCGAAGGGATCGGGAATGTTACCCACGTCCACACGCTTGCCCCACTGGGCGCACGTCGCGGCCCCGACCAGGAGGTTGCGGATCGTCGACTCAGGGGAGACGAGGAACTCGTCCGGTAGGATGTGCCAGGGGCCGATCTGTAGCCGTCCCGCGCCGATGTACGCCGCCAACGTGGCACGCTGTTCGGGACGGATCTCCAGGTAGTCGTCCAGGATGAT
>SLDA01000334.1 GCA_007125545.1 Thermoflexales bacterium | reverse complement strand
CCGGTGAGTTCGGTGATAAACGGGGGTATCTTGCGACCGGGATTGACGAACGTCGAAAACCGCTCCAGTATCCGATCTTGATCGAATCTCACCGCTCCGATTTCGATAATCGCATCGCGCATGGAGTCGAGGCCGGTGGTCTCCAGATCAACGGCAACATAGGTTTTCGGCATAGTGGTCCTTTCTCGCACTCAGGCCCGCCCGGCAGGGGTTAGAGTATCGCACGTGGGCCTTGCTCGTAGGCGTATGACCATCTAGAAGGTGGTCGCAGACTGCATGCGGCATCCCACCCGGCAGGGGCGTCCCCGCCATTATACAATAAATGGCGAAAACCGGTATAAGAAGGGTAGGAAAAAGCCCCAAGGAATGCAATGAATCATTGCATTCCTTGGGGATTGCGATTACGAGAGGCGGGTGATCTGCTCGCGGACCTGTTCGGCCTCGGCCTTCATATCCACCAGCTTCTCCCGCTCACGATCGACGATATGCGCCGGTGCTCGCTCTCCAAAGGGACCCGAGAGGCGGCCTTCGCTATCCACAATGCGCCGCGTCAAGGCTTCCAACTCCTTCGCCAGTCGCGCCCGCTCCGCGTCTAGATCGACCATTCCCGTGAGCGGAAGATAGGCCACAAGATCCCCTACCACGACCGAGGCCGACTGCGCCAACGGTTCGGAGTCGGACACCACCGATAGCTCCTCGTCGTCCAGCCGCGCCAGGAAGCTCAGGATACCGCGATTCGCCTCATACACCGGGGTCAAGTTGCCCGCGACCAGGGTCGCCGCAATCCGTCTTCCGGCCTCCACATTGTACTCCGACCTCACCATCCGGATCTCACGGATCAACGCCATCAACGTCGCCATATGGGCTTCCGCGGCACCATCGACCCAGGCCGGATTCGCCACAGGCCATGGAGCGACGATGAGCGCTTCACCCGGCTTGGCGCTCTCAGGCAGTGCCTGCCATATCACTTCGGTGACATAGGGCATAAAGGGATGCAACAAGCGCATCGCTTGCTCCAACACCGTCACCAGCACCGTGCGCGGCACGGCGCGGTCGGCCTCGTCTCCATACAGGCGCACCTTCGTGGCCTCGATGTACCAGTCGCAAAACTCGTCCCAGAGGAAGTCCCGAATCTGGCGACCTGCCTCGCCGTACTGGTAGCCATCGATCAAGCGCGTGGCCTCGGCGGTCAACTGCGCGATGCGGCTCAGGATCCAGCGGTCCGGTAGGGTCAGCTGCTCCCGCGCCAGCTCCCCCACCGGGGCCGGCGGTCCATCCAAGTTCATCAGAATGAAACGCGTCGCCTGCCAGATCTTGTTCCCGAAGTTCCGCGCGCCCTCCAACCGCCGCGAGTCGAGGTTCATGTCGTTTCCCGGGCTGGAGGATGTGGTCAGGGTATAGCGCAGAGCGTCTGTCCCGTACTCCGCAATGATATAGAGCGGGTCATATTTCCAGGCATCGGGCATCGATTTGCTGACCTTCTCACCTCGATCGTTGCGGATCAAACCGTGCAGATAGACCGTAGCGTAAGGCGCCTTGCCCAACAGAGCCAGAGACAGCATCGTCTCACGTGCCACCCAGAAGAAGAGAATGTCGTAGCCGGTTTCCCGAAGATCGTTGGGGAAATAACGCTGGAAGTCAGGTGCCTCAGTGTCAGGCCAGCCCAGCGTCGAGAAGGGCCAGAGGCCCGACGAGAACCAGGTATCGAGCACGTCCTCGTCCTGGCGGATCTCGTGGCTGCCGCACTTGTCGCACGCCTCCGGATCCTCGATAGCGCTCCAGACGTGGTCGCAAGCGTCGCAATACCAAACCGGGATGCGGTGTCCCCACCAGAGCTGACGGCTGATGCACCAGTCACGGATGTTCTCCATCCAATGGAAGTAGACCTTCTCGAAGCGCTCCGGTATGATCCGCATCTCACCGGTCTCGACGACCTTGATCGCCTTCTCCGCCAGCGGTTTGGTGCGCACGAACCACTGGGTGCTGATCAGAGGCTCCACCACTGTGTCGCAGCGCTGGCAATGGCCCACGGTGTGGTGGTAGTCCTCCACCTTCACCAGCAAGCCCTCCTTCTCAAAGTCCGCCACGATCGCCGCGCGTGCTTCGAAGCGATCCAATCCTTCGTAGGGACCGGCCTCGGCGTTCATCATACCCCTCTCGGTCAGGACGTTGACCTGATCGAGATTGTGACGCATACCGATCTCGTAGTCCGTCGGATCGTGTCCGGGCGTCACCTTGACCGCACCGGTGCCGAACTCGGGCCGCACCGCCGCATCCGCCAGGATAGGGATGGCGCGCTCCATCGCCGGGAGCATCGCAGTCTTGCCCACGAAATCGGCCCAGCGTCCGTCCTCGGGATTGACGGCGACCGCGGTATCGCCCAGGATCGTCTCGGGACGCGTCGTCGCCATCCGGATATACGCCGTAGCGCCTGCCGACCATTCGCCGCTACCCCAGGGAGCCTGAGGACCGCCCCAGTCCTCGTTCACGATCGGGTAGCGAATGTGCCACAGGTGACTGTCATGCTCGTGCGGCTCCACCTCCAGGTCGGAGATCGCCGACTCGCAACGCGGGCACCAATTCACCATATACGGTCCGCGGTAGATCAGCCCCTCGTTGAACAGCGTCACGAAGGCCACGCGCACGGCGTGACTCAACTGCTCGTCGAGCGTGAACCGCTCACGATCCCAGTCACACGAGATACCCAGCTTACGGTGCTGGGCCGTGATCCGGGCGTGCGTCACCTCTTTCCACGCCCAGGCGCGTTCGATGAACGCTTCGCGACCCAGGTCGTGACGCGTCAACCCTTCTTCAGCCAACTCGCGCTCCACGACGTTCTGCGTCGCGATGCCGGCGTGATCCGACCCGGGTAAATAGAGGGTTTCGTAGCCCTGCATGCGATAGTAGCGCGTCGCCAGATCCTCGACCGCGGCGGTGATCGCATGGCCCAGGTGAAGGATGCCGGTAACATTGGGCGGCGGCATCGTGATACAGAAACGGGTCCCCTCGCGGCTTGCCAACCCCAATGCCACCAGCGTCTCGGGTTTGAAGTACCCCTGCTGCTCCCACCAGGTATAGAGCTGTTCCTCGTGCTCCTCCGGATTGTACGTTTTCGACAGTTCCTTCATAATCAGCACCTCATTTCCATCTTGTCTCACCCATCTCGTCTCACACTTCGCAGCATTCGCCACAAGTTTCCCCAGATAAGGACTGGCCCGAACACCAAAAAAGCTCAATCCATGCTCCTGGGATATTCCCAGGGACGGATTGAGCTCCGCGGTACCACCCTGATTCACCGGCGCGCGCCGGTGCACTCAGCCATCCTCAGCCGTTCACGGCTAACGATGCTCGCGATAACGGGCGAACCCGTAGCGACCTGGTCTCAAGTCAAGCCTGAGACGTCAACCGCCCAACTCCCGGGCGACCTTCGGTGGTGGGTGCTGCGAGGGCTTGCAGCCGGTGACCCTCTTCTCTGCCGGACCGGAACCGTGCCCGATCCTACCGCAGCAGTGCTACCCCGACTCCGGGGTCCACCTACTCCTCCCGTTCATCGTCTTTGGCAGATTCTACTATATT
>SLDA01000614.1 GCA_007125545.1 Thermoflexales bacterium | reverse complement strand
GTTCATCACCGACTTTGGGAGAGAGCCGGCAAGGCGGAAGGTAATGAAAAGGGTGGCGCCTGCCGGCTGAAAGTGCGGCATGCGGCGTTCGTAGTAAAGCTTGTAGGCAAGTCGGTCCATGTCGCATTCACCGTCTTTGTGAGGAAGCCGCCAGGATACTGTGTTGTATGAGTGCCGATTCTCATTATGTAATCTAGCACAGGTCACTATTGTCGCCATCCGGGCTGCTTGCGTGGCCCGTCTCAATGCCGGCACTACGCAGAGCGGCGATACCGTCTCCAGCAGCGCCTCGCAACCAGGGCTGGTTGCGCTACAAGTTGCGGCGTTCTTGCGTAGCGCAAGCAGCTTTGCTTGCGAGGTTTGTGTCGACACAGGGTCTGCGCAGAGCGGCGATACCGCCTTTACGAAAATAGCGGTTCGCGAACGTAGGTCCACGGCCACTTTGTTTCGTCGTCGATCAAACCGGCTCGGACCGGGTTGTTGCGTGTGTACCACACAACGCGATTGAGTTCGTCCTCATCCCGCACCCAATGATCAAAGCTTTCGTGCTGCCAGAAGGCGCCCTTGCGCTCGAGGAGCTTGTTTGCCTCCTGAGCTGTATATCCTTTGAGCGATTGCATCATCTTCGACAGGGAAAGCGGTTGCCCTTTCTCATCCCGCAGAGGCGTACAAACAAGATGAACGTGATTGGCCATCAGGCAGTAAGCCAGGAGGTCGAGGTGCTCTCCGTCTCTGGCGTGAATCGCGCCGGCAACCAGTTCGGCGATCTCGGGTTGGCGCAGCCAGAAAGGACCCTGTTTCACAGTGTCCAAGGCGCGATCCCAGCGTCCGAAGATTCGGCGCTGACTCTCGTCGAGAAGCCGCGTCCGTTCTACGGGATCCGGAATGCGGGCGATGGCCTGCTCCTGGTGATGGGCATAGATGCGGAGGGCGTTCATCACCGACTTTGGGAGAGAGCCGGCAAGGCGGAAGGTAATGAAAAGGGTGGCGCCTGCCGGCTGAAAGTGCGGCATGCGGCGTTCGTAGTAAAGCTTGTAGGCGAGTCGGTCCATGTCGCATTCACCGTCTTTGTGAGGAAGCCGCCAGGGTACTGTGTTGTATAGGTGCCGATTCTCATTATGTAATCTAGCACAGGTCACTATTGTCGCCATCCGGGCTGTTTGCGTGGCCCGTCTCAACGCCGGCACTACGCAGAGTGGCGATACCGTGTCCGGCAGCGCCTCGCAACCAGGGCTGGTTGCGCTACAAGTTGCGGAGATCTTGCGTAGCGCAAGCAGCCTTGCTTGCGTGGCCGGACTATCGGTCGATGAGCGCGCGCATGTACTCCTGGGCCAGCTCGACCTGCTCGTGGACGTAGTCGATGCCCAGCGGCTGGTGCATCTCGTCGAGGAGCGGGTGGCAGAGTTCGAAGCAGAACCAGTCGTCGAAGCCGATTTCCCGCATCAGATCGATGAAGTGCGCGTAGTCGGGCACGGGGCGACCGAAGCTCCAGTCCTTGAACACCACCTGGCCCTCGTCATCCCGGCGGAACTCGCCGCCGTAGTGGGTGTGGACCTGCAGGTCGCCGACGGTCCTCACAGCACGCTCCACCCACTCCTTGTCGAGACGGGTCATAATCGGCAGGTCGAGGCAGACCTTGAGCCACGGCGAGTCGACCTCTTTCACGAGGTCGTAGCAGTCCTTCCAGTGACGGATCAGCGGCGCGTGATTCTGCAGCGCCATCACGACACCGAACTCCTCGCCGAAGGCCGCTGCCTCCTTCAGACAGTCCTTCACGAAGTTCCAGCGCTCGAGACGCGTCGCGAATGGGAACTGGCGCTCGAAGGAGTAGTAGCCGCGCACCAAGTCGTAGGTGGCGATCCCATCGCGCATCACGACGCCGGGCCAGGCAGCGAAGAGCCGCACCACCTTGGCGCCCAGGTCGGCTGCGAGGCGCGCCTGCTCGCGCACCATCAACAACTGACTTTCGCGGTGCTCGGGAATGGGACTCGAGAAGTCGTTGTTCGCGGCGACGCACGGGATCTCCATCCCCTCGCGCTCGAGAACCTCGCGCATCTGGTCGCGCTTGCGCTGATCGAGGTCCATCGGGTTGCCCATCGGGCGTTTGCCGTCGAGCTCGATCCCGTCATAGCCAACTGCCTTCGCCCGTTTGACGAGCTCCTCGAAGTTCAGGGCCGGGCCATCGTACCAAATCCCCAGGTAGGAAATGCTGTACAGTCCGATCTTCATGGTGGTTGTCCTTTCCGTGTATGCAATGTTCTCGGTGTCTCTGCGGGGGAGCCTCCAGACGCAAGTCTCCAACCGCCAGTATAGCATGCCTGATCCCGCACGATAGCAGCCGCTCTATGTCTCCGACAAGCCGCTTATCGTGATCCCTACTGCCTCCCCTGCCTCACCAGCTTCAGACGTGATGGCGGAGGAAGCCCTCGATCATTGAGTTCACCTGGTCGGGTACCTCGAGCTGGCTGAAGTGGCCCGCGCCGACAGTCCAGCCATTGACAACGGTCGGCAGCCACTGCGACATGAGGTGCGGTGGATGGCTGGTTGGCGTGGTCGCCAGGTACAGCGCCGGGACCCGGCACTGCGCTGCTACGGAGAGGCCGTCAAACTCCATAAGCCCGCGCAGGGCGCCGGCGGCGACATGGCTCGGCGCAGCCATCATCACCGCCAATACCTCCTCCACCAGCTTCGGGTCTGAGGTGGGCAGGAACATGCCCTCGATGAACTGCCGGCGGGCCTCCTGGTTGCCGGCCTCGATGGCCGACATCAGCGCCTCGACCCCCGCTCGCTCTTCAGGCGTAAAGGAGAGTACCGGATCCACCATAACTATGGCCGCGAGATGATCCGGATATGCGGCGGCCAACTGCAAGACAATGGCACCCCCCATACTTTGACCCACTACCACCGCCTTGGCGAGATCGAGGTGGTCGATGATGTACGCAATATCGTCGGCGTAGGCGGCGATGGGATATGGACCTTGAGGCTTGTCACTTTCACCGTGCCCGCGCAGGTCGACGGACACGACCCGGTGCCGCCGGGCGAAATGCGCGGCCTGCGGGGCGAAAAAGGACCGGTTGCACATCCAGCCGTGTACGAACACGAAGGCTGGTGTGCCCGCGCCCTGGTCAACATAGGCCAGCTTGATCCCCTCGTGGACAATCGTCGCCATGTTTTCTCTCCTTTACTCAAATGGACATGTAGAGCACCAACCGCCCATCGCAACGCGTCGTTCCGTTCGTTCTTGCCTTTCTAGCGGACTCCCGCTAGCTCCAGGAAAGCCCCCAAACTACGGCGGATTTCTGCTGTGTGGCCGAGAAGGAGATGGCCACCGGTTTCAAGCGTTAGGAGTTCAGCATCGGGAATCATCATAGCGCTGTGTTCGCCGTGGGAAAAAGGAACGAGCGTATCGTCGCGGGTATGAACGACATAGGTAGGTACCGAAATCTGACTGAGCGGCCAATCCCGTGGGACCTGGCGAGTCTGGTCCAGCAGAATGCCAGGGAAGCGACGGCTCATCGGGTGCATCAGTTCCAGCGTCAGGGCGGCGATGTCGGCCTGTTCTTTGCTCATAGTGCGC
>SLDA01000320.1 GCA_007125545.1 Thermoflexales bacterium | reverse complement strand
CTGCGTCGTACGGCACAGCAGGAATGGACGACTGTCTTTTCTGACACCTTCACGACGGCTTCACCGGTCTGGACGCTCACGGATGAGAGCGACACCGGTTATGAGTGGGGCGTCGTCTCCTATACATGGGAGGGGACGCCCGGCAACGGGCTTTGGGCGGCAGGCGGCGGCGAGTTGGGAGCACTTCAGGAGTGGTCGACGGGCAGCTATCCTGGTCGGATAGAAACGATCGCGATTGCTGGGCCCTTCGTCCTGACCCGAGAGGCCATCGACGTCCGACTGACGGCTCAGGTGCTTAACGCAAGCCTTCCCAATGACTTGCTTCACCTATCGCTTTCCACTGATGGCGAAAGCCCCACAGACTGGACCCCGGTCCCGGACTCGGCAACCGAATGGCAGACGGTCACGAAATCGATCGGAACGTTGGAAGGCGGCGAGTCCGTGTGGGTCTTCCTTCGTTTCTATAGTGATGACGGCGGTGTTCAAGGACCTCTGATCGATAGTCTTAGGATCGAGGCCCGCTACCGCAGCGAGGTCTACCTGCCGCTGGTCCGGATCGATCCCACGCCCACCCCGCTGCCCATATTCTTCGATGACTTCACAGACCCGAGCAGTGGCTGGTACGTGGGCTGGGCGCAACGCTACAACGTCTACACAAACCTTTGGGGTGTTCCCTACGCCCGATGGGAGGACGTCGCCGAGATGCTCTATCATAACGGCACTTACCAGATTCGGGTACCCTTGACGTGGCATGGCGGGGGTGATGTCGACAGCTGGAAAGTGTGGCCGGCCGAAGTCGCGCCGCTGCCGGCGAGCTCCTATCCGATCCCCGATAGCTATTGCATCGAGGTGACAGGTCGTATCCCCAGGACTTGGGCTCGCTATCCTGGGGATCCTTTGGTGGCGCCTCATCTTGCCCATTGGGGCATCGTCTTCGGCGCCGATGAGGCCCTTTCTGAGATCTACACCTTCCAGATCAACTCCCAGGGAAATCTCGGGATCATTGGCTTCCATGATTATCGTTATCCCGGCAACCGGAACCCCAATCTCCCCGGAAATATCGAATGGCCCATCTACCGGTGGCCCGGACATGAGATATACGGGAACTGGTCCGATGCGCAGCATGGTGGCCCCGCCGATGTTTTCAAGACACTTCGTGTGCATGTAAGGGGAGGCCACGCCGACTTCATCGTGAATGGTGAGCTTCTGGCTACCGCCAACATCGGCGGTATGCCCCGTGATCGCATTGGGCTAATCGGGGGCTCATACGAGGTCACGCCTCTTGTGATCGAGCTCGCTTCTTTCCGTTACGATCCATACTGCACGCCTTGACATCACGAACACGCAAGATCCTTGGAAACCTGGCACGCGTCGCCTTGAGCCTCGTTGCCCTGGCCATCCTCTTCCGCCGCGTCGGGGGAGAGGGAGTGCTCCTCGCGCTGCGCCAGGCGAGGATCGGGTTGCTCGTGTTGGCGTTTGCCCTCTTCCTGATCGGCGATGTCGTCCGCGCCTTTCGCTGGCGCGCGCTGCTTCAGGGACTTGAGCTGCATCCACCGTTTCGACAGCTACTCACGCTTTACCTGGTAGGTGGCTTCTTTAACACCTTTCTGCCCTCCGGCTTCGGCGGGGATGTGGTCCGCGTACTCGAGCTCGGGCGCATACCCAGAGCAGCCTCCCTCACACCGGGCCCCGTTCCGGGGCCCGGTGTGAGGACCGCCGCTCTGGGCACAGTGCTGGTCGACCGCCTGACGGGTATTCTCTCGCTGTTGGCGCTGGGCCTGGTGGTCTTGCCCTTTGCGCGCGGCTTGCCGCCTGCCGTTGCCTGGCTCTTTGCCGTGATCGCGGTAGTGGGGTTGGGTATGGGCGCCGTGCTCCTGCAGGGTGCCCTGTTGCGCCGCATCACCGTGCGATTGCCCGGAAGCCTATCCCTCGCCGGCTCCGGCAAGTTGGCTCAGATCTACGCTGCTGTCACCGGTAGCGGGCCCCGTGCGCTCTGGGCCGCGCTCGCGCTCTCGACGCTTTTCAATCTTATCAACATCACCGTCTACTGGCTGGGCGCGCGTGCGGTCGGTATCGATCTCGATCTGAGCTTTTACTTCGTTGTCGTGCCGCTCTTCTCCCTCACTCTGTTGCTGCCGATCTCGGTCGGCGGCCTGGGTGCCCGCGACTGGCTTGCGCAGATGCTCCTGGCGCCCTCCGCTGTTGCGCCCTCGATGACCGCGGCCTGGACACTTGCCGTGTGGGCCGTGACTGCCTCTGTCGGCTTCGTGGGCGGGGTCATCTATTTTGGGCAAGGCGTACGCGGGTTTCTCCAAAGCCGCCGGCAGTTGGTAGAAGCAGGCTCTGAGGGGCTAAGCGAGTAAAATCGATAGGACTCACTTGGCCGGCCGGTATCTTGCCTGCGGCCCCCTCCGTGCCCTCCCTGCAGCCCATTTGTGAACCGGCGTCCCAAGTCGTGTTGACAACCCCACCCATCTCCGGACTCTTCGTAGGGTCTCTTACTCCCCTTTATCACTTGACCCTGCTACGCTTCTGGTATACAACACAACTATGTTAACTCGACGAGAACGGCTTATGCGGACTTTGCGTGGCGAGCCGGTCGACCGTCCCCCGGTCAGCTTCTACGAGATCGGCGGTTGGAAGCTCGACCCGGATGATCCCGACCCCTTCAGCGTTCACAGTGGACCCGGATGGCGTGAGCTCATCAAGTTGGCGGAGGAGGAGACAGACCTCATCCGTATGATGGGCCCGACGCGGCGCCCTGCGCCCGAGAACTGCATGGACGACTTCCGGTGTATCGAGACTTGGGACACCCCGACCAGCAGGTACACGCGCACGACGCTGACGGTAGGAGGCCGTACGCTGACCTCCATTGAGCGCCGCGACCGTGACGTTGCGACGGTATGGGCTCTTGAGCACCTGCTCAAGGATGCTCTGGATGCTGAGGCCTACTTGCAGCTGCCTGATGAAGCCTTCGCGGTTGAGGTGGGTGTGGACGAGATGCAGGCCGAGGAGGCGCGCCTGGGTGATGCCGGCATTGTTATGGTGGACACCGGCGATCCTTTGTGCCACGTGGCCTCCCTCTTTGCGCTTGCCGACTATGCTGTGTTGGCTGTGACGGAACCGGCCCTCTTCCACCGGCTGCTTGATCAGGCGGCGCGACATATCCAGCCCGTCGTCGAAACTGTCGCGCGCGCTTTTCCGGGCCACCTCTGGCGAGTCGTGGGCTCCGAGTATGCGTCGGAACCGCTGCTGCCGCCTCGCCTCTACCCCGACTATGCGGCTCGCACAATGCGGCCCATCGTGGAGGCCATCCAGGCTCACGGCGGATTTGCGCGGATCCACTCCCATGGGCGTCTGCGCCGTATCTTGCCGCATATAGCGGCCTTGGGCGCTGACGGACTCGACCCGATCGAGCCGCCGCCCCAGGGCGATATGACGCTCGCAGAGCTGCGGAAGGAGGTGGGTGCGGATATGGTGCTCTTCGGCAATATCGAAGCATCCGAAATCGAGCTCCTGCCACCCGAGCAGTTCGAAGTACGGGTGCGGCAAGCGTTGGAGGAGGGCACCGCTGGCTCAGGT
>SLDA01000615.1 GCA_007125545.1 Thermoflexales bacterium | reverse complement strand
GACGTCGCCGAACGGTATCGCGTTTCGGCGGAGGAGAAGCAGATTACGTTTCGGATCGACAGGCCGGACACATGTCTGAATGTGTTGGCAAATAGAGAGGAAATCGATCGCGCGATGACGAATCTGATCTCCAACGCTGTGAAGTATACACCCGAGGGCGGCACCGTCACGGTCACGCTTGCCGGCGAGGAGTCGAGGATCCGGGCGGAGGTGCGCGACTCGGGAATCGGCATACCTGAAGAAGCGTTACCCCACCTCTTCGAAGAGTTCTATCGTGCACCCAACGCGCGGGCCCAAGTGCAACAAGGAACGGGCCTCGGGCTTGTCATTACCAAGGATATCCTGACGCGCTACGGCGGGAGCATCAGGGTCGATAGCGCGGAAGGCCGGGGCACAACCTTCACCGTGCTCCTACCACGCGCCCTTGACGGGGAGGCTTTACCGTCCGGAGCAGCATAACGTTTACCTACATGGGCGAGGCGATGCCCTAGTCGGGGCACGCCCAGGGCCGGAAAGAGCAGAAGTGATGGACCTAACGTCGCTGGCATTTGGGTACGCTCGTGCCATAATAGAGGCAGAACTTTCGCCTCACCGATCGCGAACGGAGGACATGCATGGCCAAAACGATCCTTATTGTCGATGATGACCCTGATCTGGTACTCGCCACCCGCCTCGTACTTGAAAGCGCCGGCTATGAGGTTGTCGAAGCCGGTACTGGAGAAGAAGGGCTTGCACAGATGCGCGCCAACAAACCCGATCTGGTTCTCATGGATGTTATGATGGCAAATCCACTGGATGGGTACTACACCACTCAGGAGATCGCTGATGACCCCGACCTGAGCCGAACGCCGATTCTGATGGTGTCTTCCATCACGAATTCAGATTACGCGGAACGCTTCCCAACCGACCAGCACCTATCAATTCGCGAGTTCGTTTCCAAACCAATCGAACCGAAGGAGTTGCTCAAGAAGGTCCAGCGCTACGCCAGGTAGCGGGCGCTACTTGGGGTAGCGGGCGCTGCCTGAAGCAGTGGGCGCTGCCTGAAGCAGCGCTGGAACCAAGGATCGGGTCACCACGGGTTAGCAGGCGCCATAGTCCAGGCGTTCACACGCCCCATGATGGCGTCGCCGCCGCGGCTGAAGAGGCGCACACCGGTGCTGTCGGGGCGCGTCGGGTAGATCCGGCGCATCACGGCCTGGCGGTCATTCGCGAAGACTTCAACCACCGAGCGATCGACGAAAACGCGCAACCGCAGCGATTCGCCCGCGGCTAGCACGAAGGGCGCCGCCTCCACCGACTTCGGCCCCTCTCCCAGACTCGACCGCGTCGTATCCACCTTCAAGGTCTGCTCGCGGGCATCATAGAAAATCGCGGTTGTTTCCTCGCCACCGTCAGCGCGACAGACTTCTACGCCCACCCGCGCGGCATCGCCTGGTAGAATCTCGATCTCGAGCTCCAGGCTGGTACCCTGCACGCCGAGGAGCGGCAGGTCAGCGCCGTCCGCTACCCGAAGATCGTCGAACGACCGCAGATCGGTGCGCAGACTCGCCAGCTCCTCGGGTGGCGCCATCCGCAGCGTGCCGTCCTCGCCGAGCCAGAGCACACGGGGCAGGCTCAACGTGCCCGACCAGCCGCTAGCGTCGCGCGTCTCGGGATCGCGCCCATCAAAGATCCAAGCCCACATAATCCGCCGGCCCCTATCATCGAGCAGGCTCTCAGGCGCGAAGAAAGCGTTATCAACCCAGGTCATCCGTCCGTGGGTCTCCGGATAGAAGCGATTGTCCTCGTAGCGACCCAGATAGTACTGGCAACCTAGATTGTGGCTGATGAAGAGCAGCATATGCCGGTCGCCCAGGGGGAAGAAGTCGGGACACATGCAGTCCTCGTCGTCGCGGGTCCAGGCGCGATTGGAGGTGTAGAAGGGGTGCAGATACTCCCAGTGGATGAGGTCGTCGGAGACAAAAAGATAGGCCGTATCGCCTTTGTGCCGATCCTGATCCAGCTTCAGCCCATACTCGCGCAGGACCAGCAGGTTACCGGTGAGCAGGAAAGCGCGCCCCTCGTGCACCCAGATGGCTGAGGGATCGGCGGCGCCCATCACCCGTCCCTCCTCATCTACGCGAAGGCCCGAAGACGTCTGGTGGATGATCGGATTCGCCGGGCTCTTCTCCCATGTATCCAGGTCGGGATCGGTGCTGGTCGCCAGGCAGATGCCGGAGCGCTCGCCGAGCCCCCAATAGGTGATCGTGGGTGTGCCGTGCGGATCCAGAGAGGCCCCGCCACTGAAGATGCCTTCATCGACACCGCCGGGAGCCAAGGCGAGCGGGTGCTGGCGCCAATGAACGAGGTCGGCGCTGGAAGCGTGCGCCCAGAAGTGGCGGACGCCGCCCTCCTCCGACCGCGTTTGAACGATCGTCATGAGATGGTAGCGACCGTTCCAGAAAATGGCGCCGTTCGGATCGAAGGGCGCGCAGATACCCTCAGGGGCAACGTAGTGATAGAGCGGTCGGTAGGGGTCGCGAAGCAGCGTTTCGCGGAGCGCCCGCGCGTGATCAATCCAGGTGTTCAACATATCTAACCTCTCACCTCACTTATGAAGATCTCTGCTTCCTTCCGCGCGCCGTGTTCTGTCGCGAGCCAGTGGGCGGTGTGGCGAACACCGGGATCCGCCATCGTGCGAGCGCCGGTCGGGCACGCCTTGACGCATGCACAGCAGAGGATGCAAGCGGCACCATCGGTCAAGACCCTATCACCGACCGTGATGGCTGCCACAGGACAGACCCGTGCGCACGCTTCGCAGAGGGTACACAACCCCCTATCGGTCTCGGGCGCCACCTCTGAGGGAGACATTCCCTGCCGGTAGGGGCGGTTGCCGGGCAGTTGGAGTGGCTGCATAGAGGCCAGGTCAGCCACCTCGGCCAACCTGTCGCGGACCGTCTGCCCCAAGACCCGTGCGCGGGCCAGATCCGCCACGTCGGGCCGACCGGCAGCAATCAGCGTGGCGGGGGTCGAGTAGGAGTGCTCGCCGATGAAGGCAGCGCCGGCGATCGGAACGAAACCGCGCTCCCGCGCGATGTCCGACAGCTCCACAAGCGCGTCCTCGAAGGCCCGGTTACCGTAGACGACCACAAGGACGGCGGGCGCCCCGTGGCCTGATAGACGTCTGAGACGGCGCACCGCCGTCTCGGGTACGCGTCCCGCATACACCGGCACGCCGAGCAAGACCAGGTTGCTCTCCAATTCCGGAAGCTTTTGCGTCTCAGCCCCGGGCAGGGTCAGGTCAATATGCCGCACCTCGATCGAGGCGAGAGGCTCAGCCAGAGCCTCCAGAACCGCGCGCGTCGTCCCGGTGGGCGAAAAATAGGCCAACGTCACAGCAGAACAGAGTGTCATTATCCCTCTCTCTCCTTGAAGCCTAGACGGGAGACCGGCGGACGGGACGTTGCGTGTTAGAAACGAGCGTTCCGGGAGACCGGCGGACGGGACGTTGCGTGTCAGAACACGCGCGCTCCGGTGTTGAGATTCTATTTCCAGGGATCATACAACTCAAGTCGAATGGGTCCCGGTCCCAGACCCTGAAACGGACCGGTCAT
>SLDA01000514.1 GCA_007125545.1 Thermoflexales bacterium | reverse complement strand
GTGTCGCGCACCATCGCGACCGTCTCCTGCACGTCCTCGAAATCGCCGGGATAGACGATCTCGATACCATCCACACCGCGCACCTGCTTAACCAGCGCCAGGCGCTCCGCCAGGCTCTCGCTCGGCTGGTAGCGGTGGAATCGATCGGCGATGCCACCCATCATGCCTAACATAATCGAATGTCGTAGCTTCATCGTCCTAACCTCCTAGTTATCTCGTTCTGTTTTCAGTGGCTCTCGCCATGCCGCAATCACCGCATCCGAGAGATATTCTTCGGGTCTAACCACCGTCTCGCCGATGAGACGCAACCGCAGGTCACGCGAGGTGATCCATTCGTCGCCTGGTTCCATCGTCGTCCCAGGATGGAGGTACACATCTTCCGCTCCCACCGGTTCCGCGATTTCGTACAAGTAACCGGGTAGCGTACCATTGTGCTGAATGCTGCGGTCATCCGAAATGCAGACCACGTGAGGCTTGTGCGAGAAGACACGCGCCAGGTCGCGCCATTGAGTCATCGTGCTCCCGGCCCGGAGCACGTCCAGTTCCAATGGGGAGCCATGGTACCAGGACCCGTTCCGATCGAAATCCATCTCACACCTCCAGATCCACTGCAATGACCTCGTGGTCGGCGACCAAGGGCACCGTCACCGTGAGCATCCCGTTTGCGAGCGCCGTCTCGGCGTCCTTCTCGGCGCGCAACAGGCGTACCCGCGCAACGCGCTTGCCTTCGGGAATCCGAACGTGCACCTCCAGAGGCCCAACCGGCAGCAGATCCCGAATAGCCCCACGCATCATCATCGGATTTGTGAGGTTGACCAGATGCACGGTAATCGCATCGGGTCCCCGCCATCCCACCACATCGAGCACGCCCGGACCCACGACCGCGACCGGATCAGGCTCGTCCGTGGCCCAGCGGACCGCATTGGCGATCAGCATTGCATGGTCGGGGTTCAAGACCTCCCAGAAGATGCGGTCGAGGTCCCACGGCACGTAGACGACCCGTCCCCCACCCTGCTCAGGCTCAAGCCGGCGGCATACGATACCGGGTATCGAGGTGTGAGGGGTGCGTGGGTAGACCTCCTCCATCGGCAGATCCGGATAAGGAGGCACCAGGGTGAGCGCGGGCGGCTCGACAGCGCTCGAGACCGTGAAATGAACCCGGCGGGCGCCGTAGATCATGCGCTGTGCGTCTTCGAGCCCAATCAACAGCTCGGACGAGATCGGGGCGTCGTGCTCCAACCACAGATAGCCATTTTTGAGCGGCGCATCCAGAGTGCCCTCCACACCTGCAGCAGCGTCGAAGTCGACCCCCAAGAGGTCGGCGAGACCAAATGTCTCACGCCGCCGTCCCTCCTCGTCGTAGAGCGAAGTCTCGAAGGTCGCAACCAGACTCCCACCCCGCGCTACGAACGCCCGAAGCTGGTTGCACTGTGCCTCAGAAAGCGCCGCGATGTTGGGCAATACCAGTGTCTTGAAGGCCGCCAGGTGCTCGGCATCCATCAGCTTGTCGTGGACCATCTCGAAGGGAATGCGCGCCTCGATAAGGGCCTGGTAGACGCCCAGGATGGGCTCCTCCACCTTCCGGACCGCATCCTTGCCGCCGTAGTTCGCCGCCGTCTGCTGGGAGTAGACAACCCCGACCCGGGCCAGGGGCGTCCGGTCTCGCCAGTAGCGCTCGTGGCGCGCATGCCAGGTATATAGCTCCTCGACCACCGTCAGCCAACGGTCATCCCAGATCTGACCGGCGAACTTAGTGAACCAGGGTCGCATCCCATTGGCAATCACATCGGCAACCCATACCTGCAGTTCCGGCGCAGCCTGGACCGAGTCCTTCCACCGGTAGCGCTCCTCCAGTCCGACGCTGAAGATGCCGCCAATGGGCTTGCGGCCAAATGCAGCGCGGTACTCTTTGGCGTTCTTCCCCGCCTCCCACAGCGGCGTGATGCCCTGGCGCGCTTGACGGTCAGCGAAGAGCAGTGGAACCATGTCGGCCAATACTTTCATGTCGAGCGAGCTAAGAGCCCCGCCGCCGGAGTTCGGGATGTAGCGGGCGTGGGGCTCGATCTCGCGGAGCGCCGCATCCCAACGGCGGGCGAGCTCCAGCAGGCGATCCTGACGCCACAGCCGGTAGGCGCGGCGAGCCGCATCCGAAGACGAGTCCGGTTCGTGGCTGCCGGGCAAGGAAAGCCCGGTCGCCGCCCTGAAGTTGTGGTGGCAGTGCTCGCAATAGCAGACCCCATGGCCCGCCCAGCGGTTGCTGAAGATCCCATCCACGCGATAGAGCGTCTCGATCTCGCGGTGAACGTCCGTCATAAACTCGAAGTTATAGGGCCCCAGTGCGCAGGTCACCCAGGCGTCCGGCATCGACCAGTGGCGCACGGGCGCGCCCTCCGCATCTCTGGCAATCCAATCTGGGTGCGCGTCGAACACATCCTGGTGGACGGCGTGCGGATCGGTGCGCGCCAACACCGCCATATCCATATCCCGGCATCCGGCGACCAGCACACCAAAAGGGTCGCTGTCATCCAACCAGGCGCTCCGGTAGTGCAGCGGAATCTCGGTGGGGTAATAGGCAATATAGCCTCCGGCGCTCAGGCACGCGCCCTGCGCCTCGATTCTGCGGAAGTAATCTAGCCAAAAGTCCGGGTCGAAGGTACCGGGATCGTTCTCCACCAGAGTCAGTTGCGCCCATCGGAGTGGAAAGTCCCACCAGCTCTCTTTAACGTGATTCATGTCGAATCTCCGGGGATGAATATCTCATGCGTCTCAGGGGTGACCTCATAGCCTTCGAACCATCCCGACACCAAGCCGGTGCCGGTCGCTGCCGCCTCCACCATCCGCTTGTTGAAGAGCCCCACATTCGGATCGGCCAGATAGCGATCCAGCGGCATCCACATACCGGCTGCGATCTCCGACTCTTGGATTGTGATCTCGTGCGAGAGCGGCTTCAGGCGGCAGATGAAATAGATGTCGGATTTGCCGAAGCGGTACCCGTGCCAGTGACGGAAGCCCGTCAGCGCCTCAAACCTGGTCTCGATCCCCGTCTCCTCGCGGACCTCACGGATGGCAGCATCAGCCACGTGCTCGCGGGGCCGGAGCGCGCCACCAGGCAGCTTATAGTAGTTGGGTCGATTGTGGCGGTGCGCCTTCTCGACGATCACGAGCAACTCGTGCGCTTCATTGAGGACAAGGCCTCCCGCACCGATAAAGTGCGTTGCGTAAAACGGTATCGGGGCATAAGGGTCCAGCGCGCAGGTCATCATCACGTAACCCGGTTCGGCGTGATGAAAGACAAAACCCGCCTCGACGGCAACGGGAATCAGCACGGAACGCCGGATCGGCAGCTCCAGCCATACTAGCCGGTAGGCAGCAGCGCGCCAGCCTCTCATCGCGTGTCTTAGCTGTGCAGCAAAGAGAGCTGGTTCGGGAGCCAAGGAGTGCGGATCCACAACAACCCCACGGAAGATGTTCTCAGCCACCTGTAGTTCGTCCGGCGCGCTCACCTCTGGAGATTCTTGGCGGCTCACGCTTCACACCTCACCTTTCACTGCCACGTGCAGGGCACCAGCCGGTCCTCGTCGCGATCCTGACCGTGCCCGCCCTTGAGCGTCGTCGTGGGATCGTCGACGATATCGTGCTGCCCGTGATCCGCCAGGATGATGACACCATAGCCCAGTGGTTTCAATGCGGCCACAAGCCGCCCCAGACGCAAGTCCGTCTCCTGCAGCATCGGCACGACCTCGGGCGATGAGGGGCCGTATTTGTGAAAGACATCGTCCACCCGGCCGAGCTGCGCGATCAGGTAGGTGGGCAGCTCGGACTGCGTGATTCGCAGCACGCTCTCAACAATATCGTCGTCAGTTCCCGGCTGCGTGGTGCCGTCGATATCGGCATAGCGGGCCAGCAACTTGCTGCCGGTGTAACCTTCGAACCCGACCGCGGCGCTGCGCCCCCCTGCCTGACGTACAACGTCGAAGAGCGTTTCGCACTGAAAATCGTGATCCTTCGTGCGCACACCGTGCCCTTCGAGATCGGTGCCGGTCACCATCGTAGAAAAGTTGACAGGCGTAATTGACGGCATCGTCGACTGCAAGATCAGGCTGCGATCGCGATGGAGGCTCTGAAGATAGGGCATCTGCTGCTGCCAGAGCGTCCAGGCGAACAACCCGAAGGCATCGGGAGCGAGGACCGCCACGCGCTCGATTTCTGTCAGGTCCTGCACGATCTCGGGAATCGGCGTCCCCTTTGCCGCCGCCGGCGGCTCCAGTCCCAGCAACGCGCTCACCGTCGGTGCGACATCCATCATAGAATAGACTTTGACCACAATCTCCTCCATCCCTGGGGCTTCACAGGTATGATTCAGCTGCGATTACGATACTTCAACAGCACCGAACTGTCCAGCCCCCTCCCACAGGGGGTGTGCGTCACATTTCCGCAGACGCGACGCACACCCTCCCCCAGGTTACTACTTCACAGTAGGGGCAAACCATCGACGAGCCTTGCCCCATGGGTATTCGCACCCCCCAGATGCAGATTGCCCCACCCGCTCTGTTGAAGTCACTCAAAAACCTGTCTACAATAGACTCAACAGTGTTCATCAGGAGGGCCGACCGGTGACGACCCATACCCCATCCGCAGCTGCTCCCCGCCACAAGTGGCGCAGACAAGCCCCCGCTTCTCCGCCCGTAGTCCGCTTCCGGGCGGATCTGAGCCGGTCCTGCGAAACCAACAGATTTTCGTCCGCCGGGCCTTCGGCGCCGCCCCTCTGCGGGCGCCGGCGCCCGCCAAAAACTCCCAGAACGAAACAAACCCATTTTCAGCAGTGGCAAAATCGCGGCTCTGTCCCGAAGACGAAATGCCTCCCCCGGAACGCGGACATCCTGTCCGCAACCTGCTTGCGGACAAGACCTCCGCGCTCCGGGGGAGGAACGCTTTAGCCGGACAAAATCTCGATCGCTTCGAATAGGTCGAGCCGCGGCACGCGCACTGTGAGAGCCTCGTCCTCCCAACTGTAGTCGAGCGCTTGACCCGAGCGCAGTCCAACCACGGAGACGGGCTCGCGCACGTGAGCGATAATGACCTCCATCTCCATCATAGGCACCGGTTCGAAGAAGGAGTTGCCGAAGTGACCAGAAGCGTTCACCAGATTGAGCAGCCGGACCCGCCCCTCCTCCTTCTCCAGAAGTGTGACCTCCACCTGCGGCGAGAGCGTGCCCCCGACCGGTTCGACGCCGGCGAAGCCCTCCAGCAGATCGGCGCAGAACCAGGCCGTGTTGGGGTATCCCTGCCTGTGGAAGAGGGTGCCGGGCAGCCACGGCACGTAGACGACACGGCCCTGACCATATGGATTGACGACAAAAGCGGGGTGATCGACGACAAGGTCGTAATAGCAGCGCTCGGGCGGACCGAAATTGTGGGGTGGCACGAGCTGCAACCGTCGTTCGGCTCCTTCGGCGTAGCGCGCATAGACGTAGAAACCGTCCATATACACAAGGTCCGTGTCCTCAAAGCGGCTGAAGCCCGCCTTGTCATCGAACTTGAAATAGGAGGAGCGCATATCCGGGCGAATCCACATCACCTCTTCGATTCCGAGAGCTTGCAGGGCTGGACGCTCACGGGGATTGAGATCTTCATCCTTGAAACTCGATTGGCCGGTAACCATGAGGGTCCCGCCCCCCTCGACGAAGCGGTCCAGACGCTCGGCAAGGGCCGCCGGCATGGTGTCGACGCCCGGCACCACGATCGTCGTGTAACCATCCCAGGGGACGTCCAAGGCCGCGTCGGCCCGCACGACGTCGAACAGGATGTGCTGCTCGACCAGGAAGCGGAACCAGCCCTGATACTCGTTCTGGTTCGTGCCCGCCTTCAACAGCATCACATCCGCCTTCGGGCGCATCCCGACATACACGTCCTCGTGCGCGGCGTGATAATGGAAGATGTCCTTCACAGGCGCGAAGCCCGAGCGGTCCTCGTGATTGTCCAGGCGCCCGATCAGGTAATAGTCGATGGCACCGCCGTTGGCGAGTCCCTGCGCGAGCCGCAGCGCCTGTTGGTGCGGCGAAACGGCCACGTGCCGGTAGGGGAAGTCGATGAAGTCGACCGTCGTGTTACTCGACACCATCTCGGGAAAGCTGCCTACGGCCCACTTCGTGTTGTCCGATCCCGAGTATTGCCAGTGCGGCAGGGGGCGCTCAATCGCCGTGTTCGACTCCTGGCGGATGAAGCCACGGCGGAAGTCCGTGTGATTAGCGATGGCAAGATCGGGCCACCGTTCGGCGAGGGCCCAATAGACCTTCCCGTGGTGCTCCGCCAGCGTCTGGCGGCGGAACCCCATGTACGCGCGATAGACAGGATCCGCCACATCCTCCTTAGCCGGCAAGGCCAGGCCCGTCATCTCGGCAAAGCGCGCCTGACAGTGCCGGCAGTGGCAGATGCCATAGTAGTTGCCGCTGTAGTCACGGGTCTGATAGCCGCCCATGTTGAAGAAGATGCCATCGAAGTCGTGCGTCTCCAAAAGCTCCTCCATGATCAACAGAGCATAGTGCTGTTGATAGGGCCCGTTGATGCAGACGTGGATGTCGCCATTGTAGTCTATGATACCGCCGGAGACAGTCCGGTAGGCCCAGTCCGGGTGCTGCTCGTAGATCGGGCGGCGGACCTTGGAGAAGTCGGTCCTTGCCATAACGCGAATGCCGGCAGCATGGCAGGCATCGAGAATGTCGTGCAGGCTGTCACCCTCAAGGAACGGACTCTGAAAGTGAAAAGGCAGCTCTGTCGGATAACTCGCGATGATCCCGGCCGCGTTGATCATCAGCACATTGGCCTTGAAGTCCTGCAAGTCCGACACCACCTGCCCCGCGTCGATGTCGAGCATATCGATCTCGCGGAGGTTCGTCTGAATCAAACGCCACTGCTTGGAGTGCCACCATTCGGTCATGTTTGAACTCCTCTCGTTCCATAATATCTGCTCCCGATTGTACCCTCAAGCCGATATCCACACAAAAACACCCGGGATAGGCGCTGGCCTCGCCCGCCAATATGACACAAACTGGCATAAATTAACGCTATACTGGAGTCCTGTTTAGAACAAAGGATCTAGTAAGGAGCAAGAATATGGAGAAGAAGATCATTGCATTCTGCGGTATCATCTGCTCTGAATGTGATGCCTACAAGGCCACACAATCCAAAGATATGGCCAAGCTCGAGCGCGTCGCGGCAGCCTGGCGCGAGGAGTACAAGGCCGACTTCACTGCCCAGGCGATCGCCTGTGACGGCTGCCTGGCGACGGAGGGCAACATCTGCAGCCACTGCTTCGAATGCACGACGCGCGCCTGTGCGTTCGAGCACGGTGTCGCCTCGTGCGCGGCCTGCCCTGACTTTGGATGCGACACGATCAAAGCCCACATGAACTACGCACCGCCCGAGCAGCGACAGCTCCTGGAGACGATGCGAACGACCTACCTGAGCAGCGCTGGGGATTAGGCGAGGACGCACGGTCTGGGCCCAGGAGGGTTCAACTACGGCAGCCGGGATCGCAACCTATCACGGCTAACCCGAGTCAGCGCAAAATCCAACCATATCCACCCGCTGGCCTCTCCAGCCGCACTAATATAGGTCGCAAGGCTTCGTTAGTGCTGCTGGAGGATCTCCGTGGAGAGTGCTCATGATCAATAAACGTATGCGTCGTATCGTTGGGCTGTTGTTAATCGTTGACGGTTTGCTGGTCACCCTGCTTGGACGCCCCTTTGTAAAGCTTTTTCGCTTCGGTCCGCGGGGCAGTGCCTACCGTCGCCTTATGACCTGGTGGTCACGGCGACCGGCGTGGCTGCTGAGAGCGTCCGGAGCGATCCAGGCGGCTGCCGGTGCTGCCGTCCTGAACTCAGCGCCCTTGTCGGTACACGAGTTTTACCCGACCATAGCCGAAACCCACGCCAAACACGACACGGCGTGGCGCGATTGGCTCCACGCCGACGCGCACGCAGCCTTCGACCGGCTGATGGTCCAGCACCTTCCACCGGATGGCGACATCTTGGACCTCGGCTGTGGGACCGGCGCCAATCTCACCCGGCTTCAACAGATGGGGGCCGATATCGGCACCTACACGGGTGTGGATATCAGCCGGCCCCTACTCAATCAGTTCGCGCAGAAGGAGGATCCCGGCGCGATCGTGCACCTCGAGCAACTGAACCTTGAGGCTGATCCCCTACCCGAAGGGCCCTTTGACCTGATCGTCTGCACCTGGGCACTCGAGCATCTACGCTATCCGGCCGCGGTAGTCCAAAAAGCCTACGCGCACCTGCGTCCGGGAGGGTATATGGTGCTGCTCTTTGGCGTCAACACCGGATACTGGTGGGGCCGGCTCGTCAACCGGATCTTGCACTTTGCGAGTGCGCGGCAGCTACCGGAAGACCTCTACTTTACCTTCCCCGGCTTCCATCGAATTAGGACCTATCGCGGCGCGCTGGGCGACCTCGCGCTGATCGTGCTGCGCAAGCCGATTGCGGTGTCGTAAGATCGGTCGAACACCGCCGCTATTGACGGTCGTTACCCGTGCGGGCGTCGGCCTCAAGCTTTGTGTGCTCGAGCGCGATGCCCGGCTGCAAGTGCCTATTCACAAGCGGCGATAGATCGTTATAATGGCGCCGTATGGAATCACGACCGTCAGAGGACCCATCGTCAGCGCCTCCCGCTAGCAAGTCGGGCCTTTCCCGGACGCAGTTGGGCTTCGTCGCAGCCAATGTTCGCAGCCGGATCTGGGCTTTCGACCCCATCGGACTTCGAGGCGCACCCGCGGATTACCATCCCGGCATGCGCGCCTTCTGGCTCGACAGCCTGTTGGCGACAGTCTCCGATTCCTTCTATACGCCCTTCCTGAGCCTCTTTATCCTGGCCCTGGGCGGAACTGCGGTCCAGGTCGGCTGGTTGGCCGCAACGGCCAGCCTTATGGGGATGGTCGCTCCGATTCCGGGCGCCTCGTTGACCCAGCGGTGGGGCCGGCGCAAGCGGATGGTCGTCGTCTTCTCGGTCCTCTTCCGGCTGATGCTGCTTCTCGCCGCCTTGATGCCCACGATCCTGCCGGCTCCGAGCGCGGTACTGGCCATTGTGGTACTCATGTCGCTGCGCGTCGGCTTTCTCAACTTCTTTATCCCGGCCTGGATCTCGCTGACACGCGACATCGTGCCTCTGTCCAGTCGCGGCCACTACTTCTCCTCACGGAATGTGATGACCGCCCTGGCTTCAATGCTGGCGATCCCGGTAGCGGGACAACTCATTCAGTGGCTGGGAGCGCCCCGCGGATACCAGTGGACGCTGTTCATAGCCTTCGCAGTCGGCATCGCGGCCTCCTATGTATTTGGGCGGATTCCTGAACACGTATCGGCAGTCCCGCGGCCAGGAGAGACGGCGGCCGGAGTGTTGAGCCAGCTGCGCATCTTCTGGCGTGCCCTGACCGGTAACCGCGTCTTCCTCGCCTTCGCCATGATCCGGCTGCTTTGGGATCTGGCCCTGATGATAGGCGGGCCCTACTTCTCAGTGTACCAGGTCGAGGTCCTCGGGACGCCGGCGAATGTGGTGGGCCTTCTGGCGACGGCGGCCGCCCTGGCCAGAATGGTGGGCTTGCGCGTGTGGGGGCGGTGGATGGACCGAAAGAGCGCGGCCTGGACCACGACCCTGGCTGCGCTGACGGTTCCCATCCTCCCGTTTATGTGGATCTTTGCCACAAAGCCCTGGCACATCATCTTCCCGTCGATCGGTACCGGCCTCCTATGGTCCGGCTTTGAGATCGGCAGCTTCGCCCTGCTCCTGGAACTGATCGAGGGCGAGGAAAGCACGCAAGCCGCCGCCGGCTACGCCACCCTGCTCAGCGCCGCAGGCGTCGTGGGGCCGCTCGTCGGTGGCTGGATTGTCAGCCGCAGCGGCTACCACTGGAACTTCGCCCTATCCGGCCTGCTCCGGCTCGTTGCCGGCCTGCTTTTCCTATGGCTGCTCAAGCCCTTCGGGAAGCGCAACACCGCTGCGGCAGAACCCGCTGCTAATCTAGAAACGGTTCAGGAACTCGAACCGGCCACCTAGATCCGGTTGTTCCGCAGCTTTGTAGAGCAGGCTATAAAGCAGACTGAACAGGCGTGGTAGCTTTCCAGGCAGGACCTTGGAGGCTAGTGAAACGCCAGTCTATGTTCACGCCGGCTTCACATCTGTGGCCTGGGGTCCCTTAGTACTTTGATCTTCCACGTACGACACACGTTGGCCTTCTCGCAGAGGATCGCCCCCTGCAAAGCCGGTGCTGTCAAAGGATATTTCCTTGCCGCCGCCGTCCGGAATGATAGCGCCGATGTTCCTGTCGGCGTTGAAGAACTTCACCTTGCCGCTTTTTCGTGTCGTCATCATATCTCCCCGTTCAACTTGAGGCTCCACGAGCATCTACAGCTATTTAGAACCCACACTATGTCATCTGACTCCAATGATCGAACCAAGACCATCGTGGTCGCAACCAAAATAAAGTATAGCATAGTCTGTTTTTTAGCGCAAGGCAGAGTCTTTTTGAGTGGTGAGGTTCACTGGTCCGCGTGCGCTGTACAGCTCTTTCACCCGATTGTGATTCCCTTGCGCGACCTTTGAGCTCTACGTGCGAGCCGGGACCTCACTCGAGCGGCTGCTTGGTCCTCAGACGCCATTCGCTAGCGTCGGGAGCTCAAAGGTCCAAGTCATGCGGAAATCCGACGCACACCCTCCCATTTAACCGAAACCGAGCCGACAGTCTGAGACGCTGTCCTAAAGACGCCTGTCCCCAATCTGTCCAGCATTCGCCAGGACGCCTTGAATATGACATCCGGTGTCATAAACGTCCCCTACTCTACTCAGACACCGCACCGCTCGAGCAGCGGTAGCTATTCGAGGACGTACGTTCCGCCCCAAGAGGAAGTGCAAGGAATTCGGATATGAACCGGACCTGGAACAGCATCTATGCTCGAGCTGACATTCCAATGCGCACGCATCGAGGGTTTCCTTAGCCATGCACCGGGCCTGCGCGAGACGTTGGACGCCATGCGGGGCGCACACTTGGCCGCGACCGCCGACTAGGAGGGGCGAGTGAACTGACCGTTGTGCCGATCAACGTAGGCCCGGTTCGAGGGTAAAGGGCCGATCTGGCGAGTAGGCCTCGTCAAAGAAGCCCAGGTAGGAAACGTCATGCTCGATACAGTGGATCCTGTAGCGCAAGCCGGCTTGAGCATCCTCATCCGGGTCATCGAGATGCCGGGCCAAGTACACCAGCTCCTGCATCTGGATTAGGCGCAGGAACAGAGGCAAGCGCGCCCACGAGACCTCGCTGAGGGTGTTCTCTCGCGTGTACCCTGCCATGACTTGGTCCATGTAGTGGTCCATAAATGCCCGTCTCTCCTCGAGCGGGCGAAACATGGCCCACCCTACCCCACAGGACCACGCTGCGGCCAGTTCATACATAAACCAGAAGTAGCAGGCATCATCGAAGTCAAAGATGGTGATATTCCCGTTGTCGTAATCCACCACGAAGTTGCCGTCGTTGAAGTCATAATGAAGCAGCCCGTAGGTATCCACATCGCGCGGCAGGGCCCGAAGTTCATTCAGCAGATCGGCGTACTTTACGGCGACGGTCGGCAGCCTTTCACGATAGGGGAACCCCTGGAACTCCGCCTCGCTCGACCACTCGGGTCGCCTGACCGTGGGACTGGGTGGCACGTAGCTCTTGGCCAGCCGGTGCATCTGCCCGAGAATCTGTCCGCAATTCTGAAAGTACTCTTCGACAAGAGCGCCACTGCGATAGCGGTAGCCGTTGTCAGGTAGGCGCATTCCTTTGCCTTTGACAAACGATGCGACAATGAAGCGCATTCCGTCCGCGAGGAGCACCTCAACCAGGTTCCCCTGCGTCGAGGCGATGGGCTGCGACACTCGCACGCCACCGGCAGCCAGATGTTCGATGAAGTGGAGCTCGGCCTGGATCTGCTCTGCCGAGCGGTCCGGACGGTAGGAAATTCGGAGTACGTAGGGGCGCCCCCCGCATTCGTACTCGTAGACCAGATTAGCGGCGCCTTCGTAATCCTCACACTTGCGGAGCGCCGCCTGGGTCGTCCCGAATAGACGAGCAGCCGATGCGAGCACCTCTCTTTGACATAGTTCTACGATCTGATGCCTTTCCATTGAATCTCCATCTTCGTACTGGAGCAAAGATCCCTTCGCTCTCTATTCTGTGGTTTCGCGCCAGATGTCTTCACCCACAGTGGCTCAGTCTAGCACTATTCCCGCCCGCAGAGTAGCGCCATGGCTCCGAATGAAGTGTTAGGCAGTGGACCGCTGCAAGGTATGAAGGGCCTCCATTGCGCGCTCCGCCTGCTCAACCGGCACAAAGAGATGGTCGTGATGCACACCGGCAACCACATTGCAGCTGATTCCGGCCTGCGCGAGCGCCTGAGCAAATGCGGCAGTCAGGCCGACGGCTGCAAGGTCGGAGTGAACGGTGAGAGTGATCCAAGCCGCGGTAAATGCGACAGGCAAATCCAAATCCAAGGCGGTTTGCTCTGCGAGGATCACCGCAAGCCCTTCAGGTTCATGGACTGACGCCACGATATCGGCTGCATCGAGCGTTACGCCAGGGGGCAGGGAAACGAAGGCGTAGCGACCGGGGTTGAGCTCCGGTTGCATGTGGGTCAGGAGCGTTTTGAGATCGCGAATGGGCTGCATGCGACTGCCATCCGCCTCATGCCGTTCCATCTGGCGCTGGATTCACTGATTGCACTGCCTGTGTTGCCCCCGGGTCATGTCGTTCATTATTCCCCGTACTCTTTAGTGGGGCTAGCCACACAGGATCGCGCAGCAACAGCACCACGACGACGGTCAGGCTCAACAGACCGTAGATCCCGGCACCGAACGAGAGGATGGGATTCTTGGGCATATTGACCATCATGTACAGAAAAGAGAGTACCTGGTTGTTCAGCGCGTGGAGGTAGGCCGCCAGCAGCACGCTGCCCGATTTAAAGACGACATAGCCGAGGACGAAGGACAACCCCACGCAG
>SLDA01000295.1 GCA_007125545.1 Thermoflexales bacterium | reverse complement strand
GCCGTGCTCTTCGGCATCAATGCCCCGCTCTCCAAGCTGCTGCTCGCGCCCAGTGCCCTGGGCCAGGTAGCCCCGATTCCCCTGGCGGCCCTACTCTATTTGGGCAGTGGCCTGGGAGCGCTGGCGCTCCTGGCGATGCGACGTGGGGATCCCGCCGCCGAGTCTGAGGCGCGCCTGCAACGGGCGGACATACCGTGGTTGGTCGGCGCCCTGCTCGCCGGGGGTGTGGCCGGCCCGATTGTGCTGATGTTCAGCTTGCAGGTCACGCCCGGCGCCACCGCCTCGCTCTTGCTGAATTTCGAGGGCGTGGCCACGACCCTGATCGCGGCGATGGCTTTCGGGGAAGCCATTGGTCGGCGAGTGTGGGGCGCCGTAGGGTTGATCACCGTTGCCAGTATAGCGCTCTCCTGGGAAGCCGGCGGGCGCCTGGGTATCTCGCTGGGAGCCCTGGGGGTGTTGGCGGCGTGTGTGTTATGGGGCATGGACAACAACTTCACCCGCAACATCTCCGCGAAGAATCCGTTGACGATTGTGGCTGTCAAGGGGTTGGGCGCAGGGCTCTTCTCGATGGTACTGGCCCTGGTTGTGGGCCAACCCCTGCCCGCGATCGGCGCTGCGTTGGGCGCGATGGTGCTGGGCAGCGTCAGCTATGGGCTGAGCATCGTACTCTTTATCCTGGCCCTCCGCGACCTCGGGGCGGCCAGAACCAGCGCCCTCTTCAGCAGCGCGCCGTTCATCGGTGCTTTCACCTCGTTCCTGGTCCTTGGCGAGGCTGTCGCCGTCCAATTCCTGGTCGCATTGCCCTTGATGCTGACCGGGACCGTGCTGCTTGTGACTGAGCGTCACGCCCACGAACATCGCCACGGCTTCCTGGCACACGAGCACCGCCACCGCCATGATGATCTGCACCATGCCCACGAGCATGCCCTTGAGGCGATCCCACCCGGCGGTTGGCATTCCCATCCGCACAAGCATCCGCCGAAGACGCACGTCCATCCGCACGCACCGGACCTTCATCACCGCCACGAGCACGAGGTCGTAGACTGAAGCCAAATCCGCCGGAGCAGGCAGGAGGAGGAGAACGTATGAGAATCCGGAGAATCGACCATGTGGGTATCGTCGTCAAGGATCTACCCGCCGCGAAGGCGTTTTTTCTAGACCTGGGTCTGGAGCTGCTGGGGGAAGGAAAGGTGGAAGGCGAGTGGGTGGAACGGATCATACAGCTTCAGGACGTCAAATTGGAAGTTGTCATGCTGGGAACGCCAGACGGTGAGGCGACTATCGAACTGGTGAAATTCCACACGCCGCCGGATGAAAACGGCATGCAGCATCCGCTGGCCAACACCCTGGGTATCCGTCACATTGCCTTTGCTGTTGAGGACATTGAGGCCCTTGTCGCCAAAGTGAAACGGAATGGCATGGAGCTTGTCGGTGAGATTCAGAACTACGAAGACGCTTACAAACTATGCTACGTTCGTGGGCCGGAGGGGATGATCCTGGAGCTGGCCGAGGAAATGAGATAAACCAGGTGTAAGCGCTGGACACACAAGGCGCCAATCCAAAGGATCGGGCGGCGACGGGTCACGCCGCCTCGTAGTTGGATCGTCCGTCCCGTCAGGCCCCGGATCCTTTGGATTCACGCTCACCTGCTTAACAACACAATAGAGTCCTCCATGCCATCTGAAGGACTCTATACTCGATGCTTTGCTGCCTGTAGTCGGGGCGGACGGATTTGAACCGTCGACCTCTACAACCCCATTGTAGCGCCCTAGCCAAGCTGGGCCACGCCCCGTTAACGATGGTGATTATACAACAAAGGTGCATTTTTGACAAGCAACTCGACCGCATCCACGTCACACTCCTCTCTGTGTCCCCTCAGTGCTCTCAGTGTCTCAGTGGTGAAGGAGCATCTACCACAGAGACACGGAGGAACACAGAGAAACACAGAGAGAGGCGACGTTACGCCTCTTCGCCGCTATCTCGCTCCCAACTCTTAGCCAACCGAGTTCGAAGGGATCGTATTTATCCCAAACCATAGCCGCCCGGAGACTGACATTTCCCCATGCTAGACTGAGGAAGACATGTCCAGGTGAGAGGAGTGTGCTAGATGGATCAGGCAGACGTAATCGTGATCGGGAGCGGGCAGGGCGGCGCCCCCTTCGCCACCGAGATGGCGGGCAGAGGAAAGCGTGTGGTCTACTTCGAGCGGGGATCCTGGGGCGGCAGCTGTCTGAACTACGGTTGCATCCCTTCGAAAATGTTCCTCGCCTCGGCGCACGCCGCCGGACGGGCGCGGGGCGCCGTCGACCTGGGCGTGCATGCCGAGGTCACGGTCGATTTCCCCGCCGTGATGGAACGCATACAGCAGGTCACCGGCAGCCGGAGCGAAGGGGTCAGGTCGCGTCTGGAAAAGGCCGGCGTCCGCACCGTGGAGGCCGAGGCGCGCTTCACCGGCGAGCGCACCGTCAGCGGTGGCGATCTCACGGTACAAGCCCCGCTGGTGGTGATCGATACGGGGCTGTCGCCGCTGGTGCCCCCTATTGACGGGCTGGAGGACGTGCCCTACTTTACCTACAAGACCTTCTGGGATATCGAGCAGCTGCCCCGCGAGACGGTCATCCTTGGCGCCGGCTACGTAGGGATGGAGCTGGGCCAGGGATTGGCCCGGCTGGGAAGCCGTGTTCACCTCATCGACCAGCTCGACCGGCCTATTGCCGGTGAGGAAGAGGATGTGGGCGCGCTCCTGCAGGAGGCCCTCGAGGAGGATGGCGTCACCTTCCACCTCGGCACCACGGCAAAATCCGTCGCTCGCCAGAAAGGTGTGGTCACCGTGGAGCTGGAGAACGGCGATAGCGTTTCGGGCGGCGCCCTCCTCGTCGCGACAGGCCAAAGGCCGAACACGCGGGCCCTCGATCCGGAGGCCGGCGGGATCCGGCTGGACGACGACGGCTACGTCCGTGTCGACGACCGCTTCCAGACCACCTGCGAGGGGGTCTATGCAATCGGGGATGTCACCGGACAGCCGGCTTTTACCCACGTCTCGTGGGAAGACCACCGGCGCCTGCTCGGGATCCTGGACGGTGAAGATCGCACCCAGCTCGATCGCGTGCTCGGATACGCCTTCTTCACCGATCCCCAGGTGGCCCGCGCCGGGTCGGCGCTCGCGCAGGCCCGGGAGCAGGGCCACAACGCCAGGCAGGTCGAGCTGGCGTTGTCGGAGGTCACCCGCGCGCACGAGATCGGGCGGACGACCGGCTTCTACCGGATGGTGGTGGACGAGGACACGGACAAAATCCTGGGGGCGACCCTGGTCGGACCGGAGACCGCCGAACTCATCCACATCTTCATCGCCCACATCGAGGCCGGCTCCACATGGCATGAGTTGGAGCAGTCGACCCACATCCACCCTACCTTCGGCGAGGGCCTCCCGACATTGGCGCGCGAACTAAAATAGCACTTCTGAGACGGACGGACATCCTGTCCGCCATCCCCGGATCGCGGACATCCTGTCCGCCCATCCCCGGATCGCGGACATCTTGTCCGCCCATCTGCGGATCGCGGACATCCTGTCCGCCCATCTGCGGATCGCGGACATC
>SLDA01000455.1 GCA_007125545.1 Thermoflexales bacterium | reverse complement strand
TGCGTCCGGGTGGACCTGGCACCCCACGTTGCTCGTCACGATTCTGCTGTACGGGGCGGCGCTGAGCGCGAGAGCCCGGTTGGCCTGTGCTGAGGTGGCGCCTCAGACGGCGGTGGCGCCTCAGACGGCGGTGGCGCCTCAGACGGCGGTGGCGCCTCAGACGGCGGTGGCGTCTCAGACGGTGGCGCTGCTGATTGGCGGCGCCTATTTTGTGCTCGCGGTTGGCGTTGCGCTGGGCTTCCTTCCCGTTTGGTCTCTGTTGGCGGTGCTGGCGCTTCCGTTAGGGGTACAGGCGGTAAGTTTGGGGGCGGGTCGACATGTGGAGCCGGCGCCGCGGCTGACGGCTTTCCTGGTTGTCTTTGTGGGGCAGGTTGTTATAGGCATGATCATCACCGGCTTCGTGCGGTGAGGGGAACGGGGAAGCGGTGATGCGAACTGTCGATGACATTGAACGTGAGCTGCGGGCGTATCGGCCTGCTTCTGCTGCGTCCCTCCGGTTGCCGACCTCTTTCGTGTGGCCACGCTATGAGGGGCAGTCGGTAGGAAACCTGGGGGCAACGGTCGCGCAGACGTTGGGCGCCACCCTGCCGGACGTACTGCCACCGCTGGTCCCGCCGGCGCTGCAGGGTCTGACTGACGGCGTGAAGCGCGTGGTCCTCCTTGTCATGGATGGCCTGGGGTGGCTACAGCTCCAGCGGGTGATGGCGCGCCACGAGGGCCTGGTCTTCCACCGGCTTGCGGAAACCGGTCGCTTGCGACCGATCACGACGACTTTTCTTTCAACGACGAATAGCGTGCTCAGCACGATCTGGACGGGCCGCCCGCCCGTTGCCCACGGTCTGCTGGGCTTCGAACTCTACCTGCGGGAGTGGATGATGGCGGTCGAGGCGATCACCTTCTCCTCGCCCTTCGAGCCCTTCTCCAATACGCTGGGACGCTGGGGACACGATCCGGAGACTTTCCTTCCGGTGCCGGCGCTGGGCCAACTTCTCGACGCACAGAATATCACCTCGGTTGCGGTGATTCACAAGCAGTTCACCACGACACCGCTCTCACGGATGCATTTCCGGGGGGCGTTGGAGGTGCGCGGGCATGCTGAAGCGTCGGACTTCTGGCTGTCGCTGCGCCGGTCCCTCCAACACCACAGGGGAAAGCGCCTGCTCTTGAGCGGATATTGGTCGGTGGTCGATAGCCTGGCTCACAAGTTCGGGCCCGGGGACGAGACAGGGGAGGCGGAGGTCTGGACGATGGCTACGGCGATGGAGGAGCTCTTCCTGAACCGTCTACCGGAGAAGGATCGTGCGGGAACGCTGCTCCTGATGACGGCAGATCACGGTCTGATCGCGGCGTCCAGGCCCGCGACGGTCGTCTACGCGGAGCATCCTGCGCTGCGTGATATGCTCTGGATGCCACCGATAGGGGAGGGACGCGTGCCCTTCTTCTACGTCCGCCGGGGCTGCTATGCGGGCGCATGGGACTATCTCCACGAGCATTTCGGCGAGCAGTTTGCCTTCTACAGCCGCGAGCAGGTGCTGGATAGTGGGCTGCTGGGGCCGGGCGCCGTGTATGCAGAGGTGCCTTTCCGTCTGGGCGACATTATTGGGATCGCGAAGGGTGGCGGGGGATTCGTGAGGACAAATGAGGATCTGGATCGTCTGGCAGGGCGGCACGGTGGCCTATCGCCGGAGGAGATGTTGGTCCCTTTCCTTGCTGTGCGGCTGGATGCTTTGTAGCCGAATGTGCTGCGGTCAGGATTGTGGTACAAATAAAGAGAGTGAGAGAGGTGGGCGATGCGAGAGGTAAGATATCTGTTAGTTGGACTGGGGAATCTGGGCCGGCGCTTTTGTGAGGTGGTGCAGGAGCGCGAGGACTTATTGGCTGAACGGTATGGATTGACGTTGAAGCTCGTCGGCGCCGCGGACAGCCGGGGTGCAGCGTATGACCCCGAAGGGCTGGATTTGACCACGGTCGTGGCGTTGAAGCGCGGTGGCGGTTCGATCGCCCAGTATCCGAATGCCGCTCGAGACGGATGGGGGGCGCTGGAGCTGGTCGAGGCTGCCGATGCCGACCTCCTCCTGGAGGCTTCGCCGGTCAATTTGGAGCAAGGCGCAGAGCCGGGGTTGAGCTGTATTCGGACGGCGATGAAGAGGGGTATGCACGTCGTCACACCCAACAAGGGCCCGTTGGTCGCGGCCTTTCACGAGCTCCATACGCTCGCGAAGGCGCAGGGCGTCCAGCTGCGCTACGACGGGACCGTCGCGGGAGGTCTTCCCGCGCTCAATGTGGGCTGCCGTGATCTGCGCGGTGCCCGCGTCCGCATGATCGAGGCGGTTCCCAATCTGGTGACCGGCTTCATTATGGATATGCTCGCCGACGGTACTGGTTGGGAGGAGGCAACGGCGACAGCGCGCGCCGCGGGCGTGCTGGAGGCGGATGCGTCGTGGGATCTGGACGGTTGGGATGCTGCCGCCAAACTCGTCATTCTGACAAATGCCATCCTCGGTGCCGACGCGCGGCTTGAGGATGTTGACCGTGCAGGCATTCGTGCGGTGACGGTCGACGAGCTGCAGGCTGCTCTGGGCCGGGGCGAGCGTTACCGGCTCGTGGCGCGCACGGAGTTGCAGCACGATGGGAGCTATGTACTCAGTGTGGCCCCCGTGCCACTGCCCGTAACCCATTCGCTGGGCCGGCTCGGTCGCAAGCAGATGGGGGTTGTCTATACCACCGACATCTATGGGACGATCACATTAATCATCGACGAGCCCGACCCGATCCCGTCCAGCGCCACGATGTTGCGCGATCTCCTGGATATCTACGCGAGTGAGAGCACGCTCCACGACGGATAGAATGAACTCGACCGAGCGTGGGGGACGACTGGTGCGGCGCCTCCCGGTGATGCTGCTTATGGTCGCCGCGTTGTTCGCCGGCATGGGGTTGGTTGGTTGTGAGGGTTCGGCACAGGGCCCGACGCCGACGCCCACGAGGACACTCGCAGCCGTCACGCCGGCGGCGACGGCGACTGTGCCTGCCTCGCCTGGCACCACGCCGTCGCCGAGCGCGCTGCCGTCGGCATCTGCAACGGCGACGCCTACAGAACCACCTACCGCGACTCCTACTGAGAAGCCAACCGAGACACCCACCGCAGCCCAGGCCCAGGAAGACGGACCATCAGGAGGTGGGAGTGCGCTGTTGCGGGCAACACCGGTCGCCAATTCGGGCTCGGCGTTTGAGGACCGCATCTGGGTCGGGCTGTATGGGGTGGCGGGGTCGCGGGGCCTGGGCATTCTGGGCACGGCATCGGCAACCGCGACTGTGACGATGACGCGCCAACACGCGCTGGCTTACCAAGAGCTCTTGACCGACACGCAGGTCGTGCCTGTTTTTCATATGGTCGTCACGATTGCCGATCCCTTCCCCGGGCCGCGTGGCGACTACGTGCACCATTCCCCGACGCCAACGCTGCAGAGCTGGATCGACATTGCGCGCGACCACGGGGTGAAGAGCGTGCTTGATATTCAGCCGGGGCACAGCCCCATCACCGTGGAGTTGGCTTTCGTGGAGCCATTTGTGCGCCAACCGGGCGTGCATCTGGCGATCGATCCCGAGTTT
>SLDA01000046.1 GCA_007125545.1 Thermoflexales bacterium | reverse complement strand
GAAGTCGGCCAGGGCAAGCTGGAGGATGGTGTTCACCGGGCCGCCCCTTGCCGGTTAGTGATGAAATAGAGATAAGCGTCCTCCAGTGTGGCAGCGAGGGAGGTAGCCGCCGGGTCGGGGGCGGTCTCGCTGATAATACGGGCGAGGACGCCATCGGAGCGGCGAATCGTATTGGCGATGAGGTGATCGTTCTTGACGGTCATTAGCTCACGGCTCGACACGACCCAACCCCACACTTTGCCCTCAACCGCCTTCAGCAATTCTTCGGGCAGGGCGTAGTTGAGCAGCCGCCCATGGTTGATCAAAGCGATGCTGGTCGCCGTCGCCTCCACATCGGAGACAATATGAGTGGAGAGTAACACTAAACGCTCCCCAGCCAGGTCAGAAATCAGGTTGCGAAAGCGTACCCGCTCCTCTGGGTCCAGACCAACCGTTGGCTCGTCCACGATTAGCAGATGGGGGTCATTGAGCAGTGCCTGGGCAATACCCACCCGTTGCCGCATTCCTCCGGAAAATCCGCCGATGGGCCGATAGGCGGCCTCGGTCAGATTGACTAGTTGGATGAGCTCCTCGATCCGACGGTGAGCTTGCGCCCGGTCCAGTCCTTTCACCGCTGCCAGATACCTCAGGAATTCGACGGCATTGAGGTTGGGGTAGACGCCAAAATCCTGGGGCAGATAGCCCAACACCCGGCGCAGATCATCAGGCCGCGAAGCAATGTCTGTGCCATTCCATAGGACCGTGCCGCTGCTCGGCCGCGTGATGGTGGCGATGATACGCATCAACGTGGACTTTCCCGCGCCGTTCGGCCCTAGGAGACCCAGGACACCCGGCCCCAATCGCAGTGTAAAGTCGCGCAATCCCCAGACTTCTTTCCGGTACTGTTTGCTGACGTTGTCAATGTGTAGTTCCATGCTAGTTCCTCTCTGCCAATATGTTCCGCGCGTTCCGGTGACATTGCCAGCTTAGAGCATGGCTGGCACTGCCCACGGTCACCTCCACAGGTAGCATCACCTTGCGCATTATCTTGGAGCCCGAATGCAGCCAGCCGCCATCATCCGACGGCGCGTTGTTGTGCTTGAGGGTCGGATCATCGGTTGTGGAAATCTGTGCCATCTACTGCGGCAAAGCCGGCGCCCAGGTAAATGCCCAATCGCTTCGAAGTTTGCCGCAGCCAGGTAACAGTTGGCCTCTCTAGCGTTTCGCCATACTGCCAGACAGTCTGGCTGGGATGTAGCCGCCGGCAAGCAATTCGGGAAGGACGACAAGTTGCGCGCCTTGGATACTTTTCATCTCTGACCTTTTGGAAGTAGGCGGCTTCTGCCAGTGAGAACACGCAGAGAATCTCCGTACTCACAAATCCACAGACAAATAGTCAGATGGAGTTTCGTGACCAAAAAACTGATCTCTACCGAAAAGCAGCATTAGTCCAGCAATCAACCAGCTGGCCACGGTAATGGGCGCGTAGTAATGCACTGTCCCCAAGACCGTGGGGATATTGGATATCCCCGGATACCAGGTAAACACAGCATTTACCCCGCCATGTAGCACAATGGCCGTCACCGTGCTTCCTTTACTCTTCAGGAACAACCAGGTAAACACAAGAGAAAGGGCCAGCGTGTTCAAAAAGTACCACCCAAAGGGAAGATCATACTGAGATGATACCGGAGCAAAAAACAGCGGCAAATGCCAAAATGCCCATACCGTTCCGACAAGCATGCTTGCAACAAAAGGATTGTAGCGTTTGAGCAACATGGGCAAAGCAAAGCCTCGCCACCCCGGCTCTTCCAAGCCGCCCCCCAAGATCATGACGAACAGTAGGAGCAGCGGATAGAAATACAAGGGAGGTGTTTCCGGCAAAAACGTGGGCGCACCTCCGACTATTACAAAAACACCAGTCGCGACAATGGCAACCAGGATAGGAAGAGCCAGAGCAGCCAAGTACCACTTGAAACTGACCCTCCACATAAAAAGCAGTCGCCTAAAGCCTTTGGAAACCCCTGCCATCTTGCTTACGATAAGCGCGGGCACAAACGGTCCAAGTCCGCCAACTATGAAGAGGAGCATGAAGAACGCTCCTGGCTCGCTGTCCACAAAGAGCAGCGGCAGCCAAAAAACCCAGGAGATCAGATACGCCAGGATGAAAAACGAAACTGTAGGAGCTCTGGATACGATTCGCACGTCAGTCACCTCCTTCGAGCAACTGTTCACAATCAAGAGTGTCTGTCGCTATGGTCTGATAGTTTTGAGCATCGATCATCGCCGCCGGGAAGAACCACGTCTCCTGGTACAGCGTCGCCGCGGCCACCAGCAAGAAGTTGAGGGGTACGGTGAAAGCCGACTGCGATCCAAATTCACATATGACCTCAATACTCTACTCTCGTGGCAGGACGAAGTAGAAGGTACTGCCTTCGCCCAGGGTGCTTTCAACACCCGCTTCACCGTGCAGCTTCTCAAGAATGCGGCGGACGATCGATAGCCCCAGTCCATGCCCCTCGGCGCGGACATTGTGGAGCCGCTCAAACGGCGTAAAAAGCTGCGTCTGCTGCTCCTCGGTTAGGCCGTTGCCATTATCACGCACCCAGAAGCGTATCCGGTCTTCATCGTCACCGAGGATGTCAAAGCCCAGCTCGACTCGCGGAGCAATATGTGCGTCAGGACGCCCCCCATACTTCAGCGCATTGCTCACATAATTGACCCAGACCTCTTCAATCCACTGAGGATAGCCTTTCACCTCCGGCCACGAGGGTGGGGTCACTACCACAGCATTATATTCCTCAATCAAGTAACCCAAGCGTTGCTGTGTTTCGCGAACCAGCTTCGCCATATCCACAGGCCGCATCGTGACATCATTGACTTCGCGGACACTGGCCAGTAATAGGAGTTCATCAATGATGTTGTTCATCTTTACACTGTTGCGATAGATGTATTGAAGATACTTGAGCAACTCCGCGTTATGCCCAGCTTCTATCGCACTCTGCAAGAGGTCGATAAAACCCCAGATGCCTGTCAGCGGACTGCGCAGGTCGTGCGCCACGGTGTGGGCAAAAGCGTCCAGCTCAGCATTCTGAGCGACGAGGTCGGCCGCATACTGGCGTAACTGTGCTTCGGCCACCTTGATTTCGGTGATATCCGTCAGCACAACAAGGCTACCTATAAGCCGGCCATCCTGATAGAGCGGGCGGGTGCTGGCTAGCACGGGCACGGACGTTCCATCAGCCTGTCGAACACTCGTTTCGAAACGCGCTGTGGGAATCAGTGCGTCAGAGCTCTCCGTGTCGGTGTAGAGTGGCAACTCAGGTAGAAAGTCGGCCTGTGACTTTCCTACCAGGGTGGCGAGATCATCTCCCAACATCGCCCTTGCACCCGGGTTCGCGAAGGCGACGCGTCGTTCCGCATCCATCAGCAAAATGGCCTCAGCAACTCCCTGGACGATGCCCTCATTGAATTCTTTGAGGTAGGAGGTCTCATCGGAGAGACGTGCATTGGCAACCGCGACCGACAGCAACCCCGCAATCGCACTCAACTGGGCTAGATCGATTTCGCCGAAATCGCGGCCATCGGGGCGATTGATGACGGCAATCGTACCCAGCATCCGACCCAGATAGTAGAGGG
>SLDA01000055.1 GCA_007125545.1 Thermoflexales bacterium | reverse complement strand
GGGGGAACACCTGCCACGCGGGTCGGGAGAAGGTTGTCGTCAAGGAAGAAGAGCTCCGGGTGAGCCCAGACATCGACGCTGTCGTAGGCTACGAAGATCGGGATGTCGCCTACGATCTGAATTCCCTCGTTATTGGCCGCTGCCTTCACTTTATCCCACTGCGTGAAGAACTGAAACTGGAAATACCGCTGGGCGAAAATGCTCTCGTCCAGCCGTTCCCGCCACTCTTGCAGCGCTCCGGGCTGCCGGGTGACCAAGTCGCGTTCCCATGTGTTCCAGACAGCGCCGCCGTGCGCGTCCTTCAGCGCCATAAAGAGCGCAAAATCGTCAAGCCAATCCTCATTCTCCTTGCAGAACCGCTCGAAGAGCTCGCTGCGCTCGCTGTGCTTTGACTTCCGAAAGCGCTGTGCCGCTCGCTGTAATAAGGCGCTCTTGAAGGAGATAACCGGGCCATAATCTACCTTATCGTCAGGGAATTCTGGCGATTCGGCAAGCTCTTCCCACTCAAGATCTCCTTCCTTCGCCAATTGTGAGAGATCGATGAGCATAGGGTTTCCGGCAAGCGCGGAGAAACATTGGTAAGGAGAATCGCCGTAGCCCGTGGGCCCCAGAGGCAGAATCTGCCAGAGGGATTGCCCGCTTTCCACCAGCATGTCAATGAACTCAAAAGCGCTGTCGCCGGCATCGCCGATCCCACAACCACCTGGCAGGGATGTTGGATGGAGCAGTATGCCTGCAGAACGTTTGAAGCGCATGGTTCCCTCCATTCTTCAAAGTTTCCTCTCATATGACTATACTGAGAACGTGGTGAAGTGCAAGAACCTGTTCTGGGGTGCCGGGGAAGACCCCGTGTCAAACTGTCAGTGACTGGTACAATACACCGGAATTCAAAGCCAGTCATTGTCTGGAAGAGGGGAGACACACTTTGCGGTTTCTGGATGGACTTACCGGGAAGCAGCGTAGTGCGCTCGTGATTTTCGTTGTAATGATGGGGATCGTCCTCATCGGCCTTGGTGGAGTCATGGCATCCCAGGATCTGCCAGGAGCGCTGGGCTCGGCGACTCCCTCGCCTTCAGCGGTCAGCAGTTCGCCACAGGATGCCTTAGCCACCCCGAGGCCGATGCTTGCACCCACTTGGACGCCTATCCCAACCTTGCCTGCCGCGCCACTTCTCCCCTACTTTCAATCAGCGACGTGCCCTTTCGAGGTGCCGCCGGGTGCCGATGTGGACTGTGGCTATCTCACCATAGCCGAGGATCGTGCTGTTGGCCTTGCACAGAGTGCGCTGCAAGCCTCGACACGATTAATCCGGTTGGCGGTGGCCATTTACCGCAGCCCTGCAGATCAGCCATACGCCGATCCGCTCGTATACCTGCACGGCGGACCGGGTGGCGCGGCTCTTTCCCGGAGTCCAAGCTACTATGAAACGTTCATCTTGCCGCTCCTAGAGGATCGCGATGTTATTATGTTTGACCAGCGGGGCTCGGGACTCTCCAAGCCCTCTTTGGACTGCCCTGAGTACTCTGATATGATCCAGCGAGAGTTGCGGGAGGGTTACGTCATCGGGGATGTGCCTGACGATCGCTACATCAACGCCTTGCTCGTCTGTCGCGACCGCTTGAGACGGCTCGGCGTAAACCCTGCTGCCTACACAAGTGCCGCCAATGCTGCCGACGTGGTGGATCTCGTCACGATGCTCGGATACGATCAGGTGAACCTGTACGGCGTGTCCTATGGAACGCGTCTGGCCCTGACAGTGATGCGAGACTATCCGGAGATTGTACGCAGTGTGGTGCTGGATTCTGCATTACCTGTAGAGATAAGCCTGTATGCGGAGCAGGCATACAAGGCAGACTATGCTTTCGGTAAGCTGTTCGCCGGCTGCGCCTCGGATCCGGCTTGCAGAAGAGCCTATCCTAACCTCGAGGCCGCTTATTACAATGTGGTGGATCGCCTCAATGCTACACCGATAGAGGTGTGGGGAGTCACACTTCGAGACGGACGCACCTTCAATGCCACAGTGCGTGGCGTAGATTTCACCTCACTGCTTTTCTTTTCGCTCTATTCATCGGAGCTGATTGAGTTGGCACCCGCGATGATCTATGCCGTCCGGGCAGGAGAGACTCGGCTGTTGACTGCTTTCATGGGGTCACCGCTTTCAATGGAGGCAGGCATTAGTACCGGGGTCTTCATTTCCATAAACTGTCACGAAGAGATTTTCACTACCACACCCGCGGAAATAGAGGCGGCCCACGCTGCTTATCCGGAGATGCAAGATTTTGCCCGCGCTGCCTTCTTTCAAGATATCGAAACGCATTTTGAGTTCTGTCAGGCGTGGGGCGCAGCGCCCTTCAATCCACTTGAGTTGGAGCCCGTCATCAGCGGGTTGCCTGCCTTGATCTTGGCAGGCGAATATGATCCGGCAACGCCGCCGGACTTTGGCAGACAGGTAGCCGCCAATCTGAGCCACAGCTATTTCTACGAGTTTCCGGGCCAGGCGCACGGTGTCGGAATGAGCAATGCAGGGTGTGCCCTTCCCATGGTCCGGGCCTTTTTGGATGAGCCGAGTCAGGCGCCCGACTCAGCTTGTATTCCCGAGATTCCGGCTCCTTCGTTCATCCGATAGGCTGTCGATACCGAGCATATCTGACAGACGTACCCTGTGAGACGTACCCTGACAGACGTACCCTGACAGACGTACCCTGTCAGACCCGCTCTGCGAACGCCTCCAGTTCGGCAACTTCGTCGTCTGTGAGACGCCACCCTATGGACTGCGCATTTGAAGCCGCCTGTTGCGCGTTTTTGGCTCCTGGAATCGGCACCGTGCCCTTGCAGATCGTCCAGTTGATAGCGACTTGTGCGGGACTCTTGCCTCCGTGTGAATCGCCGATGACCTGCATTCGCTCAATGAGGGGCTGGACGCGGCGTAGATAATCCGGCGAGTACTGGCGCCGTCGGGACCCAGAGGGTGGATTGTCCGGCGTGTACTTTCCGGTCAGGATCCCCATTTCCAGGGGACTGTAAGCGAGAAGTGTGACATTCAGATCCCGACACAGCTTGAGGACCCCGTCGGTTTCCGGGGCTCGATGGAGCAGGCTGTAGTGAACCTGATTGCAGGCCAGTACTATCCCCCGATCCTGTAGGGCATTGTGAGCTTGCCCCATTTGCTTAAAGTCATAGTTGGAAACACCGACCGCCTTTGTCAAGCCTGCCTCGACCGTATCCGCCATCGCATTCATCCACACCTCAACGGGCGCTGGCGGAAGGGGGACATGCATCTGATATAAGTCGACCCTGTCCAGGCCAAGGCGTTTGAGGCTTGCCTCAAGCGCCCGCTTAAGACAAGTGCCGGTCAGCCGCCAGCGATAGGGCACGAACTTCGTAGCCACCACGATAGGAGCGCCAACTTCATGGGCGAACTGACCTAGAAGGGTCTCAGAGCGACCGAGCCCGTAGATCTCGGCAGTATCGAACAAGTCGATGCCCGCGGCTAGCATGATCTTGTAGACCTGTCGCAGATCCTCATCAGAGTAGCTGCCGGATCCATAGCCCCATACCCAGCGATCGCCCCACGCCCAGGTGCCGCAGCCCATCACCGGAATCTCAATGCCGGTCGCTCCTAACATAACACGATCAGGATTACTCTGCTCACGCATACAGCCACCTCCCTGTTCACGCTTCAGTTAACAATCTCCGAGTCAACTCGAAATGTCAACGTATTGAATATGTATTGACAGGTTATTGTTTGACACTGCATAGGTATTGTGTTATCATAAGGGTGGTACATGAATAACTTTACTGGAGGCTTGGGCCAAGACAAGTTCGCGGCATCAGAGTGGGGTGAGGATGATATGAGTCAGGATGAAGCAATCTATAACATTGGGGTTGTGGCCCGGATGACTGACATTCCGGCTGCAACACTCCGGGTTTGGGAGCGGCGCTACGGTTTCCCCGACACGGCGCGCACCGAGGGTGGGCATCGGCTCTACAGCGATAGTGATGTCCAGCGTCTGCGATGGGTCAAGGAGAGGATCGATGCAGGTATGCAGACGCGGCAAGCTGTTAAAGCGCTGAAGACACTTGAGGGGCAGGAGGCCGGCCCCGATTTTCTACGTGCCAGCAGCGACAGTCCGCAGCTATCTACGTGGCGTCCGGAGATAGAGGTCGGCGGCGGTGACTCATATATTGAGCTGCTCGAGAACCGGCTTGTGAGTGCCTTGCTTAATCGCGATCTGCCCTATGCCGATGATGTTCTGAGAGAGAGCCTTGGTCTATATGCACCGGAGGATGTTATGCTTCATTTGATTCGACCGGCTCTTGAAAGGATAGGTGAAGGCTGGGTGCGGGGCAATATCAGCATTGGCGTCGAGCACTATGCAACGAGTTATCTCCGTCAGCGCTTGGTCCACTGGCTGCGCTCTGGTCCACCGCTTTTCCAAGTGCCTCCCGTCGTCCTCGCCTGCGCGCCCGGTGAATATCATGAAGGCGGTCTGATGATCTTTGGCGCGCTCCTTCGGCGGCGAAGGTGGCCTCTGGCTTACCTGGGACAGTCGATTCCCTTACCTGAGCTGGCAAAGTTCGTGGATGAGGTGGATCCCCTGGCTATTGTGGTGGTTGCCATGACGGATGAACCGGCTGCTGCCTTGGCCGATTGGCCTGAGCATCTACCGGATGTTGCCCAAAATGAGAAGCCCGTCTTCGCCTATGCCGGACGAGTTTTCAACGAAGAGCCGGAATGGCGGGCCAAAGTGCGCGGGTTGTTTCTGGGAACGGATCTCTCAGAGGGAGTCGACACCTTGGAGCGCATCTTGCGCAAGTTCAGCGCGCAGCGCGGCTAGCCACTCGGGGATGCCAATTCATAGCAGGGTTCGAGGATCGGGGAGTTGGGCTGGCGACAGGAACTCCAGGACATCTGCGTAGCCGTCCGCTGTCATTGCTTCTGGGCACGCAGATCGCAGGGTGAACAGGGCTTCTTCGGCAGATGCGCCCTGGTAGGTCATCAGGTAACCTGCAAGGATGCTCCCTGTGCGGTCTTTCCCTGCATGGCAGTGAACCACTGTGGGGTCTCCGGATGTGATCTGCGTATGGATGAAGGCCCAAACCGGCAAGGATTGATAGATGAAAGCTTTGCGCATACCGCGCGAGAAGAGCGTGACTGGCGGGAACTGGGCATGATAATGGAGTAGACCATATCGGGTCAGATCTGAGATCGGCTCCTCTTGAGCCAGAGAGACCACCGCACGTATGCCACCAGCATACAGTTCTGCAGGATCCCACGGCCTCAAGACCGGTCCTGGCCTGCCTGCCAGCAGACCCTCCATCACCCAATAGACGTAGCGCATGGCACCATTCTACATAAGTCACCCGGGGCGTCAATTGCCCCTTGACTACCATATTTAAGGAGGGCGGACGGTGAAACGTTGGATTAAGATTCTGTTGGTCGCGATAGGCATATTGTTAGCAGTACTGCTTGCTGGCCCTTTTCTAGTACCTGTACCTCCCTTGGAAGACACTGTTCCAGCTGAGATGCTGGCCGATCCCGATAGCCGGTTTGTCGAAGTCGAAGGAATTACGATCCACTATAAACAGATGGGTGAAGGCGAGCCAGTGATGCTCCTTTTGCACGGCTTTGGAGCCAGCACCTTTTCGTGGCGAGAGGTGATGGAACCCTTGGCCGCCGTAGGTAGTGTGATCGCATTTGATCGTCCGGCGTTCAGCCTCACAGAGCGCCCGATGCGAGATACTGAGGCCTGGCCCGGCTACAATCCGTATAGTTATGATGTCCAGCCCCGCTTGACCACGGGGTTGATGGATGCGCTGGGTGTCGATTCGGCCATTCTCGTGGGAAACTCCGCAGGAGGCACGGTCGCGGTCCTGACTGCCCTCACCTATCCCGAGCGTGTTGAGGCATTGGTCCTGGTTAGTGCGGCAGTCTACGTAGGGGGCGGATCTCCGCCGCTCCTTCGTCCCCTGCTGCGGACACCCCAAGTGGACCGGCTTGGTCCGCTTCTCGCTCGTGGCATTCGCTCTCAGAGCAGGAGCTTCGGGCTTTCGGCCTGGCACGATCCTTCGAGAATCCCACCTGACTTCTGGGAGGGATATGAACGTCCGCTACAGGTCGAGAACTGGGACCGCGCTCTCTGGGAGCTCACGCGGAGTGCCGAACGCCCCGCTCTTGCAGAACGATTGGATGAGATCAGGCTGCCCGTTTTGGTGATCACCGGAGATGATGATCGGATCGTACCCACCGATCAGAGCATCCGCCTCAGCGAAGAGCTGCCCAATGCGCGGTTGGCCGTGTTACAGGCCTGCGGCCACATCCCTCAGGAAGAGTGCCCTCAACCGTGGCTGGAGGCTTTCGAGGTCTTTCTCAATCAACTAGATTGATGTCCGAATCGACCCCACTCGGCCATTAATTTCTTGAGGCCGGCAAGGTGTGCGAAGGGGTCACGCACCTTGCCGGCCTTTATTGTTGTCACCAGTAATATTGGGTGTTCCAGCGTCGTCAGCGCAACCTCGACCTCGTGTCCATAGCGTAACTCCAACCGAGACTTGCCGAATCCAATGCTACCCACTCAGGCCAAACGGATAACAATCCTGGGCGGTGATCTCATGCGCTACACTGTGCGTAAAGGCATCACGGGCAGGCTGCAGGAGTAAGCAAGGGGTTATTACGAAGGGAATTGCGAGAAGAAAAGGATAAGGCGGGTGCAAGACGACATAGTGTTCAATCTTTGTAGGGTGGTGTTGCCACCATTCTAGAGGTGACCTGAGCGGCAAGTGATCTCGACCGAGATTTGCCTGCCGTCCCGAGGCCAGCCGGGTTGGAACTTCATCATTGACTCCACTGCAATTAGTCTCCTCAGCAACTCGCCAGGAAGATGATTTGCCGCGTGCCTTATTCTCTCCAAGCTAAGCTGGAACACAAGGAGCCGTTGGCCAATCAGATGTTCTGCTAGCATAAACAACCCATAAAAGGAGTTGGATGATGAAGGTTCCGTTCATTGATCTGAAAACGCAGCACCAGATGTTGAAGGATGATCTGGATCAAGCGATCCAGGACGTGATGCGTCGTGCAGACTTCGCCTTGGGCAAGGATGTGACACAGTTTGAGGCCGAGTTCGCGGAGTTTTGCGGCGCCAAGTATGCAGTAGGTGTGGATAGTGGTTTGTCAGCGCTCGAGCTTAGCCTGCGCGCCTATGGTGTAGGCCCCGGCGATGAGGTGATCGTCCCCGCCCACACATTTATAGCAACCGCAGCGGCAGCCACCTTTTCCGGGGCGGAGCCCGTACTGGTAGACGTTTCGCCGAGTTCCTACAATATCGACGTGTCGAAGATCGAGGAAGCCATCACGCCGCGGACCAAAGCCATTATACCTGTGCATCTGTATGGTCTGCCGGCTGAGATGGACGAGATCATGGACCTCGCAAACCGCCATAACCTGGTCGTTGTTGAAGATGCGTGTCAAGCACATGGCGCCCGTTACAAGGGGCGCCGCGCTGGTTCTTTGGGCCACGCAGCTGCATTCAGCTTCTATCCGACCAAGAATCTCGGTGCTTGTGGGGATGGCGGGATTATGGTAACCGATGATGAGGATGTTGCCGAAGAGGTGCGCGCGTTGCGCAACTGCGGGCAGCGCGAGAAGGGCTACCATGAGCTGGACCCCTTTAACCACCGGCTGGATACACTTCAGGCCGCGATTCTGCGCGTCAAATTGCGCCATCTGCAGGAGTGGGTCGATGCCCGCCGGCAGATAGCAAGGCTTTACACCCAGCTCCTCTCCGGTTCGGGCGAGATGGCGACCCCGGTCGAGCCGCCAGGATCGGAGCACGCATATCACCTATACGTAGTGTGGGCGCGTAATCGTGATGAGTTGCGATCTTACTTGCAGGAGCAAGGCATTGGTACCGCGATCCACTATCAGGTGCCGGTGCATATGCAGCCTTTCTATATGCGGCAGCCGCGCCGCCCGATTCAAGACCTCATGGGTACCGGTGGGGACGTGCCTCAGGAGGGGGATCGCTATCATCACGGCCAATTCCCGATTACAGAGAAGTTATGTGAGGGGATCGTGTCGTTGCCGATGTTCCCCGAGATGACAGAAGCACAGGTTGAGTATGTAGCGGCTAAGCTGCTGGGATTCTTCGAACAAGCATCCGTGACCCCGGCTTCATATCCCGGGGCTTCCTATTCGTGGCCTCCGTATACTGAAGCTGCTGCCGAGGCCTAGTCCGTATGCTCAGATGGGTTTTGTTCTAGACTGCAACGACAGGTGCACATAAAGGAGTTAGGAAGATGCAAGTCCGGCATTACTTGGAGATCGTGTGGCGGCGAGCCATCATCATCGTCGTCACGACCATCGTCACTGCGGCGATCGTGGCTGTGGGCACGTCGATGATACCCCCGACCTACGAGGCCTCTGCGGTCTTGCGGGTGCCGACCGCTGCTGCCGGCTCATCCGATTGGATCGATTACGATACGATGTACACGGATCGTTTGCTGGAGACTTATGCCAGAATTGCGACCAGCGGTCCAGTTCTGATGCAAGTTGCGGAGGAACTGGGCCTCACACAGTCTTTGCAGGTGGATGCTAATGTGATTGCCGGTACGGAGTTGGTGAGAATCACGGCTCAGAGTCCGGATCCGGTGGTTGCCCGGGATGGTGCGAACGTGCTTGCCGAGACCCTCATTGCAATGCGACAGGAGGAATTGGCTCAGGGCGTTGAGACAAGGGTAGGCACCATTTCGGACACGGCTATGTTCTCGCTTGTCGTCCCTGCAGAGATACCGAATACGCCAACTCAGCCACGGAGATCTTTAAATATGGCTCTGGGCATCTTGGTTGGTCTTGCTGGTGGCGTGGCGCTTGCTCTTGTTGTGGAGAATTTGGATACCACCCTCTATAACCCTGAGATGGTCAGGACCACGACCGATCTACCGATTTTCGGCTTGGTACCCGGGCGCAGGCGTTTATTCGGGTCGACGCGCACGGTCTATAACGGTGCGTCTCCGCACGCACAATCTTTTCACCAGATCGCTGCGAACTTGAACGCCCATCTGAGCCGATCCGGTAAAACCGGGTCAAGGCGCACGCTGGTCGTGACCAGTGCAGAGCCGAAAGAAGGGAAGTCGACCGTAACCGCTAATCTGGCTGCGGCGATGGCGGACGCGGGCTTTCGTGTCGTCGTTGTCGATGCAGACCTGCGGCGCCCGGCACAACATGAGATCTTTAACGCGTCCAATGACGTGGGCTTGAGCGATCTCTTGATGAGCGATGCTACACTGTCTTCCGTTCTGCAGAAGACGGGCATTCCAGGTATTCATTTGCTCGCAAGTGGTTCGCTATCTCAGCATAAGGGATCCGGGGCGGTGTTTAAGCTGTTGAGTTCTGGGAAAATGCAGGCTCTCCTCAGCAAGCTCGGTGAGATGTACGATCTCACCCTGATCGATACGCCTGCATTGCTGCCCTTGGCGGATGCCACCGGTTTGGTATCGAATCATGCAGCTGATGTCCTTCTGGTCGTCGGGCGGGGCCAAGCGCATCGGGAAGACGTCGAGGATGTCGAACGACAACTTGAGACCATCGGCGCCAACTGTATCGGTGTTGTGGTGAATCGCGCCCAGCGGATGGGCAACCAGCGCACCGTGAGGGCTTACAAGCACTATATGAACTGAATCCCGGCGAATCGTCCGGGTGTGTATGCGCCGTCCTAAGATCATCGGCCGAGTGTAGAAAAGGAATGTGATATGCAACGACAGGATATGCAGTCCCCGCTGAGCGGGCAAGGGCAAGTCCCTGATATGTGGACACCCCCTATGGGACTAGGAGGGCGCTCTGAACGCGTCAGCCTGGCTGAATTGCAGCGCTTCGATCCCTTGGCCGTAAGCCCGCTTGCTCCGGATCGACCCGTATACTACTTCGTGAAGCGGGTGTTGGATGTCCTGATAAGCTTCGTGGCCCTCATCGTTCTGTCCCCTGTGCTGCTTTTGATCGCTTTGCTGACACGGTTGGATTCGCCCGGTCCGGCTATTTTCTCCCAGACGAGAGTTGGCGGACGGCGCTGGTCATACGGTGGGTATGCTTACTGGCAACGCTACGAGTTCAGGTGCTTCAAATTTCGTACCATGGTAGATGGCGCAGACCCTTCGCGTCACAGGAAATTCATCAAGGCCTTGATCGAGGGGAAGGTGGGTCCCAACGATTCGGGTGAGGCTAAATTCAAGCTGGCACAGGACTCTCGCATTACACGGATTGGCAGGTTTCTGCGCAAGCTGAGTCTGGACGAGTTGCCGCAGCTTTTCAACGTGCTTCGGGGTGAAATGAGTTTGGTAGGCCCGCGCCCTGATATTCCTTACATCGTCGAGCTCTACAAGCCGGGATGGCACGAGCGGCTAGCCGTGACTGCTGGAATGACAGGCTTTTGGCAGACGCATGGACGTGGCAATGTCACATTCGAGGAAATGGTAGAGATGGACATCACGTATGTCCGCAATCAGTCATTATGGATGGATATCAAGATTTTGGCCTTGACGATTCCCGCTGTCATCACGGGACGGGGAGCTGCCTGAGTCCGTCAGCGTGCACGGGCTTGCAAGGATATATCGACTGGGTCCGATCAGAGATGAATAACGACGGTCTGAATAGTCTTGACTGAATAAAGCAACACAAGCCATAGACTATAGGTATAGGAGTGGAAGGAGAACGATATGGGAAATCTTAAATGTGGAGTCATTGGGTGTGGATACTGGGGCCCGAAGTTGGCGCGTAACATTCACGAGCTTCCTGACGTGGATTTGGCGTGGGTGAGCGACCTGCGACAGGATCGACTTGACCACCTGAAATCGCTCTATCCGGAGACGCGGACAACGATGGACTATCGCGACATTTTGGAGTCGGACGTCGACGGTGTTATCGTCGCAACGCCTGTCAATTCGCATCGTCGTCTGGCGTTGGAAGCGTTACAAGCCGGCAAGCACGTGCTCGTTGAAAAGCCCCTTGCAGCAGATGTTGGAGAGGCAGAGGATATCGTTGAGGAGGGGATCAAGCAGAGCCGTAAGGTGATGGTAGGACACACCTTTGAATATAATCCGGCGGTTCAGGCAGTCAGGGACATCATTGCAAGCGGGGCGTTGGGTGAAATCTACTATATCAATGGCACGCGTGTCAACTTGGGTCTGTTCCATCCGGATATCAACGTGGTGTGGGACTTGGCTCCGCACGATGTCTCAATCTTGCGCTATGTTCTGGGCTTGGACCCGGATGAGGCCAGTGCCAGAGGGGGCGTCTACGTTCAGAAGGAAAAACGCATCCATGACGTCGCGTACTTATCGTTCTTTTTCCCGAACGGCGTACTCGCGGATGTCCGCGTGAGTTGGTTGGATCCCTGTAAGATTCGCAGCTACACGGTGGTGGGCAGCAAGAAGATGCTGGTCTACGACGACGTGGAGCCGAAGGACAAAGTGCTGCTTTTCGACAAAGGTGTAGACCTGCCGCCCCATTCGGACACAGTCGAGGAGTTCGAGATCTCATATCGAAATGGCGAGCCGGAGAGCTATGCGTTTACATGGGAAGAGCCGCTCAAGGCTGAGTGCAGCCACTTTGTGGAGTGCATTCGTAATGATGAGGAACCTCGCAGCAATGGTGAGGTTGGGTTGAGAGTGGTTAAGGTGTTAGCCGCCGCACAGCGGTCGCTACTTAACGGAGGCACGAGAGAGAGGGTGCTATGGTAGCCGAAGATCTGACACAACCGATAGATGTGTTCACTGGACGCAGGAAACCGCGGGGCACCGGGGCGCCGGGAGACGGCCGCTCTGCCCCTGCGGCGCGCAGTATCGGCAACGACGTCGCGACGATCCGCATCGCCCCTGACGTTAAATTGGGTCGGAATGTCAAGATCTACGCCTTCGTCAATCTATATGGCTGTGATATCGGTGACGAGTCGAAGATCGGTACCTTTGTGGAGATTCAAAAGGGTGTCACGATCGGGCGTAGGGTCAAGATTTCGAGCCACACCTTTATCTGTGAAGGGGTAACGATCGAGGACGAAGCCTTTGTCGGCCACGCCGTGACCTTCATCAATGACAAGTACCCACGTTCGACGCGTGATGACGGGGAACTGCAGACTGAAGAAGACTGGAAGGTCGAGCCGACGCTGGTGAAGCGCGGAGCTTCGATCGGGAGCAACGCGACGATCTTGGCCGGTGTTACGATCGGAGCTGGTGCGTTGGTTGGCGCCGGAAGTGTTGTGACGCACGATGTGCCCGATCGAGCTGTCGTTGCAGGCAATCCGGCGCGTGTACTTCGGTACCTATGAAATACGGGCTCGTGGCGGTGTTGGCCAGCGTGGTACTGGGCGGTCTCTCGCTGCTTCTCTCTCCACTGCTGGTCTTGGCGGGGATCGTGGGAGCATTCGTACTCGTCTTCGTCACGCGCCGCCCTGAGTTTGGGCTGCTGGCTATGGTCGTTGTAACGGGAGGACTGGTCGACGCGGAGTCATTGCCCCTGCTGGGGATCGGGCCGATCAGTCTTCACGTTACGGACCTGCTGCTGCTCTATATGTTGGGTGTTCTGATTGTGCGTGCACTGGTCGACCGGAGTTTTCGGGTGGTGACAACTCCCCTCGACCTACCGCTGCTGGGATTCTACGGCGCTTTGGTCTTGTCGGCGGTTCTGGCGATCGGGCGCTTCTCCATCGATGCGCACAATGTGCTGCGCCAGCTGCGACCGCTAACCTATTATCTGGCTTTCTTCGTAGTGACTAACTTGGTCCGTGAGAGGCGGCAGCTCGATGCACTGGTATCGGGCCTGATGGTCATCGGGGTTGTCGCGTCGGCGGTGATGCTCGGACAGATTCTCGGGCGGCAGCTGTTCGGCTGGGAGTTCCAGCTTACCCGGATTCGGGAATATACGTTGACGACCGCTGGAACCGAGTACGGGGGTGTCGTGCGGACCTATATGCAGGCGGATCGTTTGGTTTACCCGATGTTACTTGTCGCGATCGCGTCGTTGATCTTGGAGATGGGGCTCGGATCTCGAGATCCAGGACGTCGGGCGGTAGGCACAGGATTAGCGAGTAGGGTCAAGGTCTTTTGGCGACTCTGTGCGACTGCTCTC
>SLDA01000509.1 GCA_007125545.1 Thermoflexales bacterium | reverse complement strand
CGATCACGCATCAAAGGGCAGGGCGCATTCGACTGCTGGAGGGTCAAGCTGCGCTCGCGGTCGGGGATCTAGAGCGCGTCGCACCGCTCTTCGATGGGTCACTGGTCGTGGATGATCTGCGAGAAGGAGAGCGTTCGCTCTCCGAACTCTGGTTCGACTATCATGCCGAACGTCTGAGCCGTGCTGAGAACGTACCCATCGATGAAGCCCTTAGGGATCGCGTTCGCAAGACGCATCCTGTCCCGGCGTTTCTAGACTATCGGATGTCGAGCCAAACGTAAGCGGGAGGCAATGTCGAAGTCCATCCCGGTCAAGGCAGCTCATAGACAACAGCGTGGTGCTGGTCGGTGTCCACCGCTACAAGATAGCGGGCATCACCTACCCGCATCTCCATGAGCAGCCCGTTATCCAAGTCCTGAGTAGCGAGGTGCGCTGAGGCCGGTGGCGCCATGGGCCAGCCAATGGTGAGCCACAGGCTTTCCGCACACCATACGGCACCGATGGCCTTTGTCGGGAAAATAGCACCGGTAGGGGGCACAAGAATCGCACAGGTGGGAGACCGTTCCGACATCGTAGGCAACCAACTGCTCTCATAGAGAGCAGAACTGGTCACCGGAGAGGCCGGATCCCGGCTACCCAAGATGGTGACCTGGCCTGCGTCAGGCGCCAGGATAACCCAACTCGGGCTTGTTGTTGGGGTGGCGGGCATCTCACCATCGGCTATGTCTGCATTCGCACTAGAAATGAGCGCACCGGGCCAGTAGAGTTGCAGCAGACCCCTCTCTTCCTTCACCGAATCATTCGCGCAGAAACGGTCATGTTCCAAGCTCTTCGCCAATTCTATGACCGGCGTGAAACGCCTATCAGGCAGCCTGCAGACTTCCCCGTCGTCGAGCGGAGGTGTGGCTGTGAGTGGCACAGCTGACGGCTCCGGCGACGGCGTCAGCGTTGGGACGCGCGTTGGAGTCGGCGGGACAGCGGTCGCGGTGAAGGCAAGTGGTGGGGAGGGGGATACACCCGTAACGGTAAGTGCCGCCTCTTCATCAACTGGGGATGGTGGCTCGACCACGGGTTCCTGCTGATATTCGGCGTCGACATCAATCACGAACGTCACAAAAAGGACTGCCCCAACAAGATGACCATCCGGCGCCTGAAGCCGCCAAAAGCTTTCGTGCTTTCCAAGTCGCTCGGGCGTCAAAAAGATAAGCGAAATATCTACTTCCGCGCCAGGCAGCGTATCTGCAAGCGGCAAAACTTGAGAGCCTGGCAAAGCAACCCCGGCGATGTGTTTCAGTTCCATTCCCGCGGGCCACGTACAGCTTCCCGTGTTGCGGACGCGCCAGGTCTTGCGGAATGTCGTCTGGGGCGGCAGACGCGTGTCATCCGGCAGTGCGACATCAGTGACGAAAGCCGAATCGATCTCCTGCGACGAAGTACATATCGGGATAGCCGGCGACGGTGTTGGAGGAGGAGGAATATCGGTTGGAGCATCGATCGTGGATTCAAGCAGAACCGGCGACGTAGTTGCAGTGGGAAGCGGGCTCGCGCCGTGAGCCAACGGCATAAATATCTGGCCGGGCGTTGGAGAGGTGACGGTCGGTACGGGGAGCCTCCCAGCCGGAACACAGGCAGCCAGAGATAGCACAAGCATCCAGACTGTGCCGAGTCGCCTCAGTGAATGATTCATTCTCACCTGGAATCCAAGCAGTTGTGCACATCCGTTCCGCAGCAGCGACGATGCTGCACCAGCGCAGACACGTCAGGGCTGATACACTAACCAGTATATAACTGAAGAGGTGTTTGTCCAACACTACGACCGGATCGGTATCCGCGGTTAGGAGAAGAGAGATGAGGAGCAGAAGCGTGAAGTCACGCTTGCTCAGCCTGGGTCTATACGAACGGCGAGGGCCACGTTCGGGTCCCTGAAGACAGAGTCTGGCAGGGATTAAGCGGAACGAGGCATAGCCGAAGGTCCTTGCCCACGGAACGGCTGTTGCTGGGCCTGTTCGGGATTGCGCTCTTGCCGCAATACAAGCCACAATATAAGGCCGCCAACCACAGAGACCAAACCACCAAAAATCCCGAAGAAGCGTAAAGTCTGATCTGCGTTGCGTTGCTGCGTGCTCTGCTGCCGCCGCGCCTCCTCGATCAGGTCTTGACTCAAGCGATCGACAAAGCTCTTGGATGGTTCCACAGGCACTATCACACTCACAAGAACGCGCTCCACCGCTTGTCGTTCCCGGGCCGGTATATATTCCTGCAAAGTCACGTATCGTTCACTCGATCTCCTGAACATCCAGAACTCCTTCTCGCATAGCCAGTCTTAACGTTATCAAGGTTCGATGGTAGAGCGCCTTGATCGCACCCTCAGTGCGGCCCAAGACCTCTCCGATCTCAACATTGGTCATCCCTTCAACGAACTTTAAGATGATCAACGTTTTGCGATCCTCAGGCAACCGCGCAATCGCTTCCAGCAACACCGCCTGCAGTTCGCGTGCGGCAACTGACGCTTCGGGACCGTCTGCAGAATCCGACGGCATCATCTGTGCACGCAAGGACAGGTAATCATCACCGTCCATCGAGATGGTGGGATGGTTGGCATGATCCCGGTACCAATTCACCACCAAGTTGTGTGCTATGCGATACAACCATGCCTGAAACGGCGCGCCGGTCTCGCGGTAGCTATGCAGGCTGCGCAGCGCTCGATAAAACGTACGCGATGTCAGATCCTCTGCATCCACCCGACTCGAAGTGTGGCGATAGTGATAGTTGTAGATTCGATTGACGTACCGCTGATACAGAGCCCCAAAGGCTTCCGCATCGGACTTTGCACGTGCAATCAGATCGTGCTCTTCTTCGCTGCTCATCAGACCTCTGCTGAACATTCAGCCAAGGGCCGGCACCTTGTGACGCCGGCACGTAATCCTATGACGAACCCCATCTCCAACCGACCGGAGTATGCTTCTGTAGCGCAGCCCATGACAAGTGCATGGGTTACGCGGCGCAAGGACTGCATCGCCCCTGCACGTCAGAGTATAGCACATCCAGCCTGGTTTGGCGCCCTAGGCTCACGGCCAGCCTTCTCCAGCTGGGACACCGCCAGACGAGCAGCTTTCTATCTATGATAACACCGCACCGGTGCACAGGTTGCGCTGAAATAGTTAGGAAATCCGTCGCCCTAAGGTTTGCACATCCACTAGAGCACGTATAATAGAGCGACGTGACACCACCTGACGCCTGCTTATCGGCCTGTCTCAGAGGGGATGCAACAGTGCTTGGTAAGCCAGCGTGGCCCATACACACATAGATGCCGAAAGGAAGGTCTTGATGGAGCGCGTCGCAGGCATTGACGTATCCCGCTGGCAAGGCCGTATGGACTGGACCAAAGTTGCTACTGCCGGCTACCGATTTGTTGTGATCCGAGCTACGATCGGTGACGACTACGCAGATCCTCGATTTCATGAGAACTGGCACGGTGCCCAGAACGCAGGATTGTTGGTCTCTGCTTACCACGTCGTCGCGCCCCGTGTCCCCGCCGCGAAGCAAATTGCCTTTTTCTTCGAAGTGCTGGGGGGCCGTCGAGCAGATTTCCCACTGGTGATGGATGTAGAACGGGAGGACCAGACGACCCGGGAGAAAATCACTGAATGTGTCAGAGCTTGTCTTGAGGATACCGAAAGTCACGACAAGCGCAAGCCTATCATCTACACAGCCCGCTGGTTCTGGGACCGCTGCGTGCTACCTGCCCCTGAATGGCACACATATGATCTATGGGTTGCCAGCTATACCTCCACGCCTATCCTTCCACGCGACTGGAAGAGCTGGCGCTTCTGGCAGTATTCGGAAAGTGGCGTAGTTCCCGGCAGTGGATCTCGAGCGACGGACCTTAACTGGTTTGCCGGCAGCTATGAGGAGCTTGCCAACTACGGCGGAAGAAAAGAGGAACCCGAAGCGGAGGACATCGAGTCTGCGGAGCCTTGGAGAATCCGCGTCCTTGACAAGATCAATGTGCGCAGTGGACCCGGCACCTCTTTTGCCCGACTGGGCAGCATATACCCTGGTGAAGTCATTGAAGCCCGCACGCTGACGGGAAGCGATGTCTGGATCGAGTTCGAGCCCGGCAAGTGGGCTGCCTTCGCCCATAGGGGTGAGACCTATATGAAACTGGAGAAGTAGAACTACAAGCGGCATACTAGATTCGCGAAAGTCTTGCGTTTCTTCGAGAAATTGTGTAGAATATGGTTCAAGGTAAATGACATGATCTTCCCTACTTCCTTGCGAAATAAACAGCTCCTGCAGCGGATTGCATTGGGACTTGGAGTAGTGATCCTCATGGCGGCGATCTTTGCCGTATTGATCAGGAGCTCCTACCCCGCACCGCTTCTGGCTCTCCGCCCTTCCAATGACCTTGTTCCAAGCTCAGATCGCCGCTATTTTGAAGAAACAGGGTTTGAGGTTTCGGGCGAGTTCCTGAAGTTCTTTGATACCTATGGGGGGCTCGAGGTCTTCGGCTACCCCGTCTCAGCGGCTTATAACCGTCAAGGCGTCATGGTACAGTACTTCCAAAAGGCACGTATGGAATGGCATGTTGTGGGACCGAACGCCAACACAGTGACACTGGGCAAGCTAGGAGAGGAACTCGGTTTCCAGACGGATGGCTTGAGCAGTCCCGTCAGATCCACGCGGCGACGCCTCTATTTCGAAGAGACTCAGCACACAGTCTCCTTCTTCCTGAAGTCCTATAATGCCTACCAAGACGTCGATCTATTTGGCGCACCCATCACCGAAATGTTCATTGAGGACCAGAAAATCGTCCAGTATTTCCAGCGACTCAAACTCGTGTGGGATCCTCGCACTATGCGCGTGACCACGGGGAGTTTGGGTGATCTATATGTCAAAACCCATCGGGACAGCTTCCCACCCAACGTTCTGAAGCCGATCGAGCTGCAGTACGGCGAAAGCAGGGAATGGGAGCTTATGGCGATGCTCGGTGTGAGCCATGCCACACTGGGCACCGACCATGTGCAGCATATCGTCGTGGTCGTGCAGGATGAGAGCAGAGAACCATCCGCGCTGCCGGATGCTAATGTGACGATCAAACTGGTAAACAAGTCCGGCGAAGCTATATCAGGCTGGAGCTATGCCGGTTCAACCGACGCCGCCGGGCGAATTGAGGCCTCCATTCCCTTGGAGCAGTTCGCGCCAGGAGACGTGATCGTCGTCAAGGCCGAAGTTGGCTACGGAACGTTGAGAGCGGACGCCGAGACATCCTTTGTCGTATGGTGGTAGACTAGTTAAGTTACTCTTCCCCTCTTTGATTAGCCGCCTCACTGGCGAGTCCCAAACGCAGTCTCAACCGCTCCAACCAAGAAGCGCGCTGCTGTGGTGAGGACTGCACACCCCGCAAGTTCCGCAAGCGATCCACGGCGCGGCGCAATTTCTGCATTTTCGCGGCGGTCTCGGCCGTAGGCGTCGATGTCGTGGGCGATTCAGATTGCGTCGGACGCGTTGTCATATCAGTCACCTCTACTCTCACCGAGCTCTGATCTGGATTTCATTCTGGCTTGGAAGCAAACAGGTAGCCAACGCCGCGTATGTTAAGTATGTAACGCGGATTCTCCGGCAACGGCTCCAGTTTGCGCCGGAGCCGGCGGATGTGCACGCGTACAATCGAACGCGCTCCCCACGCATCGGTATCATAGCCCTGCGCACACTTCACGAGTTCTTGAGGCGAGCACACCTCATCGGCCCGGCTGATCAAACATTCCAGGAGTCGGAACTCCGTCGGTGTAAGATCTACAGGCTCGTTCTTGTAGGTAACGAGATGTTTAGCGCGGTCTAGCATGACGTCATCGACCTGAACCAAGTCCGACGCCTCGGCTAATGGGGGTTGGAAGTCGTCAACAGCATCAGTCTGAGCCAGTTCCTTCAGTGTAGACTGCAGCTGTTGAACAAGCGCACGCCTGTGGCGTCCGGCCTTCAATTCCGACAGCGCGCGCCGTACCGCATTCAGCACCTCGTCAACAGGGCAGGGTTTCAGCAGGAAATCATAAGCCCCTTTGCGCAGCGCCTTGACCGCTGTCTCCAGGCTCCCATATCCGGTAATCAGAATCACCACCGTCTCCTCAGAGATCTGGCGAATACCATCCAGAACCTGAAGGCCATCAATACCTGGAAGGCGCAGATCCAAAATGGCAATGTCAAAAATCGGTGCCTCCTTGCGCGCCAGCGCCAGGGCTTCCTCGCCGGAGGAGGCCAGAGTGACCTGGTATCCTTCCAGCCGCAGCACCTCTCCGAGCGTGATGCGTTCTGCAGTCTCGTCGTCCACAATCAGGATCTCCGCGTTCGTGTACATTGCGACCTAAACCTCTGGTTCCTCATATTCAGGTAAGCGTATAATGAATGTGGTGCCCCCGCCAGGCGGACTCTCGACCTCAATTACACCACTATGACGTTCGATAATGCCATAGCTGATCGCCAGACCCAGTCCGGTCCCGGTGGGTTTAGACGTGTTGAAAGGCTCGAAAAGGTGATTCCGCATCTCAGAGGCAATGCCGGGCCCGCTATCGCGCAACGCCACCACCACCTGTTTGGCACCGGCATGGTAAGCGGTACCCACCCACAGCGTCCCGCCATCCGGCATGGCTTCAATGGCGTTGATAACCAGATTCAGAAAGACCTGGGTCAGTTGATTGCTCGCGCCTTTAACCCTAGGTAAATCCGGGGTGAAGCGCGCCTCGACCTTGATACGAGATTGTTGGAGCCGTTTCCCGGCAATAATCAGCGAATCCTCCATCGGACGGTTAACATCCAGCGCGCGCATCGCAGAGGATGGTCTGTAGAAGTCAAGCATCCGGTGCACAATCTGAATCAAGCGATTGACCTCATTCTGCGCCATAGCCAGAAACCGCCCTCGCTGCTCCTCATCCAATCCTTGATGCGACGCGAGATGCAGACTATTCTGAACTGCCTGCAATGGGTTGTTGATCTCGTGCGCCAACGAGGCAGTGAGGCGACCCACGGCAGCCATCTTCTCGGCCTGAATCAACTGATTCTGAGAACGCTCGACCTCGTCGGCGAATGCCTCGAGATCGCGAAACATCCACGCCTTTTCGACCGCCACCACAACCGTAGCGGCGATATGCTCGACAAGCGAGATATCCTGCTCGCGCAGCATATTGGCGCGCCCCACTGCGATCAGGACCCCGATCGTCTCACCATTCTTGGCGAGCGGAACGCACAGAATATCGAGCTGAGGCGTGTCCAACACGGTGTTCCAGAACCCGCATTTGACACCTCGCTTGAGCATCGGAACGGCCCCGGTCTCATCTTGGTGGAGTGGCAGATCCTGCTGCGGGATCAGCCGCCCCTCCAGCCAAATACCGGTAGGGGAGCGGGCTGCACGGATAATGCCATCAGGCGATTCCTCATCATTCAGCACGATCGCGAGCACATCCGTCTTTACCAAGCGGCTGAGGCCACTCAATGCCGCCACAAGCACCTCATCCAGATCCAAACTCGAGGAAATGGCGCGGTTGATCTCATCAAGAGCAGCCAACTCCTGATTCCGCTGACGGAGCATCAACTCCGTACGGCGAATGCGACTGACAACACCGATGCGCGCCAGCAGCTCTTGAGGATCGAACGGTTTGACGATGTAATCGTCCGCTCCCATCTCTAATCCCCGGGCTTTCGCAGAGATGGAATTGAGGCCGGTAATCAAAATGACGGGGATTTGCTGCAGTTCGGCATCGGCCTTCATTTTGCCGAGCGTGTGGAACCCATCTTCACCCGACATCATCACATCCAACAGGACGATGTCCACCGGAGTATCGTGCAAATGCTCCCGGTGCATGATCTCGAGTGCGGAGGCACCATCGTTTCCTACCAGAACCTCCCCGGGCAAGAGATCCAAGACCTCGCTGATCAGACGGATCATCTCCGGTTCGTCGTCGACGACCAGAATGCGTGGCTGTGACAGCACACTAGCGTGCTGTGCAAAGGATTCCGGAAGCCTGGTTGTAGTTGTTGGATGAAGAGCCATGATTACGTGTCGAGAAACATGTTAGGACCCCGGTCCGGGCATCGAAGTTACTCCGGCGGAATGGCATCAGTTACAGCTTCCAGCAGCACCGAAAAACGCTCTTCGCTAATATTCAGCACACCAATGCGCGGCTTGTCGGTGAGGCCCGCAAAGACGCGCCGATATCTGGCATGCGTACCCGACAATGGGACAAAGAAGTTCCGGGCTCTAGCAAATTGACGGGACGTATGAACTTGGGTCGGAGTATTATAGTGCAACTCCAGGAAGCGTTGGCGCTCGCGATAGAGCTGCAAGGTTGTGTCCGACATCCCAACCCCTCCTTCATATCCTGCCCAGTGTCCGACGCCATCGGCAAACGCTGTCATGATTGCAGAGTAAGCCGGATCCCCGGGAAAGAACATATGTGTTGTACCATCCCAGTACACAACAATCCAGTCAGCTTGTGCAGTGAAGGACCTGAGGAACCACAACGGATCCTCGTTCGTGAGCATGTTCACCCACCACACAAGAGCAGTGGTGACCAGGATAAGGATCAGAAGCGCACCCATCAAGCTGGGACGTCTCTGTGTCATTTCGACCCTCCCTCTAGATTATAACTTGCTTTGTACAATATGGGAAACAGCAAGTGCCGGAAAAGTCACAACAGTATGGAAAAGGAAACGGGGCGATGAAAGTGTGGTCGCACTTCACCGCCCCGGCGCATCGTTAAGAAGCGTGCTGCTTGTGACTTAACCAGCCTCTTTCTCTACCAACCAGCAAGCCACGAAGTGGCCTGTACCGTAGTCCTTGAATTCCGGTTCCTCTTGGTCGCAGAGCCCCTTCATCGCATACCGGCAACGGGGATGGAAGTGACAGCCCGCGGGTGGGTTGATTGGGCTCGGCACATCCCCTTCCAGGATGATCCGATCACGCGATCCGGCCTTGCGGGGATCGGCAACTGGAATTGCTGACATTAGTGCCTGCGTATAAGGATGCAGTGGGTTCTCAAAGATGTCGCCACGCGAGGCCAACTCCGCCATCTTGCCCAGATACATCACAGCCACGCGGCTGCTGATATGCTCAACCACACTAAGGTTGTGAGCAATGAACAAGTAAGTAAGTCCAAGCTGCTGCTGTAAGTCCATTAGAATGTTGAGAACTTGAGCTTGAACTGACACGTCCAAGGCCGAAACAGGCTCGTCGGCGACGATAAATTTGGGGTCCAAGGCCAGCGCCCGCGCGATGCCAATACGTTGTCTCTGTCCACCCGAGAATTCATGGGGGTAGCGCTTCGCATGGAAGTCCTCCATATTTACCAGTCGCAGCAGATTGATAACCCTTTCCCAGCGCTCTGCAGCGGTTCCGATCCGGTGGACCACCAGGCCTTCCATGATGCTTTCACCGATGGGCATGCGCGGATCGAGCGAAGAGAAGGGATCCTGGAACACAATCTGCATTTCCTTGCGGAGTTCCTTCATTTCCCGGTTGCCGGCCTGAAAGACATCACGGCCCTCAAAGAGAACCTGCCCGCTAGTGTAGGGAACTAAGCGTAATAACGTACGCCCTACCGTTGTCTTCCCACATCCTGACTCTCCTACGACGCCCAGTGTCTCGCCGCGCTTGATCGTGAAACTAACATCATCGACGGCTTTCACCTGCGCGACCACTCTCTGCAAGAGGCCACCACGGATGGGGAAGTATTTCACCATATTCCTGACGATGACGAGATCGTCACCGTGATCACCATTGGTCTTGACTTCGGCCATTACGCTTCCCCCTCGCGCTCATGCTCTTCATAGAGCCAGCAGCGGACCTTATGGCCCGGTGAGAACTCAATCAGATGTGGCTCCTGCTCGGTACAAATGTGTAAATTCGCTTCAACGCGCGCCAGACAGCGCGGCGCGAATTTGCAGCCTGGCGGCAGATTGATCAAGTTGGGCACAGCCCCAGGGATCGTATCCAACCGCTCCTTGACCAATCCCATCACCGGAATTGATGCGAGCAATCCCTGGCTGTAGGGATGGTAGGGCTCATCGAATAGGGTGTGAACGGCCGCTTGCTCAACTACACGTCCGGCATACATCACCGAGACTCGGGTAGCCATTTCAGCGACTACCCCCATATCATGCGTAATCAAGATGATCGAGGTGCCCAGCTTTGACTGCAGGTCACGCATCAGGTCCAAGATCTGCGCCTGGATCGTGACATCCAGCGCCGTTGTCGGCTCATCGGCTATGAGAAGTTCCGGCTCACACGCCAGCGCCATCGCGATCATCACGCGCTGCGCCATCCCGCCTGACAACTCGTGCGGGAAGGCGTGAATGCGCTTCTCGGGCTCCGGAATGCCGACTGTGCGTAGTAGATCGACAGCCTGCCGCCAGCCCCGCTTCTTGTCCACACCACGATGGACTTCCAACACCTCTGAAATCTGGTCTCCTACACGAAAGACCGGATTGAGGCACGAAGTTGGCTGCTGGAAAATCATCGAAAGCTGGTCGCCGCGCATTAACCGCATCTGAGATTCTGGCAGCTTCAACAAGTCTCGGTCATTGAACCGGACCTCGCCTCCGACGATCCTTCCAGGAATCGAGACCAGTTGCATAATCGAGAACGAGGTGACGCTCTTGCCACAGCCGGACTCCCCAACCAGAGCTACGATCTCGCCACGCTTGACATCAAAATCCACACCATCGACCGCCTTGACCACACCATCCTCAGTGTAGAAGTAGGTCTTAAGATCCCGGACATCCAGGATCGTTTCATTGAGCTTTGTTTCCACGTTTATATCTCCTACTCTACAGCTTCAGGCGTGGGTCGAGGGCATCGCGTAAGCCATCACCAACGTAGTTGAAGGCGAGCGAGGTGAGGAAAATTGCCATACCCGGGTAGAAAACCTTAGCCGGCTGCCCGAGCAGTCCGGCCTGCGCGGCTTGAAGCATATTGCCCCAGGTCGGGATTGGAGGCTGCACCCCGAATCCCAGGAAACTAAGAGCTGACTCGAGCACGATCACACCACCCAAACCCAGCGTCGCACTGACGATAATCGGGGCCATCGAATTCGGGATCATATGTCGGAGGATGATCCGAGCGTCGGACATGCCCAGCGCACGTGCCGCCTCGGAAAAGTCCAGAGCGCGCAAGCTGAGCACCATACCGCGTACCAACCGACAGGCACCCATCCACCCAAACATAATCAAAATCACGGAAATCACTACAACACTAGAATACTGTGCCGGCACAAATGGAATCGTGATTCCGCGCAGGATAGAAGAGAAAGCCAGGAGCAGGGGCAGCAAAGGAATCGTCAGCAGGAAATCCACCAACCGCTGGACCATATTGTCGACCCAGCCGCCAAAGTAGCCGGAGATGCCGCCCAGGAGCGCACCGACAAAGTGGCTCGTGCCGGTTACCAAGAATGCAACGGTCAGCGAGATACGGGCCGCGAAGAGCAACCGGCTAAAGACGTCCCGCCCAATCTCATCAGTACCCAAGAGGTGTTCGGCGGTGGGCGGTGCGTTCCTGTACCGAGGATTCTGGTAACTGATCGGGTGGTAAGGAGCGACCAGACCGGCAAAGATTCCCAGGAAGATAAAAGTCGTGATCACAATGAGGCCAGCAAGGGCCAACTTGTGCCGTCTGAAGCGACGCCACACCACCAGAGCCTGGCTCTCCTTTTCCGGCGTCAGCAGTGCTTCAGCATCCAACAGTTCAACGTTCTGTGCTTGTGCCATAAGTTCTACCTCGATCGTGCAGTGTGTTTAGTCATAGCGGATCCGAGGATCCACGAAAGTATAGAGAATATCGCCAACCAGCGTCGCGATAACCGTCAGAAGGGCACTGATAAACAAGAAAACCATCACGACGGGCCAATCGTCAGCGCTTAGGGCATCAAAGTAAAGCCGTCCCATACCCTGCCACGAGAAGATGGTCTCAGTGATGGTAGCACCCCCGAAGACGCTGGGAATCGTGAATACCACGATGGTGATAAGCGGAATCAGTGCATTCCTCATCGCGTGCTTGACGATCACAATGCGCTCGACCAGCCCTTTAGCGCGCGCCGTGCGCACATAGTCCTGCCGCAGAACATCCAGCATCGAAGCGCGCATATAGCGGCTCCACCCCGCCATATACAGCATGCTTAGCGTCACAGTGGGCATCAGCAGGTGCAGGGCGCGATCCAGAGTACCGCGCGGTGTTGCGTTGAGCGCCCGCAGCAAACTACCCGTGGGCGGCGTACGCACTGAAGCAACACCTCCGGCAGGCATGTAAGGGATCCCCCATTCGCGGAACTTGACCGTGAAAATCAGGATCAGCATGATGGCAAGCCAGAATACCGGCATTGAAACGCCGAAGAAGGAGAAGGTCGTGACAACGTAGTCGAGCTTCGAATACTGCTTGACCGCAGAAAAGATACCAATCGGAATTGCCACGACCAAGGATAGAACCGTGGACGTGATCATAAGCGTTATCGTATTCCCAAGCCGGCTCCCCATAACGGCAGCGATAGGCTGTCCCGTCGCAATCCTCCAAGAGGTGCCGAAATCAAACCGGGCCACGCCACGAGCGCTACCGTGGAAATGCGCATAACGCCGGAGCAACCCCGAAGAGCCGAAAAGCCAGGAGACGTTGATCCAGTTGCCCTGCTCCCACGTGGGAGCACCCGGAACCTCCCATTCGGTCGCGGCATCGGACCTGACCAGAATGTCGTCAGGCTGTCCAGTTACCTCAACCCGCAGCAATCCGTCCTCTACCTCAATGATGACAGCGGCAAAAGCATTCTCAGGTCTTTCTGCCGTTCGAGGACGAATCCAAACCTTCTCCGCGTCATAGATTGTCAGATCGCGCGACCCGATTTCGCCCGAGTCGGTGCCGATGATCCAGATCGGATATCCTCCCTTGGCATAGGCAATGCCCGGAGCGGCCCAGAAGCGGCGGTTCTCCGGGGCTCTGAGCCCCAAATACATGTAGTCGGCTCCCAGCCAATCATCGCCGAGCAGCCAGGTCAAATAGCGCAATACCAACGGCTTATCAAGGCCCAAATAGGCCGCAAGCCGTGCCCTATCTCCTTCACTATATCGCTGCCTACGGTCGCCAATCTGG
>SLDA01000431.1 GCA_007125545.1 Thermoflexales bacterium | reverse complement strand
GGCGTCACGCTCCGGCTGTCGGTGCACGCAATCTCCGCTGAGGAGGTCAATCTGATGGAGGATCCAGGACGAAGCCTTGCCTTAGACGATAGCAGTCTGCAACTGAATTTCAGACCTTTCGAGATCAAGACAATCGCACTGCAGTTTGTGGAAAGCGATGAGACCCCAAGAAGGAGCACATAGGCGATGTTGAACATAATGCAGTTGGAACGGATGGCGCGCGTTAACGCGATGTGGCAGGAATCGGCTTGGATGCGGATACGCTCTCAAATCGAGTTCGCCGAGCACGTGGCAGCGACCGACCCACACCATGGAGCGGCGTGGCAAGGGCATATCGAGCGCGCCAAGGACGCACTCGCGACGATGCCGGCTTCCGGGACGGTGGATTGGTCTGGATGCGTTGAGCAAATCGAGACTATCCTCGCCCCACTGTCGGAAGCGGCCAAGGCACGTACGCTTTACCTGGTCGGCCATGCACATATCGATATGAACTGGATGTGGTCGTGGCCCGAGACAGTCTCGGTCACTCTGGATACCTTTCGCACGATGCTCGATCTACTTGACGAGTTTCCCGAATTCCAGTTTTCGCAGAGCCAGGCGAGTGTGTACGCCATTGTCGAGAAGTATGCGCCCGAATTGCTGCCGCGTATCGCCGGCTTTGTGAAGGAGGGGCGCTGGGAGGTGACGGCAAGCCATTGGGTCGAGTCAGAAAAGAACATCGTCAGCGGCGAAGCGCTGAGCCGGCACGTGCTCTATACGCGAGCGACGATGCAGCGCCTCTTTGGTCTCAAGCCCGAGGATGTGGCGATCGACTGGTCTCCCGACACGTTCGGCCACGCGGCGACACAGCCCACTTATATGCGTCAGGGCGGCTTGCGCTATCTCTATGTCCATCGTCCGGGGGTCGAGCAACAGCCGGTCCCCGAGGCGTTCTGGTGGGAGGGTCCTGACGGTTCGCGCGTCTTGGTGCGAAACGACCAAAAACGTGGCTATAACGGCTCCTTGCAGCCCGACAGCGTCATCGAGGTGATGGTGTCGATGTGGCGATCAGTCGGGCTGGACTTTGCCATGCTGGTGTACGGGGTGGGCGACCACGGGGGCGGCCCAACGCGCCGGGATCTTCTCTCTGCACGGGAGATGAACGCCTGGCCCGTCTTCCCGACGTTGGCGTTTGTGCCCACCTACACGTTTTTCCGGAGGTTGGAACAGGATGGGCACGACCTGCCCGTACTCCGGGGTGAACTGAACAGTGAGTTTGCGGGCTGCTATACGACGCAATCGCTTATCAAGCGCGCCAACCGTCTTGCCGAGGCACGCCTCGCGGATGCCGAGTTCGCAGCTGTGGCCGACCGGCTCGTAACCACCGCCGCCTATCCCGCGGATATCCTCGCGGAGGATTGGCGGCGCACGCTGTTTTCTCATTTCCACGACATCTTAACGGGTTCGGGCGTGCGCGACACGCGTACCTATGCACACGGACAGTTTCAGGAGACAGTCGCCAGCACGGCGGTGTTGACGACCCGTGCGTTGCGGAACGTCGCTGCGGAAGTGGACACGAAGACGGTCAGTGGGGATCTTGAGGTGCCGGCTTCTGTTCCGGCGCTCTTCACCGCGGGCGGGCAGGGTTCGGGCGCGGGTATCCGTGCCGATGAGGGACGCATCAGCCTCGCCCACCGGCACGGAGTATCACCGGTCCGGCCCTTCGTGATTTTTAACCCGACGCAGGCAGAGCGGCGTGAGGTGGTGCGTCTGACTCTCTGGGACCGCGAGCCGGCCGGCACGCCGGTGCCCTTCCATAGCAAGGTCTTTGAGGCGCGTGATGCTGCCGGCCGGCGTCTGGCGGTACAGGTGCTCGGTAAGGGCGCGGAGTGGGGCCATCACAACCAAACGGTGGCGATTCCGGTCACGGTGCCGGCACTGGGGTACACAACTATCGCGCTGAGCGAGAGTATGGATCCGCCTGAGATAGAACGGGGTGCGTGGTTGACTCGCCACAAGCATCACTGCTCCTACTCGCTTGTAGATCGCGACGTTATCGGTCTGGAGAACGATCTGGTATCGGTTGCATTTGATCAGAAGACAGGCCGGGTCGTCTCGTTCTTCGACAAAGCCACAAATGAGGAACGCATTGATGCGAATGCCGGCGGCATGGGGTTCGAATTCAGCGTGGAGCGTCCGCACCCGATGTCTGCCTGGGTCATCGACAACGCCGGACTGCCGGAGCAGCCCGTACTGCTGCGAGTCGAAGAGGTCGCCGATGGGCCACACGTCGCCGAACTCGTTCTGGAGTACGGGATACGGGCTTCTACCATCAAGGCGCGGTATGAGTTGCACGCCAATGAGGCTGCACTGCGCATAGGGCTGGAGATTGACTGGTTCGAGCGTGGCGACCCGACGTCAGGCGTGCCGAATCTGCGGCTGGCCGTGCCTACTGCCTTGCAGGACGCGACGGCGCGGTATGAGATCCCGTTCGGTGCGTTGGACCGGCAAACTGCTCCCGACCAGGAGGTTCCGGCGCTACGGTGGGCCAAAGTCTCGGGCAAGGTCGGAGAGGGGCGCGCTGCCGTGGTCCTCGTCAACGACTGCAAGCACGGCCACGCGGCTGAGGGCGCGACGCTTCGCCTGAATCTGATCCGGTCAAGCTACGATCCCGATTACCTGCCCGACGTTGACCGGCACATCGTCCGCTTGGCTCTGTTATCGCCCGATGCCTCCATCTCCGATGCAGCACTGGCGGCTTGGGCCGCGGCCCACGAGCAGCCGCTACTGGCGATGGGCACGGATGTTCACCGGGGACGGCTACCGGCGGCGCAGAGCTTGCTGGTCGTGACCGGAGCAGATGTGGTCCTATCCGGGCTCAAGTGGGCCGAGTCGGGCGAGGGGCTTGTGATCCGGCTGATCAACACGACCGGCGAACCGGGGGTGGCGAAGCTGGCATGCCCGGCTGCGTTGGGCGCAGTCGAATCGGCGCAACCGGTCGACCTCATGGAGCGGCCCACGGGCGAGGTGGTGAGCGGGAAGGAGGGTGCGGTGTCGGTCAGGGTCCCTGCCCACGGATTCGGCAGTTGGCTCATTCGGCTGACCGGTGATGCTGGGCAGACGCAGGGTGCAAACTGATATGAGACCGACACGGCCATTCTTCTATCGCCCCGAAGATAGCGTGGCTGCCGACTTCATCCCGTTCTATTGGGAAGGCGACTATCATCTCTTCTATCTCCGTGACTGGCGCGATCCCGCCGTTCACGGCGAGGGGACACCATGGTGGCATCTGGTGACCCGCGACTTCGTCAACTTCGAGGAGTGGGGTGAGGCGTTGCCCCGCGGCACGCGCGACGAGCAGGATCTGTACGTTTTCACCGGCTGTGTCTATGAGAGCGATGGTCAGTTCCACATCTTCTATACAGGCCACAATCCTCACTTCCGGGATGCGGGACGTCCGGAGCAGGCGGTCCTGCACGCCACCAGTCCCGATCTCCGGACGTGGACGAAAGATCCTGAGTTCCGGTTTATCGCGCCCCCTGAGCTTGGCTACGAGCCGCACGATTGGCGCGATCCGTTCGTTTACTGGGACGAGCGTTACCAGCAGCACGCGATGTTGCTGGCGGCGCGCAAAAGCACGGGGCCAAGCCG
>SLDA01000484.1 GCA_007125545.1 Thermoflexales bacterium | reverse complement strand
TCGATCGGGTCAACTGACAGAACCTCAAGCTCCACGCCGCAATCGGGGCACACGATGATCTCGCTCTCCTCAACGCTGGCGCCCAACATCAACTCTGCTTCACACTCAGGACAAAGTACCGGGTTCATGCTGTATCTCCTTTTCTCACGTTCAATACCATAGTTCAAATTGATGGATTCGGAGACTCACGATTCGCAAGTATGCAAAAAAGCCAGCCCTTGCTGGGGCTGGCTTGTTCTTCCTATCGCGATCTTGTGGAAGCTACGCGAAACAGCACCGACCCAGTAGGTCCGGTTCAACCAACTCTCGCGCTCGTCGCTTCAGATCGAAAGATATTTGCATCGTATGATCTCCAAACTCCCAAAGAGAATACCACAACCAGCCCATTTTGTCAACCGAGATGGGCTGAGTTTCCAGGAGCACAGATTTCAGGATTTAAGCAAAGTGCGGTATCCTATAACGTGAAGTGAAAGGATACCGCACGGCGCAACTGTGGGATTGCTATTGTCCCGACGATATAGTTGCGATAACATAGCAGCGCAAACGGAAAGGAGCCGCTATGCTGCGAAGAGAGTTCTGTGTCAGACTGCTGAAGGCAGGCGCCGCGGTCGCATTGACGCCGCTGATCAACGCCTGCGCGCCGGCAGAGCCGGAGGCCACGGCACCGGCCCCGACGGGGACAGCCACGGCGCACCCCTCCCCCACCGCCACCCCGCTGACCCCAACCGACACGCCTGTACCTGCGGCCACCTACACACCTTCGCCCAGCTATACCCCGTCGTCCACCCCCACCGCGGCCGCCCTATCGGCCGCTGAGCCGACCGCCCGGGTAGCGCTGGTCAAGACCCGCGACCGCGTGGCCGGGACCCGCCGGGCTATGGAGGTACTGGGGATCAACCCCGCTGCGGGCAAGCCCGTGCTACTCAAACCGAACTATAACAGCGCCGATCCGGCGCCGGGCTCTACCGAGACCGCGATGCTGCGGGAGCTGGTCGTGATGCTGAACGAGATGGGCGCTGGAAAGCTCACCGTGGCCGACCGCAGCGGCATGGGCAACACGTCCGCGGTCATGCGGGCAAAGGGCATTCCCGAACTCGCAGAGGACCTCGGGTTTGACCTCGTGGCCCTTGACACACTTACGGAGGAAGCGTTTGCCCTCATCACCGATGAGAACTTCCACTGGCCCCACGGCTTTGCTATGCCCAAGATGGTGCTTGACGCCGAGTGCATCATCCAGACCTGCTGCCTGAAGACCCACCGCTACGGCGGGCACTTCACGATGTCGCTCAAGAACTCGGTCGGGCTCGTGCCGGGGACGCCATCGGGCTCCGGCTTCGTGGGTAGCCACAACTATATGCGCGATCTGCACGGATCGCCCCATATGCGCCTGATGATCGCCGAGATCAACGCGGCCTACACGCCGGCGCTGATCGTGATGGACGGGGTAGAGGCCTTCGTTCAGGGGGGACCGGCGACCGGCACGCGGGCGCCGACCGAGGTGATCCTGGCGAGCACCGATCGTGTCGCGATCGATGCGGTTGGCGTGGCGCTCCTGCGGATGTTCGGCACCACGCCCCAGGTTAGCGAGGGGCGGATCTTCGAGCAGGAGCAGATTGCACGGGCGGTAGAGCTGGGCCTGGGCGTGGATGGACCCGAGAAGATTGAGTTCATCACCGGTGACGCCGAGAGCGAGGCCTACGCTGCGGAGATTCGTAACGTACTGATCGCGTGAGTCCTCGCTAGACTACAAGACATTCCCGTCCCAAGCGCCAGCGTCCGGAATGGCTTCGGCGTCACGTCAGGCTGAATCTGGGCAGCCAGCGCGTAGGTTCTGGAGATGTAGGGAATGCACCAGCTCCAGCCGCCCGCCAGGGACCCGGCCCGTACAACGGTTCAGAGTGTCCTCCTGGAAGCCAAGCACATCGCCACAACACGATTTGATCGCCTTGGCAGTCTGGTAACACCAGTCGGCACGTCGAGCAGTATCGCGTTCCGGGTGTCGGGTGTAGAATTGGAGGCAGATGACACACTCGTTCATAAGGAGCTGATTATGATGCGACGGACCGTGGTGGACTTTGCCGACCCTATTCGCGAGTGGGATGGGTTTGGGGTGAATTACGTCGAGGTCGCACAGACTCGTGACTACGCTGCAGATCCACAAGAGTACGGCGGCTTCAGCCTCTTGACAGAGACGCAGCGACAGGAAATCATTGACCTGATCTTCGGCGAAGACGGATTGAAGCCTGCCCTCATTAAAATGTTCCTCGACCCCTTCCACCAAGAGGTCCCGGGCAGCGACTATGACACTGACCCCGAGGTTATCGATCCTGACGCCTATGACCACGAAACCACCACACATTGGATGCGCGACTTCGTACGCGAAGGGTTAAAGACCACGCGTGCACGCGGCGCCGACCTTGATATTCTCACGACACTCTATGGGCCGCCAGCCTGGACTACCAGGCAGAAGTTCCTGCGCGGGCGGGACCTGGATCCGGATTACAAGTATGAGGTCGCCAAGTACCTCATCGCTTGGGCGCAATACTTGCGCGATGTGGAAGGGTTTCCCGTCAGCTACATCTGCCTTCACAACGAGGGCGAGGACTGGATGCGCTGGCCTCTGGACGGCAGCACCGATGACTCCCCCAACCACGATTACAATATGTACTGGCCTCCCGAGCAGGTCGTGGACTTCCTCAAGCTGATACCGCCGATCCTCAAGGCGCAGGGCATGGAAGACGTCGGCATTGCTCCCGGCGAGACGACCAACTGGTATCGCTTCGCCGAATGGGGCTATGCCGGCGCCATTGCCCGTGATTTGGAGGCAGTGGCACGTCTAGGCTTGATCACATCCCACGGCTTCAAAGGGGCACCGCGAGGCACCTGGTACGGAGATTGGCGCAGCGTCGGTGTCGACGCCATCCGCGAGAAGCGACCCGGACTCCATGCGTGGGTCACGAGCACCAGTTGGGCTCAGATGGACGTTTGGTTTATGGACGAGATCCGCAACAACATCTATGCCGCCAAAGTCAACGCGATTATCCCATGGGCCGTGATACAGCGCCCGGGTAAGTGGGTGGGTGGTGACCCGAACCCCGGTACAGCCTTCAGAGTTTACGATGATGGGCATTATGAAATTCTACCTGGCTACTACTTCTTCAAGCAGGTCTGCAGAGTGGGACAGCCCGGTATGGCTGTCGCGAGCACGGTCTCCAATGATTCAGAGATCGGGCTCATTGCTTTTGCCGCGAACGGCACGGAACACGCGGACGCTTTCGTGGTCCTCAATATGGCCGATCATGCGGTCCCGCTGGAGATCGATGTGCGTGGCACCGGCGCGACGACCTTTGTGGCCCATCGCACCTCCCCCGATGAGAAGTATCTGGCGTTAGGAGAGTTTGCGCTGAAAGGTGGCAAATTGCTCTACGAAGCACCCTCGGGTTCGGTCACGACCTTTTTAGGCGTAAGGTAGACACCGGACAGATTCTGCAAGTTCACATTTGCTCGGTACTTGCCGCGTGGTATACTGGCGCGCAGCTAGCTTTCAAATCGGTCCAAACACCTTCGGGAGGAAATATGGTCGACGCTGAATTGCTGGATATCCTACGCTGTCCGCACTGTGTGAGTGGC
>SLDA01000328.1 GCA_007125545.1 Thermoflexales bacterium | reverse complement strand
AGCAGCATAGACACGGGCAGCCCCACGATGTTGCTCCGCCCCAACACGACCGCCTCGCGGCCCTCAATCTCCACACCAATCCGGTCGAGCAGCTCGATAATGCCCGAGGGCGTCGCGGGTGCGAAGAGCGGGTCGCGGCCCTTCATCGCCAGCCGCCCGATATTGATCGGGTGGAAGCCGTCAACGTCCTTGACGAGATCGATGGCGCTGAGGACGCCCTCCTCGTCGAGATGGTCGGGCAGCGGGAGCTGGACCAGGATGCCGTGAATGGCGGGATCGGCGTTGAGGGCACGCACGCGCGCCTCCACTTCCTCCTGTGTGGCGTCGCCCGGCAAGTCGATGCCAACCGAGTGTATGCCGACCTCCCCGCAGCGCCGCTGCTTCATCCGCACGTAAGTCTGCGAGGCGGGATTGTCGCCCACGAGCATCGTCGCCAGTCCCGGCACGAGATCGTGCGTCTCCTTGAGCCGTGCCACTTCTCGGGTGATCTCCTGCTGCATCGTACCGGCAATCTCTTTTCCGTCGATCAAGTGTGCGCTCATAGCCTCTCCTTTTCTATTAGCTGAGCCCGACGATCTTTCCGTCCTTGATGTCGATGTTCAGGAAGTTGGGGTAGCTGCCGAGCCCGGGCATCGTGCGCATCTCTCCTGCGAGGGGATAGAGGAAGCCGGCACCCGCGCTCAGGCGAATGTCACGGATCGGGAAGGTGTAGCCTGTCGGCACCCCCTTGAGCGCCGGATCGTGGCTCAGCGAGAGGTGGGTCTTGGCCATGCAGATGGGGATATTGTCGTAGCCCAGGTCCGTGTAGAGCTTGATGCGTCTCTCGGCATCGGCGCTGTAGTCCACGCTATCAGCGCCATAGATCTCACGGGCCAGCGTCTCAATCTTCTCCTTGATCGGGATGTCGAGCTCATAGAGGAACCGGAAGTCGGACGGTTCGTCGGTCGCACGGACCACCGCCTCGGCCAATGCTGCCGCGCCCTCTCCGCCGTCGGCCCAGTGCTGGGTCACGACCGCGTCGAATGCACCGGCCTTCAGCGCCGACTCGCGGATCACCTCCCATTCCGCGGGCTTGTCGGTGGGGAAGGCGTTGATCGCCACGACCACGGGAATCCCGTATTTCCGCGCGATGCGGATATGGGCCTCCATATTCTCTAGCCCGGCCTCCACCAGGTCGACGTGTTCCTCCGTGTAGGCCTCGTCCAACGGGCGTCCGGGGACGACGCGCGGACCGCCGCCGTGCATCTTGAGCGCGCGCACGGTCGCAACCAGCACCACGGCGCTGGGGATCAGGCCGGAAGCGCGGCACTTGATACCGAAGAACTTTTCCATCCCGATATCGGCGCCGAAGCCCGATTCGGTGACCAGGAAGTCGGCCATCTTGATGGCGAGTTGGTCCGCGATGACGGACGAGTTTCCGTGCGCGATGTTGGCGAAGGGCCCCGCGTGAACGAAGGCGGGCTGCCCCTCCAACGTCTGGAGCAGGTTGGGCATAATCGCGTCCATCATCAGCACCGTCATCGCTCCCGCAACACCCAGATCCTCGGCCGTGATGAGTTTGGGGTTGCGAACGGCACTATCGGTGCCGATCACGATGCGCCCGATACGTTCGCGCATATCCTCGAGGCTCGTGGTGAGCGCCAGGATCGCCATCAATTCGCTCGCTACACTGATATCAAAGCCCGACTGGCGCAGAGGGCCGTCGCCCAGATCGCCGAGGCCGATGATGACGTTGCGCAGTGCCCGGTCGTTCATATCGACGACGCGGGGCCAGGTGATGGAATAGGGGTCGATGCCCAGCTTCTTGAGCCCTTGCTTCTCGAAAAAGGCGTCGCTCCAGCGGTTCTCGTGATAGAGACGCGCGTCGATGGCGGCAGCACAGAGATTGTGCGCCACGCTGATGGCGTGGATATCGCCGGTGAGATGCAGGTTGAAGTCCTGCATCGGCACGACCTGGCTGTAACCGCCACCCGCCGCGCCGCCTTTGATGCCAAAGGTGGGGCCCATTGACGGCTGCCGGATGGCCGCTATCGCCGTGTGCCCCAGATGGCCGAGCGCCTGGGTGAGCCCAATCGTCGTGGTGGTCTTGCCCTCACCCAGTGGGGTGGGGGTGATCGCCGTGACGTCGATATAGCGTGCGTCGGGGCGGGTCTTCAGCTTGTCGCGGACGTCGAGGTGTACTTTGGCCTTGAACTTTCCGTAGAGTTCCAGATCGTCCTCATCGAGGCCGACGGTGGCGGCAATCTCACGGATGTGGCGCAGCTCCGCCGCCTGCGCGATGTCGATGTCAGCCGGAACGGGTTTGACTTTCTGTACTGCCATTGCGAGGTCCTCCTTATGTAGTACGGATAACCGGACACTACCCAACGGTGTCGCACAGTGGCGACTGCCGTGTAAAGGCTCTGTTTTCGGGCCGGATCCGATATGGCCCAGCCCGGCCGGCTACGCCGAGCCCCGCCGCGCACTCCGCGGCGGGGCCAGGTGCCCTAAAAGGCGCCCAATTGGCAGGGCGTGATCTTGATCTTCAGTGTGTCCGCGACGTAGCCCACCAGCATTCGGGGCGCTTCGAACTGTGCCGCGATCTCCCAGGCTGTGGCGCAGGGCAAGGTGCCCTCGTCGTCGCGCGCCGCCTCGAGCGCATCCTGCAGTCCCGCCGGCACGGGCTGATCGCGCACGTTGTGGGTGTCCCAGCCCTGTTTTCCGGGATAGCCGAAGAGCCCGAGCTGGCAGCGGTCCAGGCGCACCTCCATCGTGTTCGCGGTCCAACCCACATGCAGCGGTTTGGCCCCGAGCGCGTGCACGATCGCGAACGCCGAAGCGCAGGCCAACTTCCCGTCTACGAGCCGCTCTCTGATCGCCGCTTCGATCTGCGGGTCGGGGGTAAAGTCCTCCGGGGTCTGTCTGTCCTCATACGCCATAACACCCTTCCTTTCGAACTAGGTGTGCAGGTACCCTGACTGGAGGATATAACGATCCGGCCTTTCGCGCAAGTGCGGGTTGGCTGACGACTGCATGTCAGGTCGCCCTCACGCCGGGGCGCTATGCACTCACAGCGATCAGAATCGACATACCTAACATCAGCACGTTGGTGGGCCCCCATAGCAACCGTTCGCGCTTGCTGGGCGTGGAGAGATTGGCGATGGAGCCCAAGACGAAGAAACCCACCACAAACCAGATGCCGACACGTCCAAAAGCTTGGAGGTTGGGCAAGGCTGTGCCCGACCTGACCAGGACGATCAGCGCGAAGACAAACAGCACCAGGATTTGGACCAAAGCCGCAACCCGCATCTTGGGCGGCAGCTTCCCGGGATACTTACCGCCGAGCGTATAGTCTCCGAGGGGCGCGCCCAGGGCCAGTGCGAGTTGGAACAGGGTTCCGATGACGACGAAAGCCAGGAAAACAACAACCGGAAGGGTCATTAAACCATCTCCTTATCAATGTAGCTACCGTGATCGCTTGAGACATCTTGCTGCCGCATTCTAGCCCATTGCGATCTTGCTGCAAGCCAACTTTTGGTGAGCGTCGATGTCGTCCCCGGCTGCGTCACCGGTAGCCGCCGGCGCCAAGGCGCTCGCATTCTCTGCACGGCATCACCCGCGTCAACGCTTACCGGTGGCATCGCGCTCCATT
>SLDA01000554.1 GCA_007125545.1 Thermoflexales bacterium | reverse complement strand
GCCGTCCATGTGCCCTCACATCCACAAATCGCGTAAAGGAAACGGTGGAGGATCTCAGAGCCCAACGGCGTGTGATGCACCTCTGGATGAAATTGGGTTCCATAGATGCGAAGCTCGGGGTGCCCAATCCCGGCAATGATACCGTTCTCACTGCGCGCCAGAACTTGGAAGCCCTCCGGCGCTGTCTCAATGTGGTCGCCGTGACTCATCCACACGGAAAGAGACGTCGTATCGCCAAAGAGGTCGGTGCCGGCTGCCGCGATATTCACGATAGCGGGCCCGTATTCACGTGAGTTTCCAGGGAGTACCCGACCGCCCCACTGCTGAGCCAGGACCTGCATACCATAGCAAATCCCCAATATGGGCACATCGGCTTCCAGCAAGTAATCGGGTAACGTAGGCGCACCCGCATCGTAGACGCTGTTGGGGCCGCCGGAGAGAATGTAACCCTTGGCCGCCAGGGCCTCAACCCGATCGGGGCTTGCATCCCAGGGTAGTATCTCGGCGTAGACCTGCTGCTCGCGCACACGCCGGGCGATCAACTGGGTGTACTGTGACCCGTAGTCCAAAATGACAATGGTTTCCCGACCGGTCATACCGTTAGGTCCGCATTGCCGAAAATGATGGTACCATCGCTCCGCATCTCATCGATGATGACCAGCGACACAATCGGTACATTCAGATCCTTCAGCACCTCGCGCGCGCCCTCGAAAGACTTCTCTACGAGTGTGCCAATTCCCACAAGATGAGCCCCAGCGCTCTCCACGATTCGCGCCATCGCGGCGATGGTCTGCCCCGTGGCCAGGAAATCATCGATAATGAGCACCCGGTCACCGGTGTGCAGGAACTCCGGTGAAACCATCAATGACACTTCACCACCCTTGGTGTGTGAGGGTGCGAACTCAACAAAAACAGGATCCGTCATCGTTACAGGTTTGTGCTTCCGTGCATAGACGAGGGGCAAGCCAAGGGCATACGCAGTCGCCATTGCCGGGATAATGCCGGAAACCTCAGCGGTTAGGACGCGTGTGGGATGGTCGCCGGCAAACCGTCGAGCGAATTCCGCACCTGCTTCCAGCATCAGCGTCGCATCAACCTGGTGGTTGATCACACTGTCGATCTTCAAGATCCCCTGCCCCAGATTTCGGCCTTCTTCTCGAATTCGACTCTTGAGATTCTCCATCTTACCGGTTCTCCTCCTTGGTGCAATGACTCCGCCACACCGTTTAGATGAACACGATGTATCATAGCATAGATCGGCCTGACCGCTATTGTAATTCAACCGAAGCATGATAGCATAGATCCTTACTATACTATGACCATTGCGAGCAATTTCCTAACCTGTTTTCAGAGTGAGGTGCACCATGACGGCAGCAGAACTCGACAGCAAAAAGCCCTTCATTCATCGGCTGGGAAGCGCCTTGTGGGATTTCGACTGTCGGCTATGGCGTGCGTTCAAGAACTTTGCTATCATCTTCTCATTCGTCGTCAACCTGATTCTGGTCTTGATCCTTGGCTCGCTAGTCGTCTCGGCTGATTCCGTCTTCGGACTCAAGAGCCAGGTTGCCGAGCCCTTGCTGGTGGATCTGGATCAGGCTTTTGCCGGGCTCGGAGAAACAACGATCCAGTCAATGGTGTACATCACAGATACGATGCCGGTGGTATTCGACCTGCCTCTCGAACAGAACACTTATGTCGTTCTTACGGAGCGCGTGCCGCTCAACGTACCTGCGCAGTTCATATGGCCCGCAGGTGGAGGTCAGATAAACGGCAGGGTGATGCTCGACTTGCCCGAAGGTCAGATCCTCCCGATTGCCCTCAGCATGAGCGTTCCGGTCAGCACAACCGTGCCCGTGGTGATGCAGGTTCCCGTGGAGATCCCGCTCGCGGAAGCCGGAATGGGACCCGCCATCGAGCAGCTGCGCGCTGTCTTCCGCCCTGTTACAGGCTTTGTGCAAAGCCTGCCGAACACGACCGAGGAATTGCTTAACAATAGGTAAAAGTCGCGCGGCCACCGCCATACGAGGTGGGCGACGGTCGTGCGTTAAGGAGTGGAAGGGCCTATGAGCCGGAGACCCGTGTGTGATTATGAGGGATCGCGCTATAGCACCGAGTTCTGGACGCAAGCGCGCACCTATGAAGACGCAGTAGAGCGCATTGCACTGAAGGCCATGATGCCGCGCGCTGGAGGCACTCTATTAGAGATCGGGGCGGGCTTTGGCCGTATGGCCGATCTCTACGCCGGTTACGAGACAGTGGTTCTCTTGGACTATGCCGAAACGCAACTCACTCAGGCCGTCGAGCGTCTCGGAGGAAGCAACCAACCCGGGAAACCTCGGTTCATCTTCGTCCAGGCGAACTTTTACCATCTGCCCTTTGTTGCCGGGCGATTCGATACTGCTACAATGATCCGCACCCTGCATCATGCGGCAGACGTACCGGCGGTCTTGCGGGGAGTTTCAGAGATTCTGGGTTCCAGGGGCGCGTTTATCCTGGAGTTTGCCAACAAGCAAAATCTCAAAGCCATCGCCCGTTATCTGCTCCGCCGTCAGCCATGGTCCCCTTTTGATCGCAAACCCGTGGAATTCGTCCATCTCAATTACGACTTTCACCCGCGCTGGATATGGGAGCAGCTCAAACATGTAGGCCTTCGGCGAGAGGCAGTTCGGACGGTGTCACATTACCGCATCGACTTCCTGAAACGCAGCGTTCCCACTTCTTTGCTGGTGAGCCTCGATGCGCTCACGCAACCCACCGGGCTACTATGGCAACTCAGTCCGAGTGTGTTCGTTCGCGCCCGAGCCAGGGCCGATCGACCCACTCCTCCCCCCGAGCTCTTCTTTCGCTGTCCTGCCTGCGGAACGCCCTTGGGCTCTCCTCCTCAAGCCGCATTTCTCTGCTCATGTGGTAGGGTTTGGAAGCGGAAAGGTGACATCTACGACTTCCGCTATCCCCCATCCTGAGGCTGTAGATGCAGGTCATCCGCAAAGCACAGCCAGACCCCCGTCGGCAGCAATTGCTCCGGCGCGCTATGCTGATCACAATTCTGGGCAATCTCATCTTGGCCGTCATCAAGGGGATCGCTGCCTACACGTCGGAAAGTACAGCTCTTTACGCAGACGCTGCCAACTCGGTCTCCGATCTGCTGTACTCGTTGCTGCTCACCTGGGGGCTCTGGATGGCGCAACGTCCTCCCGATCTGTCTCATCCCCAGGGCCATAGCCGCTTCGAACCGCTGGCAGGCCTCATCATCGCGGGCGCGATGACCTTCGCCGGCTACGAAGCGGGGAGGGTCGCTGTAGTCCGGTTCTTAGCGGGTGGAGCCGTGATTCCAGTGGGCTTACCCACTGTAGTGCTACTCCTCAGTGCTGTTGGCAAAGTAGGGATGTTTGCCTCTATCCACCGTATCGCTGCGCGGACCGGAAGCCCGGGGCTGGATGCAGTCGCCACTGATAACCTTGCCGATGTGCTGACCTCAGTGGCTGCGCTTCTGGGCACACTTGGCTCCCAGCTCCTGCACCCTTTGACCGACCCGATCGCGGGCCTGCTCGTAGCGGTGTGGATTTTCCGATCTGCATATGGCGTCTGGCGTGAAAACCTTGTCTATCTAACTGGAGGCGGCGCCTCCAGTGAATTGCGGGGCCAAATCGCCAAGACGGCAGAGAATGTCGAAGGTGTGATTCGTGTGCATCAGGTGATCACAGAGCATGTCGGTCCCGAGTTGGTCGCGGATATTCATATCAACGTGGACGGCAATGTGCCCCTATTTGATGCCCACGCGATCTCCGACGAAGTGCGTGTGCGCATCGAGGAACTCCCCGGTATTGATCGCGCCTATGTGCACGCAGAGCCGTGCGGCGCAGTCACACCGGAAGACGATTGTCCTCCAATCTAGACGGCATTCCCTACCCGCACCTGTTGGGCAAATAGGGTATAATCTGGCTCTGCTATGACGTACGAAATTGAACAATCCGCACAGATGAATGTATGGCCTATTCGGGCTGAGTGGTGGTTGATGCCGCTATGGAGCACATTCGCCGGCATCTGGGCTTTCTCACGAACAGCCCTGAACGAGTCTCCCACCAACGTGGCGATTGCCGTGGCCCTGGTCGCCGGGGGATGGCAACCTCTGTGGCACGTCGCGACTCGAACCGCATGGGCCGGTCCCTTAGCCCACTGGAAGAGCTGGACGCAGACCTTGCCGCTACCGAAGTGGCCTTACCTGCAATCAGGAACGGTTGGCGCCGTCCTGCATGAACGCATCGCCCAGGCTCGTTCGTGGTGGCGCGTGGTAGGTCGTCAGACGCTGACTCAGCCCATTCGACGCGGCGTGCTGGCGCTGCTCATCAGCCTGTTGCTAGGCGCGGCGCTAGGACGGGTGACACTACTTCTTAGTCTGGCTGTGACGGCGCTTGCGCAGCTCGCCGCCCTCTGGCATGAGGGTAAGGGACAAGTTGGCACGCTGTGGTCAGCGACTGCAATGGTGGGCATGCCGTGGCTCTTAGGCGCATCCCTGGGGGGGGAAGGAGTTCAGGGAGCATTCGCAGCTCTGATCCTGACCCTTGTCGCCGGTGCCTATGCCCAACATGGCTGGGGGGCGGTGCTGGGCCCGGCGCTGGGCGCGGCGTTCCTCGCCTGGCAGGGTCAGTCGCTGCTCGCCGGATGGTTGCTGCTGGCTGCGCTTCCGGGGCTCATCGTCCTGGCGCAGCAGCCCACCGAAGAGACATATAGATCCGTCGCCGGCTTCTCCATTCTGGCGATGACAGCGCTGATCGCGATAGGACTCTAGCATGTGGTGGATACTGGGCATTGTTGCGTTGGCCATCCTGGTCGCCCTGCTCTATTGGCAGCTCATCGTAGCCGAAGGCGCCTATTTGGGCCCACGCGTTGTCGCGTTGCTCTATGACTTGTCCGCCCACGTGTACGATCGTATCAAACACTTTGATAGCGGATACGAGCAGTACTTTCTCGCCGCCCCACTAACCACTGCCCTCTTCTCTTTCCCAAACCCACTAGTCTTGGATGTAGCAACAGGAACAGCGCGCATGGCTCATACCCTCTTCCACGAGGTCGGATTCCGGGGACGCGTCGTCGGGGTGGATCTGTCACGCAAGATGCTAGAGCAAGCGGTGCAAAAAACCGCGCGCTGGAAAGATCGGACTCTGCTGCTGTGGGACGATGCTTCGCGGCTCCCCTTTCCAGCAGATACTTTCGAAGCCGTGACATGCCTGGAAGCGCTGGAGTTTCTGCCCAACCCTGACGGGGTTTTGCAAGAGATGGTCCGAGTGCTTCGGCCAGGTGGACTCTTCTTGACCACAAACCGCATCGGCACGGATGCCAAGTTGATGCCAGGGAGAACCTTCACCACGGAGGAGATCGAAAGAAAGCTCCAAGAGTTCGAGCTGGAGATGATCCAGGTCCGGCCCTGGCAGGAAGACTATGACCTTGTCTGGGCAGTCAAGCCTGGCGTCTGCACCCCCCAGACGCCGCGTCGCGTCGACGACATTCTCCGGTGCCCGCGCTGTCAAAGTAGCGTGACGCGCACAGAAGAGGCGTTCCGCTGCGACAATGGACATAGCATCCCCATCGCGTCGGATGGTGTCGTCGAGATGGTGCGCGTCCGCGGCTGACGCTATGCCGTCAACCTGCCTCCCGGCTCTGGTCTACTTCAAGCGATAGCCGCTGTCGCCAGGCGCTTCGGTCCAGCGTAGAGGGGCCAAGTACGGTGACGACCGTTGCCTGAATCCACGGTTTTCCACTTGGTCCACGTAACTCTTCTTGTACAAGTGATCAGCGTCGCCGCATCTTGGGCAACTGTGACATCACCTTGCGAATCTCCCCCAATAGGGGCTTGGACTTCGCCTGCCGCGCCAATGCCAGCGCCCGATTCAGGTAAGATTTTGCTTTCGGGCGGTTACCGTGCTGGGCGTAAAGAATGGCCAAATTGCGCAGGGTCTTGGCCTGTCCCTCAAGATCGCCCTCCGCTTCCCGCAGCGCTAGCGCCTCGTCATAGATCGACACCGCCTGCTGCCAATCGCCCATGCCATCTTGAGCGGCAGCGAGGTTATTCATAACCACGGCTTCTCCGGTTCGATCTTCGGCCTCTTGATAGAGGCTGCGCGCCTCCGCTGCAAAGGACGTAGCCTTCTCCCAGTCCATCATGGCCAGATGCACGGACGCTATGTTGTTCAGCGCTTCGGCCTTCACCGTAACAGCTCCTTCGCTCTCGCTCGACGCGATCACCTGCTCGTAACAAGCAATGGCGGATTCCCATTCGCCCTTCGCGAGATGCGCTTTCGCAGTTGCGTTAAGGTCCGTTACCTGATCCTCGAGCGCAACCGTGTCCTCAGATGCGGTCTGCTCGATCTCCGCGTGGTTTTCCTCGCTCATGTTATTCCTCTGTCCTATACAACATCTAGCTGAGTATTGCGCGTGGAGAAGAGGGCTCCAAGGACCAAACCCCATCCCAACGCCCGAATCAAGCTACCCACAAAACCAATCACGCCGAGGACTAGACTCAGTTGAGTCATCCTTATGCCCCCGCGCAGTACCGTCATCTGGAGCCACGGATTGATCAACGTCCAGAGCGAATCCTGAATCAGTAGAATCACCAGACCGCAGATTGCCAACAATGATACTCGGGGATGCCTCGTCCATCGCGCAGCCGCAATGACAATGCCGACAATCCACACTATGTAGACCGGTGACGAGACCAAGAGGCCCCATATGTTAACCAGACTTCTCTCCATCATTTCTCCTTAAACTCCCTTCTTAGTGATCATAGCAGTTCAAGTGTACCGTTCAGCAATCGACATTAAAACCACGCCGGAGAGAAGTGACGGTATGCTGAGCTGCGCGCTCGATCAACGACGCTTTCGTCGCCGCTTCTGCTCCGCCATACGCTTGAGGATGAACACGCCGAGCAGCACTAGTGCCATCACGACAGCCAGAATCTGCAGCGGCAAGCGATTGTAGAATGTGGAGCCGATCAAAATCGCGTGGGCGGTTCCCAGGAAAAAGGCCACATAGTTGAGCCAATGGATGGTCTTCCAACTCTTGCCAATACTGGCCCGGAAGAAGGCAGTCACTGCAGTGATCGCGATAAGCCAGAAGGCTGGACGCCCACCAAGGGTGAAGAAAGCACGGGCCGAGGTGAACACCGGCAAGAATGTAACCAGCGACTGGGCCCGCCACGCGGCAGCTACCGCGTGGATGATGAGCGCGACCAATGCCGTGATCGAAACAACGTGGTGAACCTTTACAAAGGCACGCCCGAAGTAACGTGTCAACTCGCGCATGTAGTTGGATGAGAGGCTAGCAACAAATACAGCCAAGTACCCTAGCAGGGCACCAAAGCGGATAATGCCATCAATCGGCGCAAATACCGTATCGAGGACGATCACGACCAATACCAGGACGATCGCTAGCGCAACACTGGCGATCAACAGCCACGTATTCTTCGGTTTTGGACCCGCCATTTCTACCTCCGGATTTTGCAGACTTTGAGAACACAATAGGTGATAGGCACAATATCGAACTATAAATTGTCTGGGACGTTTACTTCTTGCGCGCGCCGCTTCTTCCTCCTTCCCCTTGTACCTCCTTCTGCCAGGCGTAGAGCTTCGTTAACGCATCCAACGGCGTCAAGCTGTTCACATCGAGCTGACGTAGCTCTTCCACAATCGGATGCTCCTTGGCAATCAACATCGGCTGGAAAGCTTCTTCCTCCTGGGACGTAACGCCGGGACGGAACTCTCCGCTCTCCAACTGCTCCAGCAGCGCTTCGGCCCGGTGGACCACGGGCGCCGGAATCCCTGCCAAGCGCGCCACGTGAATGCCATACGACCGGTCGGCTCCTCCCGCCACAACTTTGTGCAGGAAGACGACGTTGCGCCCCTCCTCAGCCACATCAAGGCTGAAATTGCCAATATGCGGTAGATGCTCCTGCATCTCCGTCAACTCGTGATAATGGGTGGCAAACAAAGTCCGCGCTCGACGCTCCGGATGATTGTGGAGATACTCCACCACAGCCCAGGCGATCGCCATGCCATCGTAGGTACTGGTTCCGCGCCCTACCTCATCCAGAATCAACAGACTCCGCGGTGTCGCGTGGTTGAGGATATTTGCCGTTTCCACCATTTCGACCATAAATGTGGATTGCCCGGCTGCCAACTCATCCGATGCACCAATACGCGTGAAGATACGATCCACCACGCCAATGTGCGCCTCGTCAGCCGGCACAAAGCTGCCAATCTGGGCCATCAAGACCATCAACGCAGTCTGCCGCAGAAAAACGGATTTCCCCGCCATATTTGGCCCTGTCACGATGTGAATACGGCTTTCCGGATCCATCAACAGATCATTGGGCACAAAAGGATCGGGTTGTGCACGTTCGACCACCGGATGCCGCCCACCAAGAATGCGAATGACCGGCGTCTCCTCAAATGTGGGGCGGACGTATCGGTTGCGAACCGCAATCTCTCCGAGCGCCGCTGCCACATCAATCCGCCCCAACGCCTGCGCGGTGGCCAGCAGCGCCGCTATATGCACAGCGATCCGCTCACATACCTCGCGAAACAGGCGCGACTCTAGCTCCGCGATGCGCTCTTCCGCGTTCAACACGATACTCTCATACTCTTTCAGTTCCGGTGTTATGTAACGCTCTGAGTTGACCAGCGTTTGCTTCCGGATGTAATCGTCGGGAACGGAGCCTGAATTGGACCGGGTTACCTCAATGTAGTAACCAAAAACACGATTGTAGCCAACCTTGAGGCTCTTAACTCCGGTGCGCTGCCGCTCCTTCTGCTCAAGTCCGGCGATCCACTCGCGCGCATCACGGCTCGCAAGTACAATCCCATCCAGCTCCGACGAGAAGCCCGGACGTATCAAGCCTCCATCGCCGAGTTGCTGGGGGGGATCGTCCACGAGTGCTGCCGAAATCAGCTCGCACACCTCGGGCACGGGGGCAAGACCTTCCCGCAAGGCAGGGACGCTCCCTTCCAATAGGACAGACAGGTCCGGCACCGACTCTAGCGCCACCCGGATACCCTCGAGGTCGCGTGGCATCGCACGCCCGGCGAGGACACGTGTCGCCATCCGCTCGATATCGGGCACGCGTTTCAGCAGCTCGCGCGTCCGTCCGCGCAAGAGCGCATCCTGGCTAAAGCCCTGCACCTCATCGAGACGCCCCTCCAGAGTCGGCACATCCAACAGCGGTTGGGCCAGTCGCGTTAGTAGCAGCCGCCCTCCCATAGGAGTAACGGTCTCATCCAGAATGCCAAGTAGCGAGCCCTGTTTCTCGCGGCGCAGGGTCTCGGTGATCTCCAGATTACGCCAGGTCGAGGCATCGATCGCCATAAACCGGTCGGTGGCATAGGTGCGCAGCCCGGCTATCTGGGGCAAGAGTCCTTGCTGCGTCTCCTGCAAGTAGCTCAAGACCGCACCTGCGGCACACACGGCAAGCGGCTTCCCGTCACAGCCGAATCCCTGAAGGGTCCGCACTTCGAATTGGTCCATCAACGTCTGCCTAGCGGCAGACTCTTCGAAGCGGTAACCGGGCCAAGGTGTAAAAAGCGCGTCCACGGTACCGCGCAACGTCTGCTCCGGACGCACGGGAGGTTCACCTTCCGCCGTAGATGTGCCGGCCCGCTCCTTCCATGATCCAGCCTTCGGAATAAGTACCTCGCGCGGATGCAGGCGCGCCACCTCCTGGCCCACCATGCCAAGTATATCCTGTTCCGAACTCCCGGTAAGCTGTGTAGTAGCGAACTCGCCTGTGGATATCTCAGCGTAGGCGATACCGGCACGCTCGCCGTCGATCATCACTGCAGCCAAATAGTTGGGGCGCTTTTCGTCCAGCATCTGAGGTTCCGTGAGCGTGCCCGCGGTCACTACCCGCTCCACACGCCGTTGCATCGGGCCGCGCCCGGTGGGCTCACCCACCTGCTCTGCCATAGCGACCCGATACCCTTTCTCGATCAAGCGTGCGATATAGCCATCGATGGCGTGGTGAGGAACGCCCGCCATCGGTATGCGTGTATTCTTGGCTACGGGACGTGAGGTCAGTACAAGGTCTAGCTCGCGGGCGGCAATTTCAGCATCCTCGTCAAACATCTCATAGAAGTCGCCGAGACGAAAAAGGAGAATCGTGTCCGGATACTGGGCTTTCAGCTCCAGGTATTGCTGTCGGAGTGGTGTTGGCTCGTTGTTGCTCATACGGTGATTATAGTGGCTGCACAGCTGAGAACAAGCACGCAGGATAGAGGCCAGCCTTTCGACCGGCCCGGAAGCCAATCTAGAAGGCTCGAGCCTATATCAACCGGGAGAGTCTCTCCACCGCGCGGCGCATCTCAAGAAAGACGAGCCCCAATTTGGCACGGCTACCGGCCAGGACAGTGAGGACCGCATCTTCGCCTACGCTCATCAGGAGAACGTATCCCCGATTGCCCTTCACGTACACCTGCTCCAACGACCCCCGTCGCAGTTCGTCAGCAATACGTTCACCCAGCGACAGCATCGCTGCGGACATAGCAGCTACACGGTCTTCGCCTGTCTCGCCGGGCAAGGCGGAAGCTATGATCAACCCATCGACACTCACGATGGCGGACGCTTCCACGTCGGCAGTGCTGCTCTGCAGTGCATAGAGCGCATTGGTAAGTTGATCCACACGCGACACAGTGACCATAGACGTCTCCTCAGCGTGAAAGCTATGTGAAGGTTAAGAGCTGGTTAGCCGGCAGGACTTTCCAGCCATGCAGAGTGTGGCATAATGCCTAGATCAGACGGCACGGTGCATCTTGACTATAGTACCATTGCCCGTGATACGTGTCAATATTGCAGGTATTTCCAAGGACATTGATGTCTTACGACAGAATCGACAAAGAGACTGTGGCAGAACGAGGTAATCCTTCGTTTGTCTGGCGCGCGGGTCAGACGCGCCGCTATGATATGATTTTTCAAGCCCTTGCATTGGAAGGGAAGCGCATATTGGATGTGGGCTGCGGCATGGGTATGTACACCGGTGCCTTCGCCCAACACTCGGAGCATGTGGTCGGCGTTGAAGTCGAGGCTGACCGGGCGCGTGCTGCTTATCAACAGGTACCGCGCATCGCACAAGCTGTGGGTGAAGCGCTGCCCTACGTCGCGAAGAGTTTCGACGTGGTCTTCTCACATGAAGTTCTCGAACACGTCAGCGATGATCGTCGATGTGCCGAGGAGATGGTACGCGTCACCCGTCCGGGCGGGCACATCGTGATCTTCGTGCCCAACCGTCTCTACTTCCTCGAAACGCATGGTATCTACTGGCGCGGCGTCTATCATTTTGGAAATAAGCCGCTGGTCAACTGGCTCCCGAACGGGCTTCGCAACCGCCTCGCGCCACACGTGCGGGCCTACACAGGACGAAGTCTCAAGCGTTTGTTTCTCGACCTTCCCGTCTGCGTGCGAGTCCACACGCAAATCTACCCCGGATATGACAATGTCGTGGCACGCCGCCCAGGACTGGGCCATATGCTGCAGAGGATCACCTATACACTCGAACGCACACCGCTGCGAGCTTTGGGGCTCTCTCATTTCCTCGTGCTTCAGGTAGCCAGCTAAGACGCGCCGGGATCCCGCGGTACGAATTGCGCAGATAGAAGAACAACTAGCGAGAAGCTATGAACCTATGGAACGATCTTGTTCGAGACAACAACACAAAATCCTATAGGATACTCGTCGCTGTCAGCACTCAAGCGGAATTTCGGGCTTTGCTGAGGACTGCCGAAGCGATTGCCCTCACCCACGAGCATGGAGAGATCCGCATACTGACAGTCACACGTAGCGGCAATCCTCCATCCTGGTTCACAACCCCAGCATCGGAGATTTCGGTTGAGTTGGTCACCCGGAATCATAAGAATGTGGGCGCCGCTATCCTCAGTGAAACCAAAGAACACCGTCCCGATCTGCTCCTTCTGGGAACTCGGGGAAAACGGGGGAAGGGACGCCATCTATTGGGCCGAGTGCTCGACCCGGTCATTCAAAGCGCCACATGCGACGTCGTTGTTCAGCGGGGGGAGATCGCGCCGGACTTAGGGCGCATTCTGATACCCGCGGCTGGGGGGCCTAACGCACCACTGGGGCTGACCTTGGCGCGACGGATGGCTCCGGATGCCCAAATCGTCACAATGTATGTTGCCGATGAGCGACTGGGGCAGGCCGAGGTGTCAAGCGGCGAGACACGTTTGAAGACGATGACGGAGGATCTCTCACCGGAAGATCGCGCAGCGATCGAAATTCGAGTAAAACAAGCGGCTACACCGCTCGCGGGCATCTTGCAGGAAGCCGGCGAGGGATATGACCTTATCATACTTGGCGGAGGAGATAAGGGACTCATCGACCGCTTTCTCTTCGGTGACATCCCTCAGGTCGCACTGGATCAGTGTCCTATTCCCACCATCGTAGTCCGGCCGCGGCTGACCCAGGTCAGTTCCTTCTGGCGCCAGCTCTGGGGCGCGATCTTTGGTCTCGTTCGCCCGCTTACCCTTCAGGAACAAGCCGAGATACAACGTGGGATGCGACGGGGTTCGCGTCCCAGTCCCGACTTCTTCATCACCTTGACGCTAGCTGCCATTCTTGCAGGGCTCGGCTTGCTGATGAACAACGTCGCCGTCATCATCGGTGCAATGATTGTGGCCCCATTGATGACGGCCATTCTGGGTATGGGGCTCAGTATCGTGCTGGGAGACCTTAGCTTCTTCTGGCGGGCCGGAGCAACTACAGCACGCGGGGTGCTGATCGGCATCGTGATGGGTTTTCTTGTCGGCCTCCTTATACCTGGCGCAGGTCCCACCGAGACGATCGTACGCCTTACCCAGCCCACGATCCTCGATCTCGGTGTTGCACTCACTGCTGGAATTGCAGGCGCCTACGCGGTGAGCAGACGTGATGTCTCAGCCGCGCTGGCAGGTGTTGCCATTGCTACTTCTCTCGCGCCGCCCCTCGTGAACATCGGGCTGGGATTGGCGTTCCGGGACCTGGCGATAGCTTCGGGCGCAGCCCTGATCTTCAGCGCTAACCTGGTCGCAATCGTCGCAACGAGTGGCTTTGTCTTCATCTGGATGGGCTTCCGCCCGCAACTCGGCAATCCTTAGCGAGCCACGACGCAGCGGCGAGGTTTCTCAGCTTTCGTTAT
>SLDA01000015.1 GCA_007125545.1 Thermoflexales bacterium | reverse complement strand
AGCCGTTACAGCCTTGCCAATCTCGTTCGCGAATTGGATATCGATCTGCCCGAGCAGACGCACCGCGCCCTCGATGACGCGGAGATGACCCAAGCTCTCTTTGCCACCCTGATGGAGCGCGCAACCCAGCTTCCCCAGGATATGCTCAAAGAGATTGTGGAGTTGGGGCGCAAAGTGCGCTGGGGAGCGGTCTCGTTCTTTAGCGATGCCCTTTATCAACGGCAGCGCTTTGGCTTTCGTGGGGGTATCGGAGCGCAGCTTGCCAGCCGCCTGGGCGGCGATTCCGCGGGCCCGCTGTTCATCGAAGATGAGCTGCCACCGCCGCTCGTGCCTCGCCGCGAGCTGCGGACCATCGATCTGGCCGCGCTCACCGATCTTCTGGAGACGGATGGCCCGATTGCAGAGGCCTACGAGACGTATGAGTACCGCGACCAACAGGTCGAGATGATGCAGGCTGTGGGTGAAACCCTGAATGAGGGTGGTCATCTGCTGGTGGAGGCGGGGACGGGCACCGGCAAGTCGCTCGCTTATCTGATTCCGGCGATCGAGTGGGCGGTGCTGAACGGGCAGCGGGTCGTCATTTCAACGAACACGATCAACCTGCAGGAGCAGTTGGCGCACAAGGATATGCCCCGGCTCGTCGAGGCGTTGTACGATTTCCGGACGCAGGTGCTGAAGGGGCGCTCGCACTATCTCTGCCGGCAGCAGTTCGAGGCGCTGCGGCGTCGCGGCCCTATGAATGACGAGGAGATGCGGGTCCTGGCCAAAGTTCTGCTATGGCTGCCCAACACGCTGGATGGGGACGGGGACACGCTTTTCCTGCCCAATGACGCGGAGCGGCACGTGTGGCACACGATCTCCGCGGCGAACGAGGCGTGCGATCCCGCGACATGCCCGTTTTTCGCCAATGATACTTGTTTCTTCTACCGGGCTCGTGCCAAGGCTGAGGGCGCTCACATTCTGATCGTGAACCATGCTCTGCTGCTGGCCGATGCCGCAACGCAGAATCGGGTTCTTCCCGAGTACGAGGTGCTGATTGTCGACGAGGCTCACCATCTGGAGCGGGCCACGACGGACTCTATGCAGTACTCCCTAAGCTGGCCCGATCTCGGGCGCGCGTTCGAGAGCCTGCTGCGGCCGGGCCGCGGTTTCCCCTCCCTTCTGGACGAGATAAGTACGGCCGTGGAGCGGCTGCCCCAGAATGTGACGATGCGGGTCAGAGACTTGTTGGTCCGTCTGCGAGAGTCCTCTGAGCGTGTCGAGCATTACCTGGCCCCGCTGTTTAGCGACATTGAGATGTTTCTCGGTGCACAGGCAGACCCCGGAGGTGGCTACGGCGCGCGTCTGCGCATCACCCTCGATATCCGCGATATGCAGGCGTGGACTACCGTAGCGCAGACTTGGTTCCAGCTCACGCCGCACTTCGCCACGCTTGTGGATGGACTGACCCGGCTGGGCGATGGATTGGAGGATGCCGTCGATGTGGACCTGCCGCAGCTTGACGGCGCCCGCGGACGGCTGCTGGGGGTCACCCGTGTTCTGGCTGCGGCGCAGATCCAGCTGCACGGTTTTATCTCCGAACCGGATGAGAATGTCATCTATTGGCTGGAGTCCGGCCAACGCCGTCCTTTCACGCTGCACGCGGTGCCACTGCACGTCGGTCCGCTCATTCAGGAACACATCTTCGGCAAGAAGCGCTCCGTGATTCTCACTTCGGCAACGCTCCGGATCGAGCACAGCTTCGACTATATGCGGGACCGGCTGGGTGTCAGCCCGGATGCTCGAGAGCTGGCGCTAGGATCGCCTTTTGACTATCCTTCGGTGGCTATGGTTTACATTGTCTCGGATATTCCCGAGCCGCGTAGCCCCGGCTACCAGAAGACGGTGGACGCAGCGTTGATCGATCTGCTCAAGGCTACCGAGGGCCGTACCCTGGTGCTCTTCACGTCGTACAGCCAGCTCAAGGCGACGACCGAATCCATCACGGCACCCCTCGCGCGGAGCGGTATCACCGTCTATGCTCAGGGAACGGGCACCTCCCGCGCTCAGCTGTTGGAGAGTTTTAGCACCGGCGAGCGCGTGGTACTGCTGGGTACGCGCTCTTTCTGGGAGGGCGTCGATGTCCCGGGAGAGGCGCTTTCGTGCCTGGTCATTGTGAAGCTTCCCTTCGACGTGCCCAATGACCCGATTGTGGCAGCGCGGGCGGAGGCCTACGAGGATTCGTTCAATGAGTATATGGTTCCGGAGGCGGTACTGCGATTCCTTCAGGGATTTGGCCGCCTGATCCGTACGGCGACCGATCACGGGCTTGCCGTGGTACTCGATCAGCGCATCCTGACCAAGCGGTACGGGAGCCGCTTCCTGGATTCGCTTCCGGATCCGCTGATCCGTCAGGGGCGGCGGTCGGAGTTGCCGCCTGTCGCGAAACGCTGGTTGTCGGGACAGTCGTTGCCCGCGACCGGGACGGCTGGGTTAACCGAGGACGAGTCATGGGCGATGGCGGGAGACTCGTCGGAGGATGACGAGCCCTCCTGGTTCTGGGGGGCTTAAGGGCCGGCGTAGAGATTCTTTCGAATCGCACTCGCATCTCATTGGGGGAAACTATGCGCATCGTGGTAGACGCTTTTGGTTCTGACCGTTGTCCCGGCCCTGATGTCGAAGGGGCAGTGCTGGCGGCGCGGGCTTGGGGGGATGAGATCATCCTTGTGGGACCCGAGGACCGCATACGTACGGAGCTCGCCAAGCACGACACGAGCACCCTGAACATCCGCATCGTTCACGCGCCCGATATCCTGACGATGGCCGACCACTCGGACGCCGTACGTCAGAAGGAGAATGCCTCCATCCGCGTTGGAATGCGGCTCGTGCGAGACGCGGAGGCAGATGCCTTTGTCTCCGCAGGCAACACCATCGCCATCCTGGCTTCCGCGATCTTCGACCTGCGGCGCATACGGGGGATACGGCGTCCGGCGCTGAGCATGATCTATCCGATTACATTTGGACCGATGGTCTTTCTGGATATGGGCGCGACAGCCGATCCCACACCGGAAATCCTCACGCAGTTCGCGAGGATGGGGGTGGTTTACGCCGAGAAGCTGCTCGGCATTCCGAACCCGCGGGTAGGACTCCTGGCCAATGGTGAGGAGGAGGAGAAGGGTACGCTCGTGATGCGAGAGACCTTCACCGTGCTGAAGGCGAGTGACATGAACTTCATCGGTAACGTGGAGCCCAAGGAAGCCGTGCTGGGCGCGACCGATGTACTGGTGACCGACGGTTTCACCGGCAACATACATATCAAGACGGCCGAAGCGGTGGCCTCCTTCCTTAAGCGGATGATTCGCGGAGACGTGCTAGGTCCGCTCTCTTCGAAGATAGGGCTGATCCTGATGATCCCGGGGCTCATCGTGAGCCTGCCGGGTCTACTCTTGCTCCTGCCTGGCTTCCGACGGCTCGTCAAGCGGCTGGATTATGCTGAGGTGGGTGGGGGCTTGCTGTTGGGCGTCAACGGGGTGGTGATCGTGGGCCACGGGCGCTCGAACGCCAAGGCGGTGCAGAACGCGATCTTGCGGGCGCGTGAGGCGGTTATCGCGGATGTGGTGCCTACCATCCGCGCGGGTGTCGCCGGCTGACCAGACCGTTTGGGGTTGGATTCAGCCTCCCGCTCAGGTCGGCATAAGTTGCAGAAGTCTGGGTCAAAGAAGGAGAGGGATATGCAGATCGTTGCCAATGAGTCGCACATCGATACCAGAAAGAAAATCGGAGAACGCGCGCCTTTCGCCGGGCTCGTGGTTCTGGCCTTATCGGTTATTCTCGTGTTCGCCAGACCGGATTGGATATGGCAGACGATGATCCTGGTCTGGGTGGGCTTTCTGATCTCACTGATTGGGAGCTACCTGGGTGACCGGTTCGTGGGTCCCAATGCACAGCATAAGCGTGTGCCAGAGGCGCTGAAGGGCCTGGACAACAAGTATACATTGGTGATGTATAAGTTTCCCGTGCCGTTCGTGCTGGTGGAACCCGGTGGGCTCACGGTTATGACCATCAAATCTCAGGGTGGGGAAGTCACTTTCGATGGGACGCGCTGGCGGCAGAAGCAGAAGATGGGGCTCCTGCGCCGGTTCGCAGGCCAGGAAGCACTCGGACGCCCACACCGAACGGCTGAGGCTGAGAAGCAGTATCTGGATGACTATTTGGCGAAGCGATTGCCCGAGGGTGTCGAGATTCCTACCCGTGTGGCCATTCTGTTCACGAATCCCCAAATCGAGCTGCATGTCGATGCGGCGCAGCTCACCATGCCCGCCCTACGCGCTGCAGAACTGAAGCGCTGGATTCGCAGGGAGCCGCTACAGCCCCATCTCACGGTTGAGGAGCGCGAGGCCCTGGCTGATCTCCTCGAACTGGGTGAAGAGGCCCGCAGTAAGCTGGTTCGCGCCGTCTAGTCTAGGCCGTGCCGGGAAGGCGGCGCCTTCCGACGGGCTCTGGCTCTGCCGGATGCAAAGAAACAGCCTGGGGACAGAAGCCCCAGGCTGTTGTGGTTATCGTCGTCTTGACAGGCCCTACTGCGGCGGGAGCGGTGGCGGCGCGTTCTGGAAGAGTCGGTTGAGCTCGTCTACCTCTCCGGCCTTGACCCAATTGGCCATGCCGGCCTTCCAGACCAGGGTGTCACGGCTGAGTTCGTTGGACTGGACCATTTGCTGCAAGCGGTTCATATCGAATGGGCCCGCCTGCTGACCGCCGGCGGCCACGAAATAGGTGGTGGCTTGCGGTAAGGGCGGTGGGCCCGCAGGAGCCTGCTGCTGTTGCTGAGGCTGCTGTTGCTGTTGCATCGACTGGCCAAACATCTGGCCGACCGCGGCTCCCAGCCCAACGCCCGCACCCAGCCCCACGCCGGCGCCGGCGCCGCCCTGCTGATTCCTGGCGGCTTCCATCATCGCGTTGGCGCCCTGATACTGCATATAGGCCCCCATGTCGCCGATAGCACCCATGGATGCAGCGGTATCGATGGCCTTGGCCGTCTCCTCTGTGGGTGAGATGGACTCCACGTAGAAGGAGTTGAGTGCGACGCCGCGGGCGGCAAAATCCTCGGCAGCTTTGGCGCGCACGCCGGCGGCCAGCTCCTCGACGAACGCTGCCATCTGAATGATCGACTTCCCCATCTCGCCGATGAGGTCAATCATCTTGGTCAGAATAATGCTGCGGAAGAAGTTTTGAATGTCGCGGGTGCGGAAAAGATTCTGCGTTCCCACCATCTTGGCCACGAAGAGCTGGGGATCCACGATCTGAATGGCGTAGGTGCCGAAAGCGGTGACGCGGGCCATCCGCAGAATCGGGTCCTGAATCGTGATCGGTTGCGGGGTGCCCCACTTCATGGTGGTGAGCTCGCGCATCGTCACGAAGTAGACTTCGGCCTTGAAGGGCGTCTGCCCGGAGAACGCCCTGCCGATCAGATTCGTGACGAGCGGAATGTTGGCTGTCGTGAGGGTGTGGCGTCCCGGGCCGAAGGTGTCCAGCGCTTTGCCGTCGCGGAAGAAGACCGCGGCCTGAGACTCGCGCACGACCAACTGACTACCAATGCGAAAGTCGCCCGAGCCACGTTCGGGGAAACGCTGGACGATATCATCCTGATTCTCGTCCATGTGCTCAATGAGATCAAAAATACGTGCCATCGGTCATTACCTCCCTAAGGTTTCTGCTCTGGAATCCCCTCTTTGGGTGTTTGCCATCGATCTGCGCGTCAGTCTTAAAAGATTGGCGCTCTATTGGTTCGTGCCTCGCAGGACGTCCTGCCGTTGGTCGAATGTCGCGTTGGCTTCGCGGGCCAGATCGCGAATGGCGAGGATCAGAGCGCGGGTGTTCTCCCCTTCGAGCCCGGAGCTCGCCTGTGAGACTGCATCATCGACACGATCCACGTAAGCTAGCAGGGCCGCATCGAACTCATAGACACGGTCGAGGTCATCTTCGCGGATTTTCACGGCATCGAAGAGACCCGAGTAGCCATATGAGGCGGTGCGTACGCGGTCGATAAAGGTCTGAAGCTGTGTCGAGGCGCTCCCGGCTTCGGTCAGCAGGTTAAACTTACCGGCAGAGATCAGGTCTGTCTGCAGACTATCGAGTCTGGTCTTGACGGTGCGCATACGGTTGACAATGTGGTCGCGAAGGAGCTTGTCGGCCTCGCGGCGCTGCTCTTTTTCCTTGTAGCCCGCGTAGCCGGGAATCTTGGCCGCGACTTTCTCCAGTCCAGACATCCCATCCTTGATGTTGCCGAGCAGACTCATTCTGTCCTCCTACCTAGTTGGTTGTGACTGAGCACGGGCCTGCTGAACCACTTGCTGATGCACGCGCTTCTCAACAGGCCAAATCCATTTTCACCAGATTGTAGCATAAAAGCTTGTTCGTGTGAAATTCATCTCCGCATAGAAGGTCCCATGACCCTACCGGAGACGCGGCAGTCCGCACTCTTTATATACGCGGGCGGGGAGCCGAAGTTGCACGGGCTCTGCCGAAATCTGTCCCAAAGTGCGAAACGCGCTAGAGATACACGCGCGCCCACTTGAGGAGCAGCCCGGGCATTCTCTCCCGATTGCGGCGGTCAACTTCCCAGATGTCAACCTGCGACAGATATCGGAATGCATCGGCAGCCGGGTTGGGTTTGTTCATAATGGTGCCGATGACGTGATGGTTCCCCATAAAGGCTTGCATCATGACATCCTGAAAGCGTTGGGAGTATAACTCCATCGCGCCGATCTCGTCCACGATCAGCATCTTGCCCTCTTCCATGGCGTTGCGGAGCGCCCGAATCCCGACTCGCTCAAACTCCGCCACGTCGACGCCATAGCGTCCGACGCGCGGGTACTTGGGATCGCGTAGGTCTTTATGAGCCAGGGTGGCCGTTCGTCCCTCGAGCGTGACCAGTCGGAAGCCGTGCCGTCCACCGGGACCGGCAATTTCCTCGGTATAGAAGCCACCGGCGAGGTTGCCGAGTGCCGCTACGACGTGGCGAATGATCGTTGTCTTGCCAATGCCCGGGTACCCCGTCAGCAGCACAGATTTTCCCATCTCTATAGCCTCTCTATATAGCCCGTTATGATCTCTTATAATCTGTCTTCCACCGGTGATCCGGAGGTGACTAAGCGTCACGATGGAGTATAATCCGACCGAGTCATCCTAGCAAGAGGGACCGGAGAACGAACTTGGCACGTTCTGGTCTTAAGGGGGGAGAGCGTATGCGGATTCTCATCACGGGCGGCGCCGGGTTTATCGGGTCGCATTTGTGTGATCGCTATTTGGCCGACGGGCACGACGTCATTGCGATGGACAACCTCAAGACAGGTTCGACAGACAATATTGCCCACCTTGCCGGGCATCCGAGGTTCAACTTCATCCACCACGATGTGACGCACTATATCTATGTCGCGGGGGAACTGGACCAGGTGTTGCATCTGGCATCCCTTCCCAGTCCGGTAGACTACCTCAACTATCCGATTCAGACGCTCAAGGTGGGTGCGTTGGGGACCCATAACACGCTGGGATTGGCCCTGGCGAAGCAAGCTCGGTACTTGCTGGCCTCGACTTCGGAGGTATACGGCGACCCGTTGGTCCATCCGCAGAATGAGTCCTACTGGGGTAATGTCAATCCGGTGGGACCGCGAGGCGTCTACGACGAGAGCAAACGCTTCGCGGAAGCGCTGACGATGGCCTACCATCGCTACCACGCCGTCGATACCCGGATCGTGCGCATTTTCAACACTTACGGACCCCGTATGCGGGCAGATGATGGCCGCGTCGTGCCGAATTTCATCAATCAGGCCTTGCGCGGCGACCCGTTGACCGTGTACGACCACGGCAAACGGACGCGCGCTTTCTGCTATGTAGATGACCTGGTCGAAGGCATTGTGCGCCTTATGGAGTCGGATCTGGAGGGCCCGGTCAACATCGGTAACCCGACTGAGGTCACGATTGTGGAATTCGCGAAACTGGTGATTGAGGCTGTCGGGAGTCAGTCGGAGCTTACGTTCGTGATTCCGGAGGATGAGCGAACGCGCGACGATCCAAAGCAGCGCTGCCCTGATATTGGGCGTGCGCGCGAGCATCTCGGATGGGAGCCCAACGTGGCACTGCCGGAAGGGTTGCTGCGGACGACCGCCTATTTCCGAGACCGCCTGGATCGGGCTTAATGGCGTTCGAGGCCAAGGGACGCATTCCCACGGTGTTGGTGTATGCCCTGCGGGGGACGCAGGTGCTCTTGATGCGCCGGAACAAGGAGCCCAATTTGGGGCTCTGGGTGGCGCCGGGCGGCAAGATCGAGATGGATGAGTCGCCGCACGACGCGGCACGGCGCGAGCTGCTCGAGGAGACGGGACTTGTCACGGAGGATCTGGCGTGGCGTGGGTTTTGCACGGAGGTGTCACCGCGGGCCGATTGGCAATGGATGTTGTTCATCTACGTGACGCGGCGCTTTCACGGAACTCTGAACGCCGACTTACGGGAAGGGGCCCTTGCGTGGGTTGAACTGGATGTCTATTTTGCCAACCTCGATATCCCGTTGGCCGATGCCATTTTCGCTCCGCGGGTATTGGCCTCGGAGGGCGATATGTTCGAGGCGAAGTTTGTGTACGATGCCGACCTGAGGCTCGTGGAATGGGTGGCGTATTGAGATTGAGGGCGCCGTGTCGACGCGGGGTGCAGCGAGCATGAATCTGAGGCGTGTGGAAGACGCTGATCGCAGGACCCTGTCCTGGGGGTTGGCCGTCTTGGGGTTGGCGCTCGGCCTTCTGGTTGCCAGGCTACCGTTGGTTCCTCTGCTGTTGGCAATGGGCGGCATCCTTATCCTCTGGGGTACCTTTGCCGAGCCGCTCTTTGGCCTTGGTGCTGCGCTCCTGATTGGACCTATGCGAGCATGGCTGGAGATTCAGTCGTCGGGCATGGTGCCGCACGCGGGGCAGGCTCTGCTGGTGCTCGCGCTCGTCGCGTGGGTGGCCCGGGCCGTCCTGCGGCGCGATGTGAATTTCGCCATTCCGGCGGGTTTGGTGCCGCTGCTGATCTTCATCGGGGTCGCGCTGCTCTCATTGTGGGAGCCCGTGAGCGAGATGGCGGGCATCCTCGAGCTGCTCAAGTGGGCGCAGGTGCTGCTGGTTGCCATTTTGGTCTATGACCGGCTGAGAGCCGGCGCCGTCGATAGCCGCTGGGTGGTGACCCTTCTTGCCGTATCCGCGGGCTTTCAGGCTCTGGTCGGGCTGTGGCAGTTCGGCTTACTGCGGCTAGGTTCGTTCACCCCGGTCGAGATCGAGGGGTTTGTAATCGATGCGCGTTTCTCTCGCGCCTACGGCTTTTTCCAGCAGCCCAATCCCTTTGCGGGATTCGTGGGGCTGGTCGCCGCCCTTCTTGCCGGGATCACGATCTCCGTGTTGGTGGACCGCTGGCGCGCCGGTGATCTGCGCACGGGGTTGGTGGCAGCCGCCTGGTCAGGCGCGCCGGCTCTGCTCATCGTCGCCGGCTTGGTGGCTTCCTGGTCCCGGGGCGGTTGGATGGGGTTTGCCGCAGCGATGCTAGTCATTGCCGCCCTGCTCCCGCGGCGGATCTGGTGGGGCCCGGTACTGCTCGCTGCTCTCCTGGGCGCGGGTGGTCTTCTTTACCTCACGGGACAGTTGCCGGCGACAGTCATCGACCGGTTGATGGGCTTTCTGGCCTATGCCCGGTTCGAGGATGTTCGGGGTGTAGCTGTGACCGATGCCAACTACGCCGTTATCGAGCGCATGGCTCACTGGCAGGCTGCGCTGGGCATGTGGCGCGACCACTTTTGGGTGGGGATCGGGTTGGGCGGCTATGAGACAGCTTATCCTGCCTATCGGCTGATTAGCTGGGTGCTGCCGCTGGGCCACGCTCACAACACGTATCTCAACCTGGCTGCGGAAATCGGTATTTTGGGACTGGTCGCGTATCTTGTCTGGCTGGGCAGCCTCGCCGTGCGACTTCTCCGTGCGCTGGTGCGCCCCCAGACGCTCAATGATCCCTGGCGGAGAGGATTGACACTCGGTTTGATCGGCGCCTGGACGCATTTCGCGATTCACGGTGCTGTCGACAACTTATTGGTGAACAACGTGCACTTGCACGTCGGCGTGCTCCTTGCGCTGAGCGTGTGGGTGAGCGAACAGAGGACCGGGAGCAGAACCGGTCTCACAGGCGACGATCAAGGCGCCTGCGGCAAGCTAATGTAGGGGAGGCTATTTTGGGTAAGACGACTGACAAGGGTCCCGCGATTCTCATTCACGGCGGTGCCTGGCACATTGCCCGGAGAGACCGGGCGGCTCACACTGCGGGCTGCCGAGAGGCTGCTCTGGCGGGATGGGAACGCTTGGAGCACGGCGGTTCGGCGCTGGACGCTGTAGAGGCCGCTGTGCGTGTACTTGAGGATAACCCCCGCTTCGACGCCGGGCGTGGCAGCTATTTCAACAAAGAGGGCCGCGTGCAGTTGGACGCCATCGTGATGGATGGACGTGCGCTTGACTTTGGGGCGGTGGCCTCGGTGGAGCGCGTGCGCAATCCGATCAGTCTGGCGCGCCTGGTATTGGAGCGCTGCGAGCACAACTTTATTGTGGGCCCGGGGGCCGAGGCTTTTGCCGTCGCGCGCGGCATGTCACTTTGCGACCCGGCAGATTTGCTGGGCACGCACGATACCGGAAGCTGGTCGCCCGCGGTGGCGCTCGGTTTCGGGAGGGTGCCGGTGGCGATATCCGGCGGGGACACCGTAGGCGCGGTTGCGATGGATGTCGAGGGGCACCTGGCCGTTGCCACGTCGACGGGTGGAACGCCCGATAAGTGGCCCGGTCGTGTCGGAGATTCGCCGCTTGTAGGGTGTGGCGCCTATGCCGATGATCAGGCGGGCGTGGCAGCTGCGACAGGATCCGGTGAGTCGCTGATGAAGATCGTGACGAGCAAGAGCGCGGTCGATCTGATGGCAGCCGGGCGGACTGCCCAGCAGGCTGCCGATGCCATCGTCGCGCAACTTTGGCAGCGTGTGCGGGGTTATGGCGGGGTCATTTTGATCGATCCGGCGGGCTGCGTGGGGTTAGCTCATAACACCCCCAACCTCGCCTATGCCTATGTGTTAGCGGATGGGACGATGGCTGCGGGAGTTGAGTTCTCGCCCAACAGTACACCGGGCCGGGCCGAGGGCCTGGCTGCGGTGCGCGAGGACATCTAGGCCCGCCGTCATGTATCCGACCGGAATGCCGGTCGAAGGGAGCGAAGATGCCCGAGTTCTGCCCGAAATGTGGCAATATGGTGGCCGACGGCACCGAGCGCTGTCCCGCCTGTGGCTCTCGCATGCGTCCCCGGGTGATGGACGAGGAGAGCGGCTTCACGTGGGTCGATTTCTTTAACTACAGCGCGGTGACTATTTTGATCATTCTGGCCGCGATTCTGATTCCGGTCGCGATCGGACTTCTCTGCTTTGGCCTATACTGGCTCCTGGCTGCTTTCCCGCTTGCTGCAAGCGTGCTGGGAGGCCTACGAGGAATCGCGTAGGAGTCTAAGGCCCGGCGGGGCAGAGACAGGCTCCAGGGTCCGTGAATGCAGTGGTCCCGGCTTTCACACTGCTAATGACGTAGGTCCGCAGACGGTATCTCGAACGATACGACGTCTGCGCACGGGAGAGATCCCTCGACTCCGCAGCCGCAAAAAGCGCGGCTGCTCCACTCGGGACGACTAGCCTCGGGTATGGGGGGATTGCTGTGCGCGGCGGTTGTCGCTGGTGTCTGTCCTCCCCCCAGCGGCTTATGTCACCCTGAGCGGAGGGGCACCGGTTTTGGGTGCCCCGGAGTCGAAGGGTCTCGCGGCTGCGGCGGCCTGGTCTCTACACGGCAAGAGATCCCTCGACCCAGCGATCACCAGGAGGGTTGCGCTACGCCTCCTCGAAGACCCGCAGCAGGATCTCTCCGGCGCCATAGCGGTCCCGGTCGTGAACCGAGAACACACGCCCGTCGGACGCCTGTACCGCGTCGGGGTACGAGACGTGCTCCCGCGGATCGAGCTCGAGCCCTCCGGAGAAAACCATCTCGTCATCAGGATCGCTCAGAGTCGCGAACAGCCCGGTTCTCTGTGTAGGGTGGGGCGTGTTGATCAGCAGCAGCCGCCCTGACGCCAGACGCCCGATGAAGAAGCGCGTGCCGGGGTTGACGATTCCTGTCGGCTCGCCGGTGCTCCACGTGAGCCCGCCATCCTCCGAGAAGGACTGCCAGAGCACCCCGACGCCGGTGCGAATGAGCATCCACACTCGCCCATCGCGCAACTGGACCATCATGTTCTCCAGCGCCCAGGGCGGCGCATCCACGGCGCCGTGGAGTGTCCAACTCGCGCCCATATCCGTAGAGACGGCTGCCCCTTGGAGCTGTGTCTCGCGGGGAAACCATCCATTCGGGGTGGTATCGGCCCAGGTTACCGGCAGCAGCCACGTGCCGTCGTCGAGCACGCACGGCTTGTTCATCCGGAACGCGAAGGGCACGTCCACCTCAATGCGCCGGGGCCTGCTCCACACAGGGTTGGCGACGCCGGCATCCTGAGTCGTCATCGCCCAGAGATCAAATACGCCTTCTTCCACGTTGGCGTGGTTATAGAAGAGCCAGAGCCTTCCCGCCGGATCGTGCCAGAGGCAGGGGTCATAGGCGCGCGTCGCGCCAGAGGGCGCGACGATGACCTCGGGCTCGCTCCAGGCCACGCCATCATCGTCACTCGTCCTCAAGACGATCACATTGTCGGCATCGGGCTCCTTTGGCCCGCCCGTGTAGAAAGTGGCCCACAAGCGCCCGTTGGAAGCGCGTTCGATTCCGGGAATGCCGCGCCAGGCCTGACCGACCAGCGAAGCCCGGTCCCGATCCGACGCAATCACCGCGCCGTAGTGGAGTACCAGTTCCGGTTGCATCATCTTGTCTCCTCTCGCTCTTATGAGGATGGCTGCTCCTAGTGCGGTTACCACCCTGTCAGCTTTACCGGTCCGATGACTGTCACATCGTGCACGTGACCACTTCATCGGACCGGTCGTTAGCTGTTCGTGCTGCCCGTTCCTCAACTTAATGCGATGCGTCAGGGTCCACTGTGCGGGTCGGGCGTACTTACGTTACTCCTTCCGCGTTCAGGCTTCTGCCGAGAGCAGCTCCGCCACGCGACCGGCCTCTGT
>SLDA01000559.1 GCA_007125545.1 Thermoflexales bacterium | reverse complement strand
AGGGATGTGGCTGTGTAGTAAAGGTCCCAAAGCTTCATTGCCGCTTCACCTCCCGTATGGTGTAGAGCGGGCGTTGCTGGACCTCGGTGTAGATCCTGCCGATATACTCACCGAGTATGCCCACCATCACCAACTGCACACCACCGATGAAAAGCACCAGGCTCGCCGTCAGTCCCTGCCCGGCAAGCGGGGCCGTTCCGCCCAACCGGATGACAAGCAAGACGAGCGCCAGGATCAAGCTCACCCCTATGGTGATGAAGCCCAACCAGAGGGCAAGCTTCAAGGGAACCATCGAGTAGCCGGTGATCGCATCCAGGGCAAGACGTACCATCTTCCGTATCGTGTATTTCGTCTCGCCCGCCTTGCGCGCGTGCCGCTTGTAAGGTACGCCAGTCTGTCGAAACCCCACCCAGGAGGTCATTGCGCGCACGAAGCGATGGTGTTCGCGCATCGAGCGGAGGTAATCAAGCGCCTTCGCATCGAGCAAGCGGAAATCCCCCGCCTCCATAGGAATCGTAACACTCGTGAGTTGTTGGATTAGGCGGTAGAAGAGGTCGGCCGTAAAAACCTTGAACCAGGTTTCTCCTTCACGCTCGGCGCGGACGGCGTAGACGACTTCATACCCCTCTTGCCACCGTCTAACGAGATCCAGAATCACCTCGGGCGGATCCTGAAGGTCTGAATCGATGGTGACAACTGCCTCGCCGCGTGCATAATCCATCCCGGCGGTGATCGCCAACTGATGCCCGAAGTTGCGTGCAAAATGGAGCACGACAACGTGCTCTGGATCTCTCGCATAGAGTTGATCCAAGATCTCAGGCGTCTGATCGCGACTGCCGTCGTTGATCAGAATCAGCTCCCAGGGCTGGCCAAGACGGCCCATAGTGACGCTCACCCGCTCGTAGAACTCGGTGATCAGGACCTCTTCATTGAACACGGGGGCGACAACCGAAATCCGTGGATCCATACTTCTCACCTCGACTTACCGGAAAGGACCGCTACATCGGCACCGTTGCCGGTCTGCGTGACCGGCAACGGCGATGTAGCTCTATTCTCATTAGTATACCGCGTCCATCCCTGATGTAAACGGCGCTCGCATAGGCGCACGCTTCCCGGGATAAGACTCCGTTATCTCACCGTTGCGTAGGCAACTCCGCATCCGCAGACCCTAAGGCATTAAGCCAACCCGCGCGTTGAATTCGATGATAAGCTCGTCGATTTCGGCGGCCTGTTTCTGAACGGACGTCCAGTAGCTCTCATCGTACCACTGCGCCTGGATCTCCTCGTACGTCTTGCCCTGCTGCTCGACCCATGTGTAGTACTTAAGATTGTGAACCCGCTTACGGTCCGGATAGGTAAGCTCCATCATATGATGGGTGTTCTCACCCAAGAGGTATCGCTCGTAATCGGCAGCAGCATCGCAGCGGGTGTATGTCCCTTGCTGCTCGCGTAGTTCCTCCATACGGCTCTGGTAGAGCTCCATGGAATCCGTCCAGATCGTGAAAATGAGATCCTCACCGGTCAGCTCAAACCAACGGGCGAACTTGATCGCGGCAAGCACATTGGCAACGCTGGAAATGCCCATTAGGTCCAACTGCGAGATGAAGTCCTCCGGTACACCGCGCTCTATCAAATACGCGTGTCCCTCCGGTTCATTGAAGAGCCGGATGAGCTCCACGGACGCCTGATCGTCAACAGCCGTGACCAGATCGGTGCTCCGCACATTGTGAATCCACGGAACGTGCTTGTCGCCGATCCCTTCGATGCGGTGCGCGCCAAAGCCGTTCTGCAGCAGCGTCGGGCATTGCAGCGCCTCGCTGGCGACCACCTTGCTGTTCGGGAAGCGCTGCTTCAGGTAATCCCCGCAGGCAATCGTCCCACCCGAGCCGGTGTTCGAGACGACTCCGGCAAACCGGTCGCCCGTGCGCATCTCGCGGGCCAGCACCTGCTCCATCGCGTGACCGGTCACTTCGTAGTGCCAAAGGTAGTTGCCGAACTCATCAAACTGGTTGAAGATCGCGACCTCATCGCCTCGCTCCCGCTTCAACTCGTGGCACTTGTCGAAGATCTCCTTGACATTCGACTCGCTACCCGGCGTCGCGATGACCTCCCCTGATACCTTTTCGAGCCACTCGAAGCGCTCACGGCTCATGCCCTCGGGCAGAATCGCTACGGATTCGCAGGCCAGCAAGGCGGCATCATACGCACCACCGCGGCAGTAATTACCGGTCGAGGGCCACACGGCTTTCTGACGGGTCGGGTCGAACTGTCCGGTTACCAACCGCGGGACGAGACAGCTATAAGCGGCGCCCACTTTATGGGCACCTGTGGGAAACCACTTTCCCACCAGTGCCAAGATGCGGGCGTCGACGCCGGTCAACTCCCGAGGGAGCTCCACATAGTTAACCTCACCGAACCCTCCGCCCTGTGCTACCGGCTCGTTCCGCCACGTGATGCGGAAGAGATTGCGCGGCGTGATATCCCACAAACCGATCGACGCCAACTCCTGTCGAATCTTCTCGGGAATCAACGCCGGATCCTTCTGTTGAGCGAAGGTGGGGATCACGATATTCTGCTCACGGGCACGCGCGACCGCATGCTCCAATCCCACCCGATCTACTGTTAAATCAATCATCTCTCTATCCTTCCCATAGGTTTCGTGCGAGTTCAAGACGTCGGATCCGCCAATGCAGCCAGCGTGTCACCCATCAGTCCCGCCTCGATAAACGCGATGAGCCCCAGGAGCCCACCCCAATGATAAAATCGATCACTACTCTTCACGTCACATCCCTCGCCGGTATCGGCGTTATAGTTCTCATGGACGTGACCCCGTTCACGCCACTCCTTCAGCAGCAGCGCCAGTGACTTTTCCACAAGATCAGCGCGGGCCTGTGCCAGATCATAACGCAGCAGCCCGAGATAGACCAACAAGTTCATAGGGGCCCAAATGCGTCCGCGCCAGTACATCTGCTCAGGATAGGCCGGATCGTTGCGAGCGATGGAGGGCATAATCCACTCCCCCCAGAACTCCTCCGGGTTGTAGAAATGTGCGTCGATCATCCGTTTGGCCTGTGCCTGCGTCGCGGCCCGGCCCATCAGCGGGTAGAAATTGGTCGGCGAGATGCGTGGGCTGAAGACACCTGACTCCGTCAACCGGTTCAGATAGATACCGCGCTCCTCGTCCCATAGTTGCCCCAGAGCCGCGCGGAACGCCGCCGCGCGCGCCTGCAACTCGCCGGCCTCGGCAGTTCGCCCCAGCACCGCCGCGATATCGGCCAGAGCCTCGCAGTCGAGCACGTACATCCCGTTGAGGCCCACATCGGCCAATTGCATCAGGTTGGTATCCCTATCGAAGGGTTGGTCATCGTACATTGGGGAGTTGTCGAGCCCTGATTCCAGCGCGGCACCCAGCCTGTCGTGCACGGCCGTAACCTCCCAGTACGCATCAGCCAGGGGCTCGAAGGGATCGGAGCCCCAGCAGAGCAAATCGCCGGCTTGTCGATGTGCAATCCACCACCGGTTCCAGGCCAGCAGGTCGTCGAAGACCTCCTCCAACAACCACCGCTCCTGATACTTGCGGTAGATCTCACGAATCACAATCGATCCTACCGGCGGTTGCGAGCGGTCACGACTCTTGAGGTTACCAACCGTGCCGAAGTTGGGAATAAACCCTCGCTCGGTCTTCTCACGCGTGATCTCGATAGCGTTGGCATACGCCAGCTCTTTGTTGTCGATTGCGGCCATATAGGCAGCGAAGTAGGTGTCCCAGTCGAAAAGCACAAAGCCACCCCAGTTAACGTTCCAGATGCGGCTTACCGGTGAGACAACGCGGTCGTGCTCCGGCTCATAGATCGTGTCCCATGCCATACAGGTCTGTATAGCCGCGTACGCCTCGGCCAGATCCCCAAACTCCGCGACATACGCCTGCTGCGCCGCCCGGTGGTCGTGCAGCAAGCGTGAGATCTCGTCAACCGTCCGGCGCGTTCCGGTGGAGACGCCTACGGGCCGATCGAGGGTCAGGGCCAGATAGGGCGTCTGGGTTGCGATGTAGGGCTCCACCACGCTCGCCGACGTTGCATATACTGCGATATGTTGCTCCTGCCCGGACTCGTCGTCCATCCAATGCCCTAGCAGCGTCTCGCCGTCGCGACGGACGTAGCCCGGGCGGTTCCAGAGGATACCCGGCTCGACCACCAGCAGCGGGGCCCGACGATGTGTCGAGCAGGGCGTGACCAAGATCACCAGATCCTCGTTCAACACCGCACTCTGTACGAGGATCTCGATACCCTGCCACGTGACGGTTAGTTCGGTGTACGCGCCATCATAGGTCCTGGGTCCGGGTTTGATTTGTTCATCCTGCTCACCCTGCCTGCCAATGAGCGCCTCTTTCAAGTAATGTCGGGAGGCGCCATCCTTCAGTCCCAGATTCAGAGCAAACCCGGATGGCAGGAGCACGTGCGAGAGCACACTCCGAGTGTTCCAGGTATTCCATCCACGCGCCAGTTGCCGTTTCAGCTCCTCATAGCTTCCCATCGCGCCTCCTCGGGTGCTCAGAAAAGATCTGCTAGCGTCGCGCGCACCGCCGCCACCGTATCGGCCAGTCTTGCGTGCGGCATGATCACAGGAGGTGCCGAAACGGTTCGCATGGCACTCGTGATATCCTTCAATCCTGAGCCGGTCAGCAACAGGACAACACGTTCTTCGCGATCGATCAGGCCCCGCTCCACGGCGCCAACCAACCCCGCATAGGAAGCTGCGGCAGCCGGTTCGCAGAAGACGCCTGTATTGCGCGCCACCACCGGGATCGCGGATAGGATTTCGGCGTCGCTCACTGCCAAGAATGCGCCTCCCGTCTCGCGGACTCCCGCCAGGGCTTTGATGTGATCCCGGGGAAGGCCTGCACATATACTGTCAGCGACGGTGACAGCATCCACCCGCTCGATCTGACCCAAGGGGCCGCCACAGGTGTAAGCTTGGACCAGAGCTGAGGATCCCTCGGCCTGCACACCTATCAACCGTGGCAACCGCTCGATCCACCCCAGTGCGAGCAAGTCCTTGAACCCTTTGTGAATACCGCCAAGAATACAGCCATCTCCCACGGGAACGACAACGCAGTCAGGCACTCGTCCGTCAAGCTGTTCCCATATCTCATACGCTGCGGTCTTCTTACCCTCGCTCATGAAGGGATTATATGCGGTGTTACGGTTATACCAACCAAAAGTCCGCGCCACCTCCACAGTCAATTCAAAAGCTGCGTCGTAGGTCCCATCCACCAAGATGACATGCGCGCCATAGATAAGGTGTTGCGCAATCTTGGCAGCAGGGGCAGATTTCGGCACAAAGATGACCGCTGTAAGCCCAACGCTTGCTGCAAGACCCGCCAGCGCAGCGGCTGCGTTGCCCGTGCTGGCCGTCGTGACAACCTTCGACCCGCATTCCTGGGCCTTGACCACCGCCAATGCAGAGGCGCGATCTTTAAAAGAGGCGGTCGGATTCAGCCCGTCATCCTTCACCCACACCTGCGGGAGGCCGACTAGAGCGGCAAGTCGAGGCGCCGCATAGAGCGGCGTCCAACCGACACGCAAGGGCGGCACAGGCGCCTCGGGGTGGACCGGGAGCAGTGCTTTGTAGCGCCACATGCTCATCTCCCGGCTCTCGGCAAGCAGTGCCGGCGTCAGGCGCGTGCGAAGCAGATCGTAATCGTATTGCACATCCAGAATGCCCTCGATACCGTGACAAGGGCAAATATAGTCGACAGCCTCCAGTGTGTGTGCTGCGCCGCACAACCTGCACAGATAACCGATTACATGGTCCATAGCCATCCTCACATCCTGAAAATACAGTGCATCATCCGTCTCTAGTCCGGCACAACGTGCGTGCCCGCCTCTCCGTGGATCGCTGCCGTGATATGGCTCGGGTCGGTGATGATCGCCTCTTTCCCGCCGGCTTCGATAAAGCGAATGACCGAGCGCATCTTCGGATCCATACTGCCCTTAGCGAAATGTCCTTCCGCGAGGTAGCGTTTCGCCTCAGACAGCGTCATGCGATCAATGGGGCGCTCATTTGGCTTATGGAAGTTAAGCAGCACGCGCTCGACCGCGGTCGAGATCAGGAAAAGCTCGGCACCGATGAGTTGTGCCAACAAGGAAGAGGCATAGTCCTTATCAATCACCGCGGCAACCCCGCGGAGTTCGCCCTTGGCGTTCAACGCTACCGGAATGCCCCCCCCACCCACCGCGATCGTGACGATCCCGGCATCCAGGAGCGTGCGAATCGCATCAAGTTCGACGATCTCCTTCGGTTCAGGTGACGCCACGACACGGCGCCAGCCGCGCCCAGAATCCTCGACCACCGCCCATCCTTCGCGGGCCACACGGGCTTGCGCCTCTGTCTCCTCCATAAATCCGCCGATGGGCTTGGTGGGGCCGATGAAGGCCGGATCATCCAAATCGACCCGCACCTGAGTTACGACCGTCGTCACATCCTTCTGCATGCCACGGGAGCGAAACGCGTTGTGAAGATTCTGCTGCAGCGCATATCCCAGGGCCCCCTGCGTGTCAGCGCCACACACATCCAGCGGCACCTCGTGCATGCCGGCTACCCGGGCCGCGATCTCCGAGCGCCGCAGAATGAAGCCGACCTGCGGCCCGTTGCCATGTCCAATAGCCACGTCCCAACCCTCCTGGACCATGTCGGCAATGTGTAAACACGTTTCCTTGGCCGCCTGATATTGGTCTTCAACACTCTGGTGCTGCTCGTCAGCAATAAGAGAGTTTCCTCCTATCGCGACCACCGCCCATTTAGCTCGTGCCATACGAACCTCCCTTTACATCGGATAGTCTGACCACGGGCTCGAAACCTCTTTCAGGCACCATAGGTGCAGAGAGACCGGGCATCCGGAAAGGCTTCGCCGCCTACCTTTCCAGACGCCCATTCCGGTCAATCTAGCGCATCGTTAAGGCCATCGTTGCCTTCTGCACGTGCAGACGGTTCTCAGCTTCATCGTAGACTACTGACTGAGGACCGTCCATCACCTCACTCGTGACCTCGATATCACGATCTGCGGGGAGCGGGTGCATATAGATTGCGTCGGGCGCCGCAACTTGCATCTTGTCCTGGTCGGTGATCCAATCCTGATAGCGATCCTGGAGCTGCTTGCCTTCGTCAGGATCAGCGGTCGTCAGTAAAGGTCCCCACGACTTGGCATAGACAACGTCAGCATCCGTGAAGCTCTCCTTCATATCGTGCACGATCTCAAATGCCGTGCCGTGCTGCCGTGCCTGGCTGCGAGCCTCATCCACGATCTCCGGCATGAGCGGAAACTCCTCAGGATAAGCGAGAGTCACATCCATACCAAAGCGCGGCATCTGCAGGATCAAGGATTGAGGCACAGAAATCGGCTTGAGATACGAGGAAGCATAGGCCCACGAGACGACGATTTTCTTGCGCCGCAGGTCGCGACCCTTTTTCTCCATAATGGTCATCAGATCCGCCAAACACTGGAAGGGATGATAGACATCACACTGCATATTCAGTACCGGAACGCGCGAGGCAGCAGCGACCTCATTGATATACGCGTTGCCCTCCTGCCAGTCACAATGGCGGATGGCCAAACCATCGAAGTAGCGGCCCAAAATCTCGCCGATCTCTTTCGCCGTATCGCCGTGGGAGATCTGCGTCGTCCGCGACTCGATGAAGGCCGCGTGCCCGCCAAGCTGGGCCATACCGGCCTCAAAAGAGCAGCGGGTGCGCGTGCTACTGAAGAAGAACAACATACCCAGCGTCTTATCGAGTAAGTGCGCGTGTCGTTCGCCCACGGCGCGCTTGCGCTTTAGATCCCATGCCAGGTCGAGGACAGTTTCAACCTCCTCCTTGGAGAAGTCCAAGTCTGAAACCAGATTACGTCCACGTAGAAATGTCTGCATCACAGCCTCCTTTTATAGTCAGGCCCTGACCTGATCGTCAGGCCTTGATCCTCATGCTTTTGCCGCCAGCAGAGCGGGCAGCACGGCATAGAACTCGGTTGATTTCACCACATCTTCAAGAGAGACGCTGTCCCGGACTGTGTGGGCTGTCTTCTCATCGCCCGGCGAGAAGCCGATAGTCGGGATCCCGGCGCGGCCCGCCCAGTAGGTACCATTGGTGCTGAAGTCCCACTTGCCTGGATCGTGATCCGGAAGCCCGATCAGGCGGCACGCCTCCAGCCCAGCTTGAACGAGCACGTGGTTCGCCTCGAGAGCCCATGCCGGGAAGATCTTGTCCACAATCTTGATGTAACCGGTATAACTGGGCTCGTCATAACGCAATAACTCAACGACTACATCGTCGGATTCCCGGTATTGCGCGGGGATCAGCGCCTGAATGCGCGCGATTTCGGCTTCTGCGTTCTCACCGAAGGTCAGACGGCGGTCGATATAACAGATAGCCCGGTTCGGCACGGCGTTGATACTGGGGGTCTCCACCACCATATCGGTCACCGTAATCTTACCGGGTCCCAAAAAAGGATCATCGCCCAATGCCGGCTCCAACTCACTGATGGCCTGGATTACGGGCAGCAGCTTGTAGATCGCGTTATCCCCAAGTTCGTTGCTGGCGGCATGTGCACTGGTGCCACGTGCGATGACCTGCATCTCCACCCGGCCCTTATGCCCGCGGTAGACCTGCATTTTTGTCGGTTCGCCTACCAGGACGAAGTCGGGGTGGATCTTCTCCTCTTCCATGAGCTGAAGGGGGGCCAAACCATCGCACCATTCCTCCATATTGCCAAAGTAGTAGGCCGTCCATCCGTCGAGGAGGCCCAGTTGGTGCGCGATCGCCAGGCCATATACCATGCCCGGCGTGCTACCTTTTTCATCACTGGCGCCACGGGCATAGAGCACTCCATCCTCAACCTTGCCGGTGAAGGGGTCCCAGTCCCACTCGTCAGGATCGCCGATGCCCACCGTATCGATGTGGCTATCGTAGAGGATTACACGCGGGCCGCTCCCAATTCGCCCGACCACGTTGCCCATCGGATCGAACCAAGCGCGATCGAAACCCAACCGCTCCATCTCAATGCGGACGCGCTCGCCCACCTCGTAGATCTGTGAATCCATCGACGGGATCGCCACCAGCTCACGCATGAAGTCGATAATGGCATCACGGTGCTTCTCAACCTCAGCCTGAACCGCCACTACATCCAGCTGCATCTTCGTATTGTCCAAGGTTTCGCCTCCGTATTGTGAATAGGGTTGGTCAACTACGAATCTGGCGCATAACGTGAAATCGGAACTGACCAGGCACGAAGGTGCTGGTGGAGAAGTCAACGACCAACTCATCCACGCTGAAGAGCTGTCCCGTCAACTTCAGTAGGGGTGTTCCGATTCCGACCGTCAATCGAGCTGCAAGCTCACGATCAGCACTATCCGCGGAGATCTCCATCCTTGAAGCGCTGAGCACGGGTGTACCCCGCTCCAAGAAGAGGTCCAGGATCGAGCCCCGAAAGTGCGTATTGAGTTCTTGCTCCTGCAAATAAGCCAGAGGGACAACGTCTCGGAGATCCGCCACAGGTTTCCCTTCGATGGCAATAACCCGATCGACAACCAACACTTCGAGCGGTGGTTCGCATGCCAAGCCACGCAGTTCAGCCTTCATCGCCGGGCGCGTGGCAGTCCGCAGATACAGCACCTCAGTCTCAAGGCCCAAGCGCATTGCGGTATGATTGAGACTCTCCAATACCTCCAGCCCGCTTTCCAGAATCGGCAAGCGCGAGGCTACGAAGGTGCCGATCCCTTGACGCCGGACGAGCAAGCCTCGCTCAGCAAAGGTGTGGAGCACTTCCCGTAACGTGGGACGTGAGATGCCGATCAACCGTGCGAGATCCGGTTCGTTAGGAAGCTGATCGCCAGGTTGAAGCTGCTTTACCAGGCGCTCGAGCGTTTCTTCCACTTGTTCGCGGGTCGACCGGACCCTGGGTAGGTCTTCAAGATCCAAGGGATCACCTCAAAGGTGATTATAATGTCTGACATCTGACAAGTCAATAGATCTTGTCATCGTGGATGATGGAACTTTTCAGGGGCGGAAAACGTTAGATAATGACATCACGCTTGGAGGCATGAAGATGGAGATAACGGCCGGAGACTATAGTTCCACCCGGACCCGACCGCGAGATACCTTCGCAGTTGGCGTTTTCTTCGTGCTCGTCGTCGCCCTGATTACCGTCACCCTCTTCTGCGGGTGGGTTTTCCTGAAACGTATGGAACGCCTCTACCGCCACCATATCTTCCCGAACGTCTACGCACTGGGCATAGACTTGGGCGGAAAGACGCCTGCGCAGGCAGCAGCGGCGCTAGAGGAAGTAGCCCCCTATCTGGATAGCGGGCTCCTGATCCTTCGCGACGGCGAGGAACGATGGTCATATCCCTGGTTTGTCGCAGGACTGAAACTCGATATCGAGGCAGTGGTGGTAGCTGCCTACGCCAAGGGGCGCGGGCCGAGCCTGAACGACCAGGTCGCCGTCTGGCTCTATTATCACGACATCCCACCCCGTTTTACATATGACGAGGAGCCCGCGCGTGATCTGCTCGCCAGACTGAGCAACCAGGTCTCCTCACCCGCGGTTGATCCGGAACTCGCCATGAAGCAAGGCAGCATCGTTGTGATACCCGGGCAGCCGGGACGTCTTCTGGACATCGAGACCATGCTCGTACGGCTGCGCGAGACTGCCGGAACCCCCTCGACTGTAGAGGTGGACCTCGCTTTCGAGGTCGTGCCGCCACCCGAGCTGACCGTCGAGGCGATCACAGCGGAATCTGAGGCGCTATTGGCCCGCCAGATCCGGCTTCACACCTACGATATTCTCAAAGAGCAGACGTTGACCTGGACCCTGGCTCGCGACGAGATCGCGACCTGGCTCTACCTGGCGACGGATGAGGATGGAGAGCCCCGGGTAGCCATCAACCAACACGGAATCCGCAATACATTGCTGGCGTTGGCGGACGGACTGGGAGATGGACGCGGATTCTTCTTCGATGAGGCGGCGGCGCAAACACTGGCAGCCTTCGACCGCGGCGAGACCGACCTATGGCTTTACCTCACCCATCCGGAGCGCACCTACGTGGTCCAACCCGGCGACACGCTCACCAGCCTCTCCGCGAGGCATGGTATGCCAGGAGGCCTGGTCGCGGAAGCGAACCCTGAGATCGATATCGATCGTCTCTACGTGGGTCAGGTGATTCGCATCCCTTCGCAAGACGTACTGACGCCTTACATGCCAGTGCCAAATAAGAAGATCGTCGTGAATATAGCAGAGCAGCGGACTCGTGTCTACGAAAACGGGCAGTTGCTCCATGAGTGGACGGTCTCAACCGGATTGAAGGATTCACCCACGCACCAGGGCACGTTCCAAGTGTTGGGAAAGGATGAGAAAGCCTACGCGTCACAGTGGGATCTCTGGATGCCTTACTTCATCTCGGTCTACCCGGCTGGGGGCGGCGTGATGAACGGATTCCACGAACTGCCGTTCCTGTCCAACGGGCAACGCCTGTGGGCTGGGTCGTTGGGGCGCCCGGCTTCTTATGGCTGCATCATCTTGGGAATTCCGGACGCGGAGATTCTCTACAATTGGGTCGAAGTCGGCGTCACAGTGGTCATCGAGTGACAGTTCAGAAGCCAGCTCCGTGGACCGCTGTAGTACTAAACTGACGGGTGACCACACGCACTTCACGCTTACGCTCTCAGAGTAGGGCAGATGAGCCGCACGTACACTGCCACCTCGTTCAGAGTGGTCTCATTCGCTTCCGACAGCGCGACTTTGCACGGGCGCATCCAAGTAGGGCCCTGCCTCCATTCCCGATTCCTTCCAATACAATGCGGCAAACACTGTCAGGAAGCGGCTTGTAGTTGTCGTCTCCGCAGGAGCAGCGCCATGCCTAGAATCAACGAGCTGGCCGCGATATAGAACCAGGGTATGCCCTGAGCCAACGCGGAATCGGTCGCGCCGGTGATGTCGAAAGCGGCAAGGCCGTTCAGCGGGCCGAGATACCACCAGATGAGCATCACGACTTGCAGCGTTCGCTCCGTGCTCGTCACGATCCCCAAGAACAATGCCAGTGATGGGATAAAGAGCGCGCCGGCCGCGAAGCCGGGGAGAAACGAGGGTTCGGCCCAAAAGCGGACGAATGCGCCACTACCCAGAAGCAGCGCAAGCACGACGCCGGCCATCCAGGACGCCGGCAACTGGCGCCATATGGGGGATGGCCCGCTCAAGAGCAGTTGATCAACGCGGTACCGCGTCTCGCGGACGCCCATTTCCGCCCAGAGTAGCAGCGGCCACAACCAAATGAGCGGCAATAGCGAGCGGCGCACCGTCTCCAGCGGCGACAGCAAACTGGCCAGGAGCAGCCCCACAGCCACGGCGTACCAGAGGAGAGCCCGACCTTTGAAGAGGAGCTTGAGTTCAGCAGTGACCAACGTCACGAACAGATACAAGTGGTTGCTGGACGCCGCGACGGGCGTGAGTGTCTGTGCATGCTGTGGCATGACGGGCGCAGTAGGCCCGGGACCCACCTTGCGCGTTATGGACTGAAAGCGTGCTCCAATGGGGGTCAGCCAGTGTCCGATGGAATAGCGCCGGGTGCGGAACCTCCCTTGCGCCTGGTCAAAGCGCTCGAAGGGCAAGGCCGCCAGTCCGGCCAGCAGTATAGCCGCCACCACATAGCCCAGACGCGCCCCGGCGACGGTAGCCCAATCGAAGCCTGTCCAAAGGAATGTTTGTAGCTCTGTTGGGGTACCTGCACCCAAGGAAATGCCGCCCTGGTAGTTGGCCCCTTGCGCCTGGAGCGCGACCGCCATACCCTGCTCAATGGTGTCAAAGCCCAGCAGGTCGCCGCCAATGGCGATCAACATTAATAACCAGAAGAAGAAGTAGATGACATTCCCGCCTGATTCGCGCAAGACCGGCGTGCATTCAAAGAAAACGGCCAGAGCCGCCGTCAAGAGTACCACCGGCACCGAAAACACGAGGAAGGGCATTAGGAGTTGGTAGAGATTGAGCGTCCTCTCCTCTCCGTGGATAAGCAGCATCGCCAACGCCGCCAGTGCCAGCACCCCCCCGACGATCAACAAGACAGCGGCGTTGCTGGCGAATTTTCCCATCACGTAAGCCAGCCTGCTCAAGGGCGTAGCCGCCAAGATCTGTCCCACCCCCGTCTCCCGATCCTGCTGCACGTTGCCCCGGGTGACGTAGAAGCCGATGAGCGT